>JBIOFK010000085.1:0-10183 GCA_044447065.1 Actinomycetales bacterium | reverse complement strand
GGCATCGAACGCGGCCGTGATCCGCACCTGACGGGCCGCGGCGGCGGATTTGAGGTCCTCCAGCGCCCTCAGTTCGGCGATGATCGCCGCATCATCCGGGACCGGGCCGGGCATCGCCAGCGCCGCGATGAAACCCCGCACCACCGCCACCGGCCCCGCCGCAGCGGCAGGAGCGGCCGGAGTCGCGCCCGCTGGCTTCGCCGCCACGATCGCGGGCCTGGTGGGTGAGGGTTCGGTGGCGGACGCCAGTACCGGGGCTGGAGTGACGGACTCCGGACTTCCGAGCGGCGAGCCCGAGGTGGCGGGCGTGGCGGGTACTGGCTCCGAGCTTTCGGCGGCCCGGCCGGCGGACGCGCCGGGGCTGCCGGTTCCCGGTGCCTCCACCAGCCCCGGCAGCCTCACCAACCGCTGCTTGCCGTCCATAAAACCACTCTGCCAGAGGGGTACGACACTATGACCGGCACGGCTGAGGCGCTTGGGCACACAGTTCGACGTACCGCGGCCCCGCTGGATTTTTATCTTTACGGGCGGCCGGTCCTAGTCCAGCGATCCCGCCGTCCAGCGATCGCAACCGGTCCGGCTGAATCGGGCTGAGTCCGGCTGGGGCGCACTGAGTGCGGCTGCGCCCAGCCGAGCACCGGCTCCCTGCCCGGTCAGCGGTATGTGCGGTGCTGATTCTCCTTGGTGCTCGGCCCCGGGGTGGCATCGGCAATCCAGGGCCCGGTTCCCTCGGATGCGTCGATGATGCCGGCCTCGAGCCAGCCGTAATCGCCGGCGAGGACGCGCCTGGCCAGCCCGCGGTCGCCGTCGTCCGTGTTGTGCCACAGCGAGGTGAACAGTGCGTCAACCCGGATCCGGGCCTGGTCACAGAAGGCGTCGGCAAGTTCGACGGCGGCGTGGCCCCTGGAGGCGTCCTGCTGCCGCAGCATCTCGGCCCTGGAGACCGACGCCGCCATCGCGAACAGCTCGGCTCCGATGTCCACGATCCGGCCCAGGAAGACCTGCTTGTACTCCAGCTTTGCCTGCCAGCGGCCCATGCCGTAGAACGTCTGCCGGGCCAGCCGGCGCGACTCGCGTTCCACGTACCGCAGGTGCTTGGCCAGCGGGCCGAAGTCAGCGTACGAGCGCGGGTCCATGCCCTTGCCGACCGCCAGCTGCGGCAGCCATTTGGCATAGAAGCTGCTCGCGGCGACTGCCGCCCTGCCCTTCTGGCCGAGGGTCGCCGTCGTCGACGCCAGGTCTCCGGCGGCCTTGAGGTGCGCGTCCACCGCTTCGCGGGCAATCAGCAGATGCATGATTTCCGTGGAGCCCTCGAAGATCCGATTGATGCGCGAATCCCGCAGCTGCTGCTCCGCGCCCACCGCACGCTCCCCCCGGGCGGCCAACGAGGCCGCCGTTTCAAAGCCGCGGCCGCCGCGGATCTGGACCAGCTCATCGGCGCACTGGTATGCCATTTCGCTGGACCAGAGCTTGGCCAGGGCAGCCTCGATCCGAACGTCCTTCATGCCGGCATCCGCCAGTTCCGCCGAGAGTTCGAATACGGCCTCCAAGGCAAAGGCGGTGGCGGCCAAGAAGGCGATCTTCTTGCCGACGGCTTCGTGCTGGCCCACCGGCTTCCCCCACTGCGCGCGTGCGTTGGACCATTCGCGGGCGATTTTCAGGCTCCACTTGCCCGATGCCGCGCACATGGCGGGGATGGAAAGCCTGCCCGTGTTCAGCGTGGTGAGGGCAATTTTCAGCCCTTGGCCCTCCTTGCCCAGCCTGTTGGCCGCGGGGACCCGCACTTGGTGGAACCGGGTCACACCGTTCTCGATACCGCGCAGTCCCATGAACGCGTTGCGGTTCTCCACAGTGATTCCCGGGCTGTCGGCTTCCACGACAAACGCGGAGATCCCGCCTTTTTGCCCGTTATGCGGCGGAACGACGGCCATCACGACCACCAGCTCCGCGATGACGCCGTTGGTCGTCCACAGCTTGACGCCATCCAGGACGTACTCGTCCCCGTCCGGAACGGCAGTGCAGCCCATCCGTGCGGGGTCCGAGCCCACGTCCGGTTCGGTCAGCAGGAACGCAGTGATCGCACCCGCGGCGCAGCGGGGCAGGAACTGCTTCTTTTGCTCGGCCGTGCCGAATACCTTGACCGGTTCCGGCACCCCGATGGATTGGTGCGCGGAGACCAGCGCACCGAGGGACGGGTGGACGGATCCGATCAGCTGCAGCGCACGGCCGTAGTAGAGCAGGGACAGTCCCAGCCCGCCGTACTCCCGCGGAATCTTCATACCGAAGACCCCCAGCTCCGCCATCCCGGTGAGGTATTCGTCCGGTACCAGCGAGTCTTTCTCGATCCGGGAGCCGTCCATGGTCCGGCAGTAGACGTCAAGCCGGGCCAGGAAGGCATCGCCGCGTTCGGCGTCCGCGGGCGTTCCCTGCGGATGCGGGTGGATCAGCGCGAGATCGAAATTACCAAGATACAGGCCCTTGGCGAAGCTTGGCCGGTTCCACTCGGTTTCCCGGGCCTCCTCGGCCACCTGACGTGCCTGCTCTTCCGTGACGTGTGTCTGCGGTAGATCCGGTGCGCCTTCGGAGGCTGCTGCGTCGGATGCGGTGGCTGTAGTCATGGGGGACCCCTTTACCTGCTTGGGCGCGGGGCCGGACCTGCTGATGCGGGTCGGGGACCCGGCGGCTTAGGCCAGAGTCTACCCGCCGGTAGCATCTGTGGCCATGGGTGTGGAGGTCGCATCCACGACCGGTGTCCGGGGCTGCGTTTAGGCTGGAACCATGACCACCGATGCCGCCGCCCATGCCATCGCCTCCGCTCCCGCCGCGGTCGCCGCCGCCACTTCCGCCTCAACGGGGCTGTGCGCGGACGCCTTCCGCGGCGTCCGGGATCTCTTCGACTCCTTGCTGGCGGCCGATCCGGCCTACGGCGCGCAGCTGGCGCTGTACCACCGCGGCCGCAAGGTCATCGACCTGGTAGGCGGTCCGGGGATCGCCGCCGATACCGTCACCGGTGTCTTTTCCTGCTCCAAGGGGGTCGGTGCGCTGGCGTTCAGCCTCCTCGTCCAGGACGGGACCATCGGTCTCGACGAACGGGTGGCAACGTACTGGCCGGAGTTTGCCCGGCACGGCAAGGGCGAGCTGCTGGTGTGCGAACTGCTCAGCCACCAGGGCGGGTTGGTCGGTGTCCACGGCGGTTTCCGGCCGGAGGAGTACAACGATGCCGCCGCGGCCGCCGCACGGCTCGCTGATGCCGTCCCGTTCTGGCGTCCGGGGAACGCGTTCGGCTACCACGCCCTGACGATGGGCGTCTTCATGGAGGAGCTCTGCCGCCGCGTTTCTGGCGCCTCCCTGCAGGAGCTGTACGAGGCGCGCATCCGTGCGCCGTTCGGGATCGAGATGTACCTGGGCCTGCCGCCGGAGCAGGATCACCGCTACCGGCCGGTGCTGTTCGACCCGCAGCCGGAGGACGTCTTCACCGACCCCCACGGGCTGGACGGCATTGCCGGCAACGTCATCGCCGGCAGCCTGCTGGAGCTGCCCAACATCCTGTCCATCCGGGCCGCCGGGTCGGCCAGCGCCGCGGGCACCGGCAGCGCGGAGGGATTGGCCCGGCTCTATGCGGGCGCCACCACGGGGCTCGACGGCGAGGCCCCCTTCCTGGCGCCGGGAACCATTGCCGCGATGAGCCAGGAGCAGGTCTGGGGGCTGGACCGGATCTCCAGCCAGACGAACGCCTTCGCCGTCGTTTTCATGAAACCCCATGCCCGGAAGGATTTCGGCAGCCACCTGGCGTTCGGCCACGATGGGGCGAACGGTTCCCTGGGCTTCGCCGACCCCGGTTACGGGACCGGATTCGGCTACGTTCCGGCACGCGTGGAGGAGGGCGGCACCACCGGGCGGTCCATGCGCCTGAGTGCCGCCGTCCGCCGGGCGATCCTGGACGTGGGCTGAGCATGGCAGCCAGGGACACCGAACCGGATTCCGCCACCGCCGGCACCGGCACCGGCGCCGGCATCGGCGGGAATGCGGCACCGGCACCGCGGACAGGGCCGGCAGTGTCGAGTAGCTGCCCGTGCCTGAGCGGGCTGGCCTACCACGAATGCTGCGGCAGGTTCCACCGCGGTGAGTTGCCGGCACCGACGGCGGAGGCGCTGATGCGCTCGCGGTACAGTGCGTTCGCCGCTGGCCTGGCCGATTACCTGCTGGCCACGTGGGCCACGGAAACCCGCCCTGCCGAACTTGAGCTGGATCCGGCCAGGCAATGGCGGCGGCTGGACATCCTCCGTACCGAACGCGGCGGTCCGCTGGACGACGTCGGAGTGGTTGCCTTCCGCGCCCACTATCGGGCCGGCGGTGAGCGGGGAGTGCAGGAGGAAACGAGCCGGTTCCGCCGTTCTGGCGGCCGCTGGTTCTACGTGGACGGGACCTGACTGCGTTTCGCGCACCTGAGCCCGATCCCGGCGGCGGGTAGGCTCGGTTCCATGAGCGACGGCCAGGAATCGACAAGTACCTTCAGCACGTCGGGGGCGTATGTCACCGGCGGATCCGAATACACGCGGGACACCAACTACATCGAAACGCGGATCACCCGCGACGGCAGGGACGGTTACCCGGTGGAACCGGGCCGATACCGGCTGGTGGTGGCCCGGGCCTGCCCGTGGGCGCACCGTTCAACCATCGTCCGGCGCCTGCTCGGACTGGAGGACGCCATCTCGATCGGCGTCTGCGGGCCCACGCACGACGCCCGGTCCTGGACCTTTGACCTTGACCCCGGGAAAGTCGATCCCGTGCTGGGCATCGAGCGGCTTCAGGAGGCTTACTTCCGCCGCACCCCCGGTTACCCGCGCGGCATCACCGTGCCCGCCGTCGTCGACGTCCCCTCCGACGCGGTGGTGACCAACAACTTCCCGCAGATCACGTTAGACTTCTCCACCGAATGGACGCAATTCCACCGCGAGGGAGCACCGGACCTCTACCCGGAGGAGCTGCGCGAGGAGATCGACACCGTCAACAAGCGGGTCTTCACCGAGGTCAACAACGGCGTCTACCGCTGCGGATTCGCCGGCTCTCAGGAGGCCTACGACGCCGCCTACGACCGGCTGTTCACCGCCCTGGACTGGCTGGAGGAGCGGCTGGCCTGCCGCCGCTACCTGGTGGGGGAGGCCATCACCGAGGCGGATGTGCGGCTCTTCACGACCCTGGTCCGCTTCGACGCGGTCTATCACGGGCATTTCAAGTGCAACCGGAACAAACTGACCGAAATGCCTTCGCTGTGGGGCTACGCCCGTGACCTGTTCCAGACCCCCGGTTTCGGTGACACCGTGGACTTCGCGCAGATCAAGCAGCACTACTACATCGTCCACACCGACATCAATCCCACCGGGATCGTACCGAAGGGCCCGGACCCCTCCGGTTGGGTGACGGCGCACGGCCGCGAGGCGCTGGGCGGGCGTCCCTTCGGAAACGGGACCCCGCCCTCCGCGCCCGTGGACGCCTGAGCATCCGGCGCCTGAGCGACCGCAGTTCGCCTGAGCCGGCAGTTCGCCTGAGCGCCCCGGCGTCGTCGAACGCGGGGTGCCGGGGCGCGTCGGGCACAGCCGGGATCAGACGGTGATTTTCAGGCCGGTGTTCCAGTTGAACGTCTCGAACGCCGGGTTGGCCTGCAGCGTCATGACCAGGAACTGGAAGCCCTCCAGCTCGCGTGCGCGCTTCAGGGCGCCGACGGCGATGGGCCGCATGCCGGCGTCGGCCGCAAGTGAGCTGACGGCGGCGGTGGCGGAAGCGTCGTCGCCGGCGATGAAGACGTCCAGGGGCGCTCCGGCGACCTCCCCGGCAACCAGCGTGCCGGCGAAGGTGGTGTTGAAGGCCTTGACGACATTTGCGCCGGCCGGAGCCAATGCGGCCAGTTCCTCGGCGGCGGAGGTCCCCGGGCCGACGACGAGGGAATCGAAGGTTTCAAAATTGACCGGATTCGTGATGTCCACGATGGTCTTTCCCTCCAGCGCTGCACCGTACCCGGAAACGACACTCTTCGCCGCGTCATAGGGCAGCGCCAGGACGACGACGTCTCCGGTCGGCGCCTGCTCGATGGTGCCGGCCGTGCTGCCCGATCCCAGCTCGTCGGCGAGGCCCTGAGCCTTAGCCATGTCCTGTCCCAGAATTTCCACGCGGCGTCCGGCAGCGACCGCGCGCGTGCCGATGCCACGGGCCATGTTTCCGTTGCCAATGATGGTGATTGTGCCCATGATGTGTCCTTTCAAGCGGGTCAGCTGGAAGCAATTGCTTGAAGCTACAACTAAATATAGCCACCTTTGGTTGAAGCGTCAAGTGCCATGGGATACTGAACGCATGACAGAGACTCCCTGGCTGAATCCGGACGAGCGGCGGGCGTGGCTGGCGCTGCTGAGCCTGACCACGCTGCTGCCGGGCGCCGTCGAAGGCCCCCTGCAGTCCGCCGCCAAGCTGAGCCTGTTCGACTACAACGTGCTGGCCATGCTCTCCGAGGCGAAGGGCGGAACCCTGCCGATGAGCGAGCTCGCGGCCAGGACCAGCGCCTCGTTGTCCAGGCTGTCCCATGTGGTGAAGAAGCTCGAGGGTAGGGGGCTGATGCGGCGCTCCGGCCATGCGGACGACGGCCGGGTCACCACGGCCAGCATCACCGGCGAGGGCCTGGCGCTGATCACCGCCAAGGCACCCGGACATGTGGCCGACGTGCGCCGGCTGGTCTTCGACTCCCTGGATGCGGACGACGTCGCGGACCTTGCGCGGGTGGGCCGCAAACTGGTGGCCGGGCTCGATCCGGAGCACTGGATCCTCCGCTGACCGCACCCAACTGGGTCGCAGATAACGCTCTCATGGGGCGCCCAGAACTGCATTATCTGCGACCCAGTTGGGACTTAGACTTTGGGAATGGACTTTACCGAACGCTTCGTGGCCCTCGGGGATTCGTTCACGGAAGGGGTGGGGGACGAGGACCCCGCGTTTCCTAACGGGGTACGGGGCTGGGCGGACCGGGTGGCGGAGCAACTGGCCCGGGTGCACCCGTCCTTCGGCTACGCCAACCTAGCCATCCGCGGCCGCAAGATGGGCCAGATCGCGGCAGAACAGATCGGCCCGGCCCTTGCCCTGGAGCCCACGCTCGTCACCCTGTACGCCGGGGTCAACGATATTCTCCGCCCCAAGGTGGATATCGACGCGCTGATCGTCCAGTACGACGACGTCGTGTCCCGGCTTCGCGCGGCCGGCGCCACGGTGGTGCTGTTCACCGGCTTCGACGCGAAAACCTCGGCCGTCTTCGGGACCATCCGGGGCAGGACCGCGATCTACAACGAGCTGCTGCGCGAGGTGGCCGAAAACCACGGCGCTCTGCTGGCCGATTTCTGGCGCTTCCGCGAATACAACGACTGGCGGCTGTGGGCGGTGGACCGGATGCACATGTCCACGGCGGGCCACATCAACATGGCCAAACGGGTGCTCGAACTGCTGCGGCACGAGCACACGCTGGAGGTGCCGGAGCTGGCGCCGCTGGCGGTGCTGACGCGGGCGGAGGCACTGCGCGCCAACGCCCAGTGGACCCGTGAATATGTCGGCCCGTGGATCGGCCGGCGACTGCGCGGGGTCTCCTCGGGCGACACGCTCAGCCCGCGCTGGCCGGAGCTGCACGCGCCCGGTACGGAAACCCCCGCAGGGGAATAAACAAACAATTTCGCTCCAGACCTCCCAAAAACGCACATTCCGCGGTTGAATGGAACCAGCAACCGAGGAAACTGCCGACAGCGAGGTCCCATGTCCTTTCCATCCATTCCCGACCGATACTGGGAACGCATCTCCGCGCCGCTCGGCGCCCTTCCGGCCCGCGCCTGGACCGGGCGCACCGAGGCGGACCTGGACCTGAACGGCAGCTGGCTGTTCCGCTTCTCACCCACAGCGCAGCACCCGGTCTATGGCGATTGGGCAGCCATGGACGTTCCCTCGCACTGGAGCCTGGACGGGCGCGCGGCCGACTACAGCCTGCCGATCTACACCAACGTCAACTACGCCATACCGCTGGATCCGCCGCGCGTTCCGGACCGCAACCCCACGGGCCACTACCGCCGCATGTTCCGCGTCCCGGGATCTTTTGCCGGCGGCGCCGCGGTGCTCCGCTTCGACGGGGTGGAGTCCTGCGCCCGGGTCAGCGTGAACGGGCACGACGTCGGCATCACCTCGGGTTCCCGGCTGCCGGTTGAGTTCGACATCAGCGCGGCGCTGATCCCCGACGGGGAGCAGCAGCTGGACGTGGTGGTGCATCAATGGTCCGCCGGGACGTACCTTGAAGACCAGGACATGTGGTATCTGCCGGGCATCTTCCGGGACGTCACCCTGGTTCACCGGCCCGACGGCGGATTGCCGGATGTGTGGCTGCGCTGCGGCTACGACCCGGCCACCGGCACCGGGACGGTGGACTACGAGGGCAGTGCCCCGGCGCGCGTGCAAGTCCCGGAGCTGGGCATCGACTTCACCGCGGCCGGCCCTGGCACCGCGGCCGTCCCCGACAATGCCGCCACCCGGACCGACGCCCCCGGTACCGCCGCCGCCCAAGCCGGCCCCGCCGCGCCGTCGTGGTCCGGGCCGGTGGAGCCGTGGAGCGCCGACGTGCCCCGGCTCTACCTGGCCACGGTCGGCAACGGCGCCCAGACCCGGACCCTGAAGATCGGCTTCCGGAAGGTGGAAATCCGGGACGGCAGGATCCTGCTCAACGGGCGGGAGATCTTCATCCGCGGCGTCAACCGGCACGAATGGCACCCGGAGACCGGCAGGGCGCTGGCGCCGGAGAGCATGCTGGCGGATGTGCTGGCGATGAAACGGCACAACATCAACGCCGTGCGGACCAGCCACTATCCGCCGAACCCGCACTTCTTGGACCTGTGCGACGAGTACGGCCTGCTGGTGGTGGACGAGTGCGACCTGGAAACCCATGGATTCGGCTACGACCAGGACCCGCGGCAGCCCACCATCGACCCGGACTGGACGGAGATGATCGTGGACCGGGCCCGGCGGACGGTGGAACGGGACAAGAACCACCCCAGCATCATCATCTGGTCCCTCGGTAACGAGTCCGTGCATGGGCCCAACCTCAATGCGATGGCGGACTGGATCCGGACCCGCGATGCCGGCAGGCCGCTGATGTATGAGCAGGACAACGCGCTCGAAGCGGTGGATATCTACTCCGGCATGTACTGGACGCTGGACGCGTTGCGGGCCATCGGCGAAGGGACCGAGGAGGCCCTCGAGGATCCCGTCATGGACGCGCACCGCCGGGGTGCGCCCTTCCTTCTCATCGAATACTGCCACGCCATGGGCAACGGGCCGGGGGACCTTTCTGACTACCGTGCGGTGTTCGAGAAGTATCCACGGCTGCACGGCGGGTTCATCTGGGAATGGATCGACCACGGCATCGCCACGACGAATTCCTCCGGTCAGCGGATCTACGCTTACGGCGGGGACTTCGGCGAGGAGCTGCACGACGGGAACTTCATCGCGGACGGACTGCTGTTTCCGGACCGCACACCGTCGCCGGCGCTGCTGGATGTCAAACAGGTCTTCAGCCCGGTGCAGCTTGTCCTGGAGGGCAACCGGCTGAGCGTGCACAACAAGTACGCCGAGCGCGGGGATGTCCAGCTCGAACTGCTCTGGTCCGCGGACGGGCCGTCCGGGCCGGTCTCGGGCACGCTGGGGCGTGCCGTGCCCGCGCTCGGCGGCCGGGCCGACGTCGTGCTGGAGGACGCCGGAACACACTACGAGATCCTGACCGTTCGCGCGGTGCTCGCCGAGGACACACCGTGGGCGCCGGCCGGGCACGAGGTCACCTTCGCCCAGGACGTGCGGGTGGTGCCCACCGCGGTGCGGCCGGCCGCCGGCTTCACGGATGCCACGTTCGACGCCGACGGCCGGCCCGCGTCCGTGGGAGCCGTTGCGCTGGCGGATTTCAATCCCTCCTTCTGGCGCGCCCCCGTGGACAACGAGCGCACGTTCGCCTCGGACAGCCGCGAAACCGAGATGCGGGCCCTGGGCATGCACCGGCTCCAGCACGCCGTCCGGCCGGAGGGAAAGTCGCGGCCCAAGGGACAGCCCCTGCCGGACGGGCAGGCTGGCTTCGTGCTCGCGATCCGCTCCGCCCCCGCCGCCAGCAAGGCCGCGATGC
>JBIOFK010000084.1:0-10219 GCA_044447065.1 Actinomycetales bacterium | reverse complement strand
GCGCCGCCGAACCCGCCGCCGAACCCGCCGCGACCGCGCCCGTATCCGCCGCCGTACCCGCCGTAGCCTCCGCCGCCGGTCATGGTGAATCCGTTGACATCGGACTGGGCCTGCTGCGCCGCCTGCTGGGCCAGGGTGTTGGCCTGCTGGGCGTAGGTGAGGGCGGAGACCGGGTCGGAGGTCTGAATGGTCAGCGCGTAATCGAGGTTGCGTTCCGCCTCCGCGATCCGGGTCCGCGCTTCGGAACCGACGCCGCCGCGGCGCGCGGCAATGTAGTCCTGCGTGGCCGAAATCTGGCCCTGCGCCACGACGATCGCCTGCTGCAGCGCGGACCGGGCGCGTTGGGCCTGCTGCTGCCGGTCCCGGATGCCGTCAAGGACCGTGTCCAGGCTGGCGTGCGCCGTTTCCACCTGGTGCAAGGTGGCGACCGGATCTACCTTGCCGGCCGCCAGCTGCCGCTGGGCGTGTCCGACGACGGCGTCCACGGACGCGACCTGCGACGAGAGGTCCTGATTGTTGCTGTTGGCGGCCAGCGCCTTCGCCTGGACCAGGTCCGCGGTGGTCTCCGCCAGGGCCTCCTTCAGGGACCGGTGGGCGGTATCCAGATCGGCGGAGACCTTGCCGATGGCATTGAGCAGCAGCTTGGCCTGGGAGAGGCTCTCCTCCGCGGCGCGCACGGCCACGGCGGCGTTGGGGGTATCGCCGGCGTCAAGTTTCTGCTGGGCGGTCGCGGAGGCGGTCCTGACAAATTCCAGCCGTTCGCCGGCCTGGGCGATGTTGTCGCGCACCGGGGCGAGGGCCGTGTCCGCGTACCTGTCGGCCAGCACGGTCAGCTGCTGCTGCGCCGCGTCGACGTTTCCGCTGACGTCGGCGGCTCCGGCGTTGACGGCGGCCAGGGCATGCGGCGCGTTCTTTTCCAGTTCCCTGAGGGCATCGAAATTCGCCTTCTGCTCCTGCAGGGCGGCGTTGGCGGCCTCGCTGCGGCGGATGATGTCACCGAGCCAGGTGCGCTGTTCCTCGATGGTGTCGGGGATTTCATCGTCAAGCTGCTGCTGGAGTTTGAAGGATTCCGTGAGGTGGCCCTTGGCGTCCGCAAGCGCGGCCTGGAAGGGCTTGACGGCCTCATCGCCGTAGGATGCCTGGGCGAAGCCGATCTCCTGCTCACTGGACTTGATCGCATCGTCGGCCGCGATCAGCAGTGCCCCGGCGCGCTTGCGCAGTTCCGGAATGCTCACGCCGGCCATCGGATCCAGTTCTTCGCCTGCCGGGCCGTAGCCGGCCGCCGTCGCGTCCGCGGCCTTCTTCTTCTTGCGGTTGCGCAGCGCCAGCGCAGTTCCCACGCCGCCGACGACGACGACGCCGCCGACTCCCAGCGCTACGTACCCTCCGGTGGGGTCGGGAACGCTTCCGCTGCCGCCCCCGGCCGCATCCCCCACGGCACGGGCCGTGTCGATCGCGGCCTGCGCGTAGTCCTTCTTCCCGCCGCCAAGATTGGCCACGACGGCGTTGTGCGAAATGGCAGGGATCTTGGAATAGATGCTGCTGCCGCTGTCCGCGATCAGGGCATATTCACCCTCGGTGGCGATGGCCAGCAGCACGTCCGCGGAGCCCATCTGCTTGTTCTGGGCCACCGTGGTCGCCCAGTCGGTGGGCTTCTGGCCGTCGAAGCTGTTGACGATCACGACGTACAGATTGTACTTGTGGTCCTTCAGGAGAGTGCCGATGGCATCCTGCACCTCAGCCTTGCGGCTGCCCAGGACGTTCGCGTCGTCGGTGATGTTCTGGCCCGCGGGGATGGTCACCGGCGGTTCCGCCTGCGCGGCCGCTGCGGGCAGCAGCATCAGGGCCGCTATGCCGGCCGCAGCCAGCAATCGGGGAATCAAACGTACTGCGGTGCGCATCGGCAACCCTTCGGGACTTAGGCAAATGCCACAGCGTCCTCAGTGCTGAATACGAAATAACCGCAGGTCGCTGTGGCAACTCTCTTTGATTCTATGGGGGGCCCGGAGGCGAGTCCACCGGAGGAGGTATGCCCCTAGCGAAACGCCCGGGCCGGGGCGGGAACCGGTTCAGCAGCGCCCGGACGCTTCGGCGGCTTCACAGAAAGCTCCCAGCGAACGCCCGAAAAGGTATCAGCTACACCGGGCATAGTTGTCACTACCGATGAGGAAGGAAAAGCAATGACTGAGAGTAACGGAACTCCGGCGGGCGGCCATGGCAGCTCCCCGGAACCGGTCCAGCAACCGGGCCAGGAGGGAGCTGAGCGCCAGCACTCCAATCCGACAGAGCCGCTGTCCACGAATCCGACGGAGCCGCTGTCCACGAACCCGACACAGCCGATGCACGAATGGTGGAACCAGCGCCACGACGCCCAGCAGGGATCGGGTGCGCCGGACCACGCTCAGTCCGCTGCCCACGACCAGTACGGCCAAGGCGCCCACGCGCCGTCGAACGCCCCCGGCCAGCATGACCCGCGGTACGGGCAGTACGCCGGCGGCAGCCAGTACCCGGGGAACCCCGGATCCTTCGGCACCCCGACACCGCCGCCCAACGGTCCGGGCCAGTACGGCCCCCAGCAGCCCTACCCGGGCGCGGCCGGCAAGCGCCGGGAAAAGAAGAAGGTCGGCGCCGGGATTTTCGTTGCCGGGATGGTCGCGGCTGCCCTGATCGGCGGCGGCGTAGCCTCCGGGACGTCCTTCGCCCTCGCCAACGGCTCCGGCGGTTCCTCGTCGGTCGCCCCGGCGCAGAACAACCCGCTGATCGTGAACAACACGGACTCGGTCAATGCCGTCACGGGCGCCGCCCAGAAGGCCTCGCCCTCCGTGGTGACCATTTCGGCCACGTCGGGCCAGTCCGGCGGCACCGGCTCCGGCATCATCCTGGACACCGCCGGCCACATCCTCACCAATACCCACGTGGTGACCCTGGACGGTCAGGCCGCCAACGCCACCATCGAGGTCCGCACCAACGACGGGAAGGTCTACAGCGCCACGGTCGTCGGCACCGACCCGCTCAATGACCTGGCCGTGATCAAGATCGACGCCCCCAACCTGGTCCCCGCGACGATCGGGAATTCCGACAAGGTCAACGTCGGTGACACCGTCGTTGCCATCGGGGCCCCGCTCGGACTGAGCGGCACCGTCACGGACGGCATCGTCTCCACCCTGAACCGCACCATCCAGGTGGCATCCTCGGCCGTGCCGAAGTCGCAGTCGGATTCCTCGTCCGGGGGCGGAAGCGGCGGCAATGGCTTCAACTTCGCCCCGCCGGACGGCTCCAGCGGCGGCCAGTCCACCACCACGGGATCCATCAGCATCAATGTGATCCAGACCGATGCGGCCATCAACCCCGGCAACTCCGGCGGCCCGCTGACGAACACCAAGGGCGAGGTCATCGGCGTCAACGTCGCGATCGCGTCCGCGGGCAGCTCGTCGAGCTCATCCTCGCAGTCGGGCAACATCGGCGTGGGCTTCTCGATTCCGATCAACGATGCCAAGCGCGTTGCGGATGAGATCATCAAGAACGGCTCAGCGACGCACGGCCAGCTGGGCGTGGCAGTCAAGCCCGAGGCCGCATCCTCGGGGTCCCAGTTTACGGTGGGTGCGGCGATCGCCGACGTCACCGCGGGCTCTCCGGCCGACAAGGCCGGGCTGAAGGTCGGTGACGTGGTGACCAACTTCGGCTCCAGGACCATTACCGACGCCTCCGAGCTGACCGCCGCGGTCCGCGAGCAGCCGGCCGGTGCGACGGTCAAGGTCACGTTCATGCGCGGCGGCAACCAGCAGGCCGTTGACGTCACGCTGGGATCGGCCTCCGTGGGCTAATCCCGATCCATCTCTGCCGCATCGGTAACAGTGCGGGACGGTCCACGGTGGCCGTCCCGCACTGCCGCGTTAACCGGTGGTATCCGGGCGTCGTGAGCCGGTCCCGGTGTCGCCGGGCGGGCAGGGACCAGTAAGCTCGGAAGAGTTGAAGCCGGCAGCGGCCGCACAAGAACGAAGGGTCCACGTGGAAAACACAGCACTGAACATTGTTGTTCTGGTCAAACATGTACCGGACGCCCAATTTGACCGCCACCTGAGCGGCGCGCAGAACACGCTCGACCGGTCGGAGAGCATCCTGTCCGAACTTGATGAGTACGCCCTGGAAGCCGCCCTGCAGTTGAGCGAAACCCACGGCGGAAAGAATTCCGGCAACACGGTGACCGCCGTGACGATGGGACCGTCCGGCGCGGTAGCCGCGGTGAAGAAATCCCTGCAGATCGGGGCAACGGCCGGCGTGCACCTCAGCGACGAGGCCCTCGCCGGTTCGGACGCCGCCGCCACCTCCCTGGCGCTTGCCGCCGTCGTACGCTACCTCGGTGAGCAAGGCCCCGTCAGCCTGGTGCTCACCGGCATGGCCTCCACCGACGGGGAAACCTCCCTGGTGCCCGCGCAGCTGGCCGCCCGGCTGGGGCTGCCACAGGTCACCTTCGCCTCGGAGCTGGAGCTGGCCGACGACGGCGCCAGCCTCACCGTCCGCCGCGACGGCGACACACACACGGAGGTTATTGAGGCCAGGCTCCCCGCCGTGGTGTCCGTGACGGATCAGATCAACGAGCCGCGCTACCCGAATTTCAAGGGCATTCTCGCGGCCAAGAAGAAGAAGATCACCACGCTGACGCTGGCGGAGCTGGGTATCGACTCCGCGGCCGTCGGGGTTGCCGGATCGTGGACCTCGGTGGAGGAAGCGGCGCCCCGGCCCCCGCGGACGGCCGGCACGATCATTACCGACGAGGGGGACGCCGGCGTACAGCTGGTGGACTTCCTGGCCGCCCAGAAGCTGCTCTAGCCGGACCCGCGAGAGGACCACACATGTCTACGATAGTTGTTTTTGTCGACCATTCCGGACCCGGGGCGCCCGCCACCTTGGGCAAATCCAGCCAGGAGCTGCTGACACTGGCCCGCACGGCCGGAGAACCGGCCGTCGCGCTCGCCGGCGAGCTCGGCCAGGAGCTGTTGGCGTCCTTCGCCGCCCACGGCGTGGCCAGGGTCATCCAGTCCAGCCAGGACGAACTGGCCCAGTATCTCGTCGCACCGAAGGCCGATTTCCTGGCCCAGGCCGCCGAGGCACTGTCCGCCGCCGCCGTCCTGCTGGAAAACTCCTCCGAGGGCAAGGACATCGCCGCACGCGTGGGCATCGCGCTCTCCGCCGGCGTCATCGCCGACGCCGTCGGAGTCGACAGTGCGCTCGGCGCGCAGAAGTCCGTGCTGGCCGGCTCCTACACCGTCCGCTGCCGCGCGACGACCGATGTCGCAGTGATCGCTGTCAAACCGAACAGCATCGAGGTGGCACCGGCCGGCACGCCGACCCAGCCCGCCGTCGATCAGCTCAGTGTCCAGTTCGGACCCGCCAGCCTCGGCGCCCGCGTGGTGGACCGGGTGCAGAAGCGCTCCACCGGACGGCCCGAGCTGACCGACGCCCGGATCATCGTGGCAGGCGGCCGCGGCGTGGACGGGGACTTCAGCCCCGTCGAGGAACTGGCCGATGTGCTGGGTGCGGCCGTGGGGGCTTCGCGTGCCGCGACCGATGCCGGCTGGATCGAGCACTCCTACCAGGTGGGCCAGACCGGCAAGACCGTCTCCCCCCAGCTGTACATTTCCGCGGGAATCTCCGGCGCCATCCAGCAAAAGGCCGGCATGCAGACCTCCCAGGTGATTGTCGCCGTGAACAAGGACGCGGATTCGCCCATCTTCGAAATCGCCGACTTCGGCATCGTGGGGGATCTGTTCAAGGTTCTGCCGCAGGCCGCCGAGGAGATCCGCCGCCGCCGGGCCTGAGATTCCCTTGGCCTGACTGTCCGTTGGCCGGGCGTTCCCGTTGGCGGGGCGGCAGGGC
Source organism: Actinomycetales bacterium (assembly GCA_044447065.1). Classification (GTDB taxonomy): domain Bacteria; phylum Actinomycetota; class Actinomycetes; order Actinomycetales; family Micrococcaceae; genus JBIOFK01. The sequence goes on along the minus strand of JBIOFK010000084.1, from coordinate 4,342 downwards.
AGGGCGTCCCCGCCCGCATCGGCGCCGCACACGACTTCGTCGGTGCGTCGCCTCTGGCGCCCGTCCACGCCCCGAACGCCCTGCCCTGCCGCCGACGTCCTTGGGTACCGGGACGCACTGCCCTGTCCGGCGGTGTTGGGTACCGGCATGCCCGGCCCTGCCGCCGGCGTCTTTGGGTACCGGGACGCATTGCCCGGGCGCCGACCCGGAACGCCCAGGTGCCCGTGACGGGATCGCGGCCTTCGGGGATGTGGGGCTGTGGATAACGGCGCGGGGGTGTCGGTGCGGAACTGTAGGCTGAAAAGCGCTACGAAACGACGACCGCAGGGGAAGGAGGCGCGCTATGGATCCGGCCGGCCTGAATGAGGCTCACCAGCCGTCCCTGCTGCAGGGATTTGTCTCCGCGCCCCGGGTGGCGGATCCCGCCAGTGGCGTCGTGCTGGCCGCCGTGCTTCCCGTCGCCAGGGTCGTCGTCGAGTCCTCGCTGCCGCACCTGGACAGGCCCTTCGACTATTCCGTACCGGCGGACCTGGCGGACACGGCGCAGCCCGGCGTCCGGGTGAAAGTCCGCTTCGGCGGCCAGGAACTCAGCGGATTCATCACCCACCGGCTCAGCGAATCTCCGGCGGACCGGTTGGTGCCGCTGGCGAAGGTGATCAGTGCCGTCCCGGTGCTGACCCCGGAGGTGCTGGAACTGGCTGAGTCCGTGGCGGCCCGGTACGCGGGCTCGCTGAGCGATGTGCTGCGCGTCGCCGTCCCGCCGCGGGTCGCGTCCCTGGACAAGTCCTACCCGGCCCCGGCCCCGCCGCCGGCGGAGTCCGGGGCCGTCGAGGGGCCCGGCGTGCCGGAACCGTCCCTGTTTGCCGGCTATCCGGCCGCCGGCCCGTTTCTTGCGCACCTGGCCGCCGGCGGCTCGCCGCGCGCGGTGCTCTCCGCTCTGCAGGGATTCGGGCCGCGCTCCTGGCACGCCCAGGTTGCCGCCGCGCTGGCCGCCTGCCACGCCTCGGGGCGGGGGGCCGTCGCCGTCGTGCCCGACGCCCGGGACCTCGCCCTGCTGGAGCGCGCCGTGGCGGCTGTCCTGCCTGCCGGATCCTACGTCCGGTTGGCAGCCGACGACGGCCCCACCCCGCGCTACCGGGCGTACCTTTCGCTGCTGGCCGGCCAGGCCACGATCGCCCTCGGGACCAGGTCGGCCGCCTTCGCCCCGGTCCGGGACCCGGGACTGTTCTGCATCTGGGATGACGGGGACGACCTGCACCTGGAGCGCCGCGCCCCCTATCAGCACGCCAGGGAGGTGCTGCTGCTGCGCTCGGCCCAGTCGGGGGCGGGAATGCTGCTGGCCGGGCACAGCCGCAGCACCGAGGCTCAGCGGCTCCTGGACAGCGGCTGGGCACTGCAGCTCGCCCCGCCGCGGTCCCATACGCGGCTGGTCGCCGCCCGCGGCATCAGCACCGCCGACAGCTTCGAACAGGAGCGCGATCCCCTGGCCACGGTCGCCCGGCTGCCGCAGCGGGCCTGGCTGAGCGCCAAGGAGGCGCTCACCCGCGGGCCCGTCCTGGTCCAGGTGGCCCGCAGCGGCTACGCCCCGGCGCTGGCCTGCCAGCGCTGCCGGGAGAGCGCCCGCTGCACGCACTGCGCCGGCCCGCTGATGGAAAGTCCGGGACGCCACGGCTCCGCCCCGCTGGTGAGCTGCCGGTGGTGCGCCACCGTGGAACCGCATTTCGGCTGCCCCGTCTGCGGGTTCAGGCAGCTGCGCCGGGTGGTGACGGGCGCCAGCAGGACCGCGGAGGAGCTGGGCAAGGCGTTCCCGGGCACTGCGGTGATCTCTTCCTCGGGGGACCATGTCAGGGAACAGGTGCCGGACAGGCCCTCGATCGTCGTCGCGACGGTGGGGGCGGAACCCGTCGCGCCGGCCGGATACGCCGCGGCCCTGCTGCTGGACGGAGACGCGTTGCTGCGCAGGGAATCCCTGCGCGCCTCCGAGGACGCGATCAGGCGCTGGTTCAATGCCGCCGCCCTGGTCCGCCCGGCGCGCGAGGGCGGCACCGTGGTGCTGGTCTCCTCCGCAACCGACCTTCCCGGTTACGTGGTGCGCTGGGATCCGGCGGCCTTTGCCGAACGCGAGCTCGCCCTGCGCCAGGAATTGGGCCTGCCGCCGGCGGTCCGGATCGCCTCGCTCACCGGTCCGGAGGCCGCCGTCGCGCTTTTCACCGCGGAATTCAAGGCGGGCCCGGAGGTCCGTGTGGTCGGACCGGCGCCGTTGGACGCGCCCCGGACGCCGGGGGAGAGCGTACCCCACATGCGTACCCTGCTGTTCTTTCCGTACGCCGCGGCCGGCCCTGTCACGGCACGGCTGCGGGCGGTCAAGGCCGCGCTGGCAGCGCGGCGGAACACCGAACCGGTGCAGGTTCGCTGCGACGGGGTGGACGTGCTTTAAATCAGCCTGCTTGTTATCTGTCCCGCATCGTAGAAAGGTGGAGGGTGAAAACATTCAAGGAGGAATGATGTCAGTTACACAGAAACCCCTATCGTCGGGGGAACACAAACTTAAGAGACACCTCGGCCCGGTGGGACTGCTGTTCGCGGGGATTGGCTCAATCATCGGATCGGGTTGGTTGTTCGGGGCGTTCAACGCCTCGGTCATTGCCGGACCGTCGGCCATATTTTCCTGGCTCATTGCCGGCGGCATGATCTTGCTGATCGGCTTGTGCTACGCGGAATTGGGGCCGATGTTCCCCATCTCCGGCGGCGTGGTCCGCTACCCGCACCTGGTGTGGGGGTCCTTCGCCAGCTACTCGCTGGGGTTCATCACCTGGATTTCCTCGGCCGCCGTGCCCGCCATCGAGGTGGAGGGCGCACTGACCTACGCCACCAAGTACGGCCACTTCACTAACCCGCATATCGTCAACGGGGACAAGGTCCATACCCTCAGCCCGCTCGGCCTGCTGGTCGCCGTCATCCTGATGGCCATCTTCGTCGTTATCAACGCCTACGGCGTGCGCCTGTTCGCGCAGATCAACAATGTCCTCGTGTGGTGGAAATTGGCCATCATCATCCTGGTGATCGTCGTCTTCCTGGTCACCGCCTTTGCCACCACCACGATGGGAACCATCGGCAACTTCACCTCGCACGGCTTCGCCCCGGCCGGCCCTGCCGCCGTCTTCACCGCGATCTCCACCGCGGGAATTACCTTCTCGTACCTGGGCTTCCGGCAGGGCATCGAACTGGCCGGCGAGACCTCTAACCCGAAGCGGAACATCCCGATCGCCATTATCGGCTCGGTCGGCATCACGTCGGTGATCTACGCGCTGCTGCAGGTGGCGTTCACCATGGCCGTCCCGGCGGACCTGCTGGCCAAGCACGGCGGCTGGGCCAACCTCGCCTTTGTCGACGACTTTGGCCCGCTGGCCGCGCTGTCCACGATGGCCGGCCTGACCTGGCTGGCCTACCTGCTCTATGCGGACGCCATCATCTCCCCGGCCGACACCGGACTGGTCTACACCACCATTGCCTCCCGCGTCTCCTACGCGATGGGCCGCAACGCCAACGCGCCGCGCTGGCTGGCCAAGAACAACAAGCACGGCGTGCCGTACTGGTCGCTGCTGGTGACCTTCGCGGTCGGGCTGGTCATGTTCCTGCCGTTCCCGAGCTGGCAGCAGCTGGTCGGTTTCATCACCAGCGCGACCGTCATTTCGTTCGGATCCGGTCCGCTGGTCATGGCGTGCCTGCGCCGCCAGATGCCCGAGCGCGAAAGGCCGTTCCGGCTCCCCGGAGGGGACACCATCCCGCTGCTCGGCTTCTACAGCGCCAACATGATCGTCTACTGGGGCGGTTGGACCACCAACTCCAAACTGTTCATCACGATCCTGCTGGGCTACATCCTGCTGGTCGTCTTCCAACTGGTCGGGGACAGGAAGGCCAAGCCCGCGCTGGACTTCAAGGCCGGCTTCAGCTGGGTGGTGCCGTGGTTCGTCCTGATGGCGCTGGTCAGCTACTTCATGGATCCGTCCACCCATCCTGACCTGTTCGGCTGGGCCTTCCTGGTCAATGCCGTGATCACCGTCGTGATCTTCTACGTGGCGCTGCGCGTCCACCTTCCGATGGACAAGGTCAAGCACTACATCGCCGACGCCGAGCACGAGTCGGTCGAGGAAGACGAACTCGCCGGCGGCAAGATCATCTAAGCCCCCGGTACTGCGGCGCGGGCACCACAGCCGCGCCGCAGAAGCGGCTTAGCGGCGTAGGAAAAGGCGGGGGGGGGGCGGGGGGGGCGGGGGGGGGGGGCGGGGGGAGCGGGGGGGCGGGAGGAGAGCGGAGGGGGGGCCCCGGCCGGCGGCGGGGG
>JBIOFK010000083.1:0-10257 GCA_044447065.1 Actinomycetales bacterium | reverse complement strand
GTTCTGGATATCGGCTCCAATACCGTCCATCTGCTGCTGGTCGATGCGCATCCCGGCGCCAAACCCGTGCCGTTCGCCTCCCACAAGCGTTCGCTGAGCCTGGTGCGGTACCTTGACAGCGCGGGCAATATCACCAAACCGGGCCAGGACGAACTGATCGATTTCGTCCTGGAAGCCTGGGAGTTCGCGGCCAAGCACAGGGCGGAGGACGTGCTGGCCTTCTGTACCTCGGCCATCCGCGAAGCGGCGAACGGCGTCGCCGTGTTGGCAAGGGTCGAGCATGAAACCACCATTCGCCTGGTCGAGCTGTCCGGCCGGGACGAGGCCGCCATGACCTTTTTCGCCGTCCGCCGCTGGTTCGGCTGGGGCGCCGGCACCATTCTTGACCTGGATATCGGCGGCGGATCCTTCGAAATGGCCATCGGCCGGGACGAGCTCCCGGAACTGGCCGCGTCCGTGCCGCTCGGCGCCGGGCGGCTCACCGGCGACTGGCTTCCCGAGGATCCGCCAACCGCCAGGAGCGTCAGGGAGCTGCGGCACTACATCAGGGAGACGCTTCGCGGCCCCGTGGACCTGCTGGCCGGGCTCGATGCACCGCACGTGGTGACCGGAACGTCCAAGACCTTCCGGTCGCTGGCCCGGATCACCGGAGCGGCGCCAAGCTCGATGGGCCCGCACGTCCGGCGCGAACTGCTTCGGGCCGACCTGGGGTTGTGGGCCCAGCGGCTGACGGCCATGTCCGCCGGAGACCGGGTCCACCTGCCCGGCGTTTCCGAGGCGCGGGCGCGCCAGCTCCTCGCCGGTGCCCTGGTGGCGGAGGCGGCGCTGGAACTGTTCAAGGTCGACCGGTTGCTGATCTGTCCGTGGGCGCTGCGCGAGGGGCTGATTCTGCGTCGCCTGGACCAGCTGGTCTTCGACCGTCCGGCGCAGCTGCGGCTCGACATGCCCGGCCAGGATCCGCTGTTCGAGGCCGCGCTCTGAGCCGGTTCACGCCATATGCCGGATCCGGCATATCCGACGGAGGAGCGGATCAGGGATGCCAACCGGAGCATTGATCCCCGACGGCATGGTCCAACGCCTGCGCGCTGCCGGATGTGTCTTCGCCGAAGCCGAGGCACGATTGCTGGCAGAAGCCGCCGGCACGGCGGAGGAACTCGAAGCGATGCTGGAGCGCCGGATTTCGGGGCTTCCCTTGGAACCGATCCTGGGGTGGGTGGAATTCTGCGGGCGGCGTCTGGCCGTGGGGCCGGGCGTGTTCATCCCGCGGCGCCGCACCGAATTCCTGGCACGGCAGGCCATTGCCTTCGCTGCGGAGCGGCCGGCCGTCGCGTCGGACCGGCCCCCTGCCGCATCGGGCCGGACCCCCGCCGCGTCCGGCCGAACGACCGCCGCCGCGGTGGTCGTGGAGCTGTGCTGCGGGGTCGCGGCCGTGGCGGCCACGGTAGCGGCCGAACTGGCGGGCACAGAGCTATATGCCGCTGACATCGACCCGGTGGCCACGGTGTATGCGCGGCGGAACCTCGGGCCGGCCGGCAGCGTGTTCGAGGGGGACCTCTACGCGGCACTGCCCCGGCACCTGCGCGGGCGGGTCCGGGTGCTGGCGGCCAACGCGCCGTACGTGCCCACGGCGGAGATCGCGCTGATGCCCCCGGAGGCCCGGCTGCACGAAGCGATGGCGGCGCTCGACGGCGGCGCCGACGGTTTGGATGTCCAGCGGCGGATCGCCGCGGAGGCGCCCGGGTGGCTGGCGCCCGGGGGCTGTCTCTTGGTCGAAACCGGCAAGCGGCAGTCGCCGGTCACTGCCGCGATCTTCGCCGAGAGCGGGCTGACGCCGCGGATTCTGTCCTCGTCCGCACTGGACGCAACCGTCGTCGTCGGACTGCTGTGAACCCCGTCCCCCCCCAAAAATCTCGTTAAATGCGAACGCACCGAAGAGCGTTGGCGTGCAGTTGGGGGGAACCGCGCGCCGCTCTCCGGTGCCTCGGCGTTCCCGGCAAGCCGGAAACGCCCTCAATCACTCGCACCCTTATGAGGTAATTAAGACGGTAGGCGCCCTCGCTGGAAGGTGGCTGCCATCAAGCTGGGAGTTTGCCGGGAATCTCTTTCCGCGGGTTGGGGTGGCCGTGGAATGATGGACGCATGACGCGCAAAATAGCTTTTCTGGGATGCGGTTCCATGGGCGAGGCAATCCTGGCGGGCCTGCTGGGTGCCGGACAAAGCCCCTCCGCGGTGACTGTCACCGTCCGCCGGACCGAGCGGGCGGCGGAACTCGCCGCACGGCACCAGGTCACCGCCATCGCGGCCACGGAGGAACCCGAGGCCAACTCGCAGGCGGCCAAGGGCGCCGACGTCGTGGTGCTGGGCGTGAAGCCCCTGGGCATCGCCGCTCTCTGCCGGGAGATCGCCCCGGCGCTGTCCGCGGGAACCGTCGTCATCAGCATTGCGGCCGCGGTGTCGCTCGAGCAGTTGGCGGCGGCCCTTCCCGACGGTCAACCGGTGGTCCGGTCCATGCCCAACACCCCGCTGCGGGTGGGCCGCGGCGTCGTCGCCCTCTCCGCCGGCCCGTCGGTCAGCGCCGGTCAGCTCGCCCTGGCCCGCGGAATCTTCTCCGGCGCCGGAACCGTCCTGGAGGTACCGGAGGAGCAGCAGAACGCGGTCTCCGCCATTTCCGGGTCGGGTCCGGCGTACATGTTTTATCTCGCCGAGTCGCTCGCGGCCGCGGCCCGGGACCTCGGCCGGGATGCGGACATGGCCCTCGTTCTGGCCAAGGAAACAATCGCGGGGGCCGGGCTGATGCTCGCACAGGATGGCGCCGATCCGACGGAGCTGCGCCGCGCTGTCACCAGCCCGAACGGGACCACGGAGCGGGCAATCGCCACCTTCGAGGACCGTGGGCTGCCAGCCATCATCGGCGCCGGCGCCCGGGCGGCGGCCGACCGGGCGGCAGCCATCACCGAAGAGCTCGGATAGGCTCCGGGGGACCGTGCGCCGCGGGGCTGCCCGCCGAGCTTGCCCACAGCGGGGCCGTCCGTCGTCAGGGCCTGGCGGCGAAGCGCTCCAGCAGGTCCACGTTGCCGGAGACAATGAGCATGTCCCGCCCGGAGACCTTTGTGTCCGGCTGGGCGTAGGTGAAGTCCTCGCCGGGTGATTTCACGCCGACAATCGTCACCCCGTACTTGCTGCGGACCTTTGAGTCGGCCAGGGTGAAGCCCTGCGTTTCCTTGGGCGGATGCATCTTCACGATGGCGAAACCGTCGTCGAACTCGATGAAGTCGAGCATCCTGCCGGACACGAGGTGGGCGGCCCGGACGCCGGCGTCGGCCTCGGGATAGATAATATGGTTCGCGCCGATGCGGCTCAGGATTTTGCCGTGCGAATGCGTGATCGCCTTGACCCAGAGGTGCTCAATTCCCAGATCCACCAGGTTGACCGTGATCAGGACGCTGGATTCGATCGAGGTGCCGACGCCGACGACGGCGGAGGCGAAGTCCTGCGCGCCGAGCTGGCGGAGCGCATCGATATTGGTCGCGTCCGCCTCGACCACATGGGTCAGCACTCCGGCCCACTTCTGCACCAGCGCCGGGTCGCGCTCGATCGCGAGGACCTCCCGGCCCTGCTTGACCAACTGTTCGGCCGTGGCGGAACCGAACCGGCCCAGGCCGATGACCAGGACGGGCGAATTGTGCGGGGGGCGGTTGCTGGAACTGGACTTGTCAGCCAATGATCGGCCTCTCTTCCGGGTAGTGGAACAGCTGGCGGCGCTGGCGCAGGGCCAGGGCCGATGCCATGGTAATGGTGCCGACACGGCCAGCAAACATCAGGGCGGCGAGCACATACACGCCGGCCGGGGGCAGCTGGGCGGAGAGCCCGGTGCTCAGCCCCACCGTGGCGAACGCGGAGATGACTTCGAAGAGGACCCGGTCCAGGGACTGCCCGCTGATCGCCAGCAGGGCCGCGGTGCACACCAGCACCAGGGTTGCACCGAGCATGATCACCGAGATGGCGACCCGCATCGTGCCCTGCGGGATGGTGCGGCCGTAAACCTTCAGGTCGCTGTCGCCCCGGGCCTCGGCCACGATGGCCAGGAACATGACGGCCAGCGTCGTGACCTTGATGCCGCCCGCCGTCGAGGCTGAACCGCCGCCGGCGAACATCAGCGCGTCCGTGAGCAGCCGGGAGACCGGGTCCAGGTGGTTCATGTCCACCAGGCTGAATCCGCCCGAGCGGGTCATGATGGACGCGAACACGGAGTGCAGGATCTTGTCTCCCACACTCAGGTGGCCGATGGTGGCGCCGTTGTTCCACTCCAGGGCGGCGAATCCGACGGTCCCGGCAAGGACCAGGATCAGGGACACCTGAATGGTCAGTTTGGTGTGGAGATTCCACTTGCGGAAGCGCGCACCGGTGGCCAACAGGACCATGATGACCGGGAAGCCGAGACCGCCCAGGAAAACCCCGACCATCAGCGGAACGAGGATCCAGGGGTCCGCCTCATAGGGAACCAGGCCGTCCGTATGCGGGGTGAAGCCGGCGTTGTTGAAGGCGGAAATGGAATAGAACACGCCGTGCCAGACCGCCGTCGGGAACGGTTCTCCCAGCACCAGGAAGCGCGGGATCAGGGCCAGGGCCAGGATGATTTCTATGACGACGCTGGTGGTGATCACGATCCGCAGCAGCGTGCCCACCTCGCCGAGCCGGCCGGCGTTCATGGCCTCCTGCGCTATCAGCTTGCCGCGCACACCCAGGCGCTTGCTTACCGCCAGGGCCATCAGGGAGGCCAGGGTCAGGATTCCCAGACCGCCCACGAAGATGCCGACCAGGATGACCAGCTGGCCGAAGAATGTCCAGTGCACCGCCGTGGACACGGTGGTCAGGCCGGTGACGCAGACGGCGGAAACGGCGGTGAACAGGGCGTCATCAAAGGGTGTCTGTTTGCCGTCGGCGGCGGCCATCGGCAGCGACAGCAGGCCGGCGAAGACCAGGATGACCAGGGCGAAGACGATGAGGGCGAGCCGTGCCGGGGAACTGTTGGCGACGCTGTCCACGAAATCGCGGACCGCCGCGAAGGGCCCCCAGCGGCCGGGTGATGCGGGCGGGTGCCAGACATACTGACGGTTGGCCATGCCGGGCGCTCACATCCTTTTGCAACCGTTGAATTGTGCCGCAGGGAAGAGCGGACCTGACAAGAAGTAAACCACTTTTGCGCGGGATGCCGTGCAGCAGGCCCGCGTTGGGTACCCTGACAGGGATGTCAATGATCCCCAGCGCAGAAACCGTGCCTGTTCCGGCCACGGTGGTCTGGGACCCGTCCATGATGGCGTACGACTTCGGCGAACACCACCCGATGGCGCCCGCCCGGCTGGAACTGACGGCCCGGCTGTGCACCGACCTCGGTCTCTTCGACCGTCCGGGACTGAGCGTTGTGCCGCCCTTTGTCGCCAGCGACGCGCAGCTCGAGACGGTCCACAGTCCCGGGTTCGTGGCGGCCGTCCGCCGGGTCAGCGCCCACCCGGGGATGACCGACCCGGCGCGGGGCCTCGGCACGGAGGACGACCCGGTGTTCGCCGGCATGCACGACGCCGCGGCCAGGCTGGCCGGAGGCTCGTGGCTGGCTGCCGAGCGGATTCTGGACGGCTCCGCCGTGCACGCCGTCAACTTCGGCGGCGGCATGCATCACGCCTCGCGCGAGGCCGCCAGCGGGTTCTGCATCTACAACGACGCCGCCGTTGCGGTCCAGCGGCTGCTGGACGGCGGGGCGCGGCGGATCGCGTACGTGGATGTGGATGCCCACCACGGGGACGGAACCGAAAGCATCTTCTACAACGAACCCCGGGTCCTGACCATCTCGCTGCACGAAAGCGGTCTCACGCTGTTCCCGGGCACCGGATTCGCCCATGAAACCGGCGGCCCGAACGCTCCCGGAACGGCCGCCAACATCGCCCTCCCGGCCGCGACCGGCGATGCCGGCTGGCTGCGGGCCTTCCATGCTGTTGTCCCGCAGCTGGTGGAGGCGTTCGCCCCGGAAGTCATCGTGAGCCAGCATGGCTGCGATTCGCACCGCTCGGACCCTCTGACGCATCTAAACACCAGCGTCGATGCCCAGCGGGAAGCGGTGCTGGCGGTGTCCCGCCTGGCCCGGCGCTGCTGCGGCGGACGCTGGCTGGCCACCGGCGGCGGAGGCTACAACGTCTCCTCGGTGGTCCCGCGCGCCTGGAGCCATCTGGTGGCCATCGCATCGGGGTCGCCGCTGTCCCTGCGCACCCCCACGCCGCAGCCCTGGCGGGACTACGTACGGGACCGGTTCGGCCGATCGGCGCCGGAGTTCATGGGTGAGGACGCGGACACGTGGTGGCGCTCCTGGGAGGTCGGATACGATCCGGCGGATGCGGTGGACCGGGCCGTGATGGCCACACGCAGGGCGATCTTCCCGCTGTACGGACTGGACCCGTACTTCGACTGAGCGGCCGCTGGGCGTCTGTCGGGCTTTGACCGGCTTTGACCGGCGCGCAGCGCGCACGCTGGCGCAGCCTAACGGATGCCGCGGCGGACATATGTCGATATGGTTATCCCATGGTGATCGAGGATGTCTTTGCCGTCATTGCAGAGCAAACACGGCGTGACATTCTGGCCTCCCTGGGCGAAGGGGACAAGGCGGTGGGCCAACTTGTGGAGGAGCTGGGCGCCAGCCAGCCCACGGTGTCCAAGCACCTGCGGGTCCTGCGCGAGGCTCAACTCGTATCGATGCGCGCACAGGGGCAACAGCGCTTCTACAGCCTGAATCCTGGGCCGCTGCGGAGCGTCCATGCCTGGCTGGAGTCGTTTGACGGCGTCGTGGCTGCTTCGCCTGACACCGGCGCCGCTCTCGGCTCTGCCACTCCGCCCGACACCGGCTCCGACGACGCTCCCGTCCCTGTTCCCGGCCCGGGCGTGCCGGAACCCGCGCACCCGCGCGGCGCCGCCGTCGTGCCTGCAACCGCGCCGGACCTGCGCCCTGGCGACGACGGTTCCGTTCCCCAGCACATCGGCCGGACGGTCGGCCGGGCGGCCAAGGGCGCGGCGGATCTGCTGGCCAACCTGCCCAAGTTCGGCCGCCGCCGCGACTGACCCGACTAGGTCGCAGATAATGCAGTTATCAGGGGGTCAAAACGGCATTATCTGCGACTCAGTTGGGCGCCGGCGCGCGACCCGGTTGGATGACGGCGTGCGGCGCGGGGGAGCCGGTCGGAGGCGCGGCGCCGAAGATTCACGACCGGTCCGTGGCGCGTCACACTATCGGTATGCACCGATTATGCTAGGTGGGCTTTCACAAGGGCCCCTCGTGCCTCTAGAGTATCTCTGACACGGTTGATCGATGGCTCAGCACCTTTGCTGCCGTGCGGGTTATCGGACAACAAGAGAATTGTGGGGCAATGGGCCAGGAACAGAACTTTTCTGACGTCCGCTTCCTGACTGTGTCGGAGGTGGCGGACGTCATGCGCGTCTCCAAAATGACCGTGTACCGGCTGGTGCACGCGGGGGAACTTCCTGCAGTGCAGTTCGGTCGCTCGTACCGGGTGCCGGAATCCGCTGTGCAGACCTACCTCGATTCGGCCATCGTCGATCGCGGTTCGGCGGAGACTGCCTAGAGGCGGTACCCTGTTAGAGATCCATTTTCGGCTACGACCGATTCCTGTGATCGGTCAGCTATTCGTTGACGGCTGCCTCAAGCGCAGCCGTCGTTATGTAGTTTGTGAGGACTTACGTGGGTTCAGTTATTAAGAAGCGCCGCAAGCGTATGGCGAAGAAGAAGCATCGCAAGCTGCTTCGCAAGACCCGCCACCAGCGCCGCAATAAGAAGTAGACGCTACTTCTGCACGAAAGCCCGCCACCGTCAAAGGTGGCGGGCTTTCGTTTGTATAGGGGCGGATTCAGCGCCTGCGGAAGGCGCTCAGGCCCTTCCAGCCGCCGTAGACGATGCCGGCTCCGGTTGCGGCGCGAAGTCCCCAGGTTGCCGCGCGGCGACCTGAGCGGAAGTCGTAGATGGGCCAGTTGCGCTCCCTGGCGTGCCGGCGCAGCCTCGCATCCGGGTTGATGGCGACGGGATGGCCGACGGCGGAGAGCAGCGGAACGTCGTTGTAGGAGTCGCTGTAGGCCCAGCAGCGGCCAAGGTTCAGGCCCTCGCGCTCGGCCAGCTCGGTCACGGCTATGGCCTTCGCCGGCCCGTGCAGGATCTCGCCGACCAGCAGCCCGGTGTAGACGCCGTCCTTGATTTCGCCGACGGTGCCCAGTGCGCCGGTGAGCTTGAGGCGCGAAGCGATGACGCTGGCCACCTCGATGGGGGTAGCCGTCACCAGCCAGACCTGCCGTTTGACGCGCAGGTGCTGTTCGGCCAGGGCCCTCGTTCCGGGCCAGATCTTGGACGCGATCATCTCGTCGTAGACCTCTTCGCCGAGTTGCCGGACGAATTCATCGGTAATGCCCTTGCCCAGGGACAGGGCGGAATTCTGGATGGAGTGCACGTCGTCCATATTTTCGCCGCGCAGCACGTAGGTGAACTGCTTCCAGGCGAATCCCGCGGCGTCGCGGAGCCGGAAGGCCTTCTTCTGGTACATCTTCCGTGCCACGTGGAAGAGGCTGGCGCCCTTCATCAGGGTGTTGTCGACGTCGAAGAATGCGGCTTCGCCCAGAGGCGGGGAGGTGGGCGCGGGGTTACCGCTGCTCGCCATCGTCACTTCGGGCATGGCACGAGTCTAGCCAGTGCGGGGCCGCCTTGTCGGATCCGACAGGTACTGCCGGGCAGCAGCGGTGTCGGGCTACGGTGGTGACTATGCACAATGCCTCCTCCGTCCCGCGCCTGGAACTCGTCACGAAGGCCAACTGCCACCTGTGCGCCGAGGCGCGCGCCGCCGTCGCCCGCGTTGCGGACGGCCTGGGCCTTTCCTGGAGTGAACTGTCCATGGATCTCGACGAGTCGCTCGCCCGCCGGTTTGCGGAAGAAGTCCCGGTGGTGCTGGTCGACGGCGTGCAGCGGGACTTCTGGACGGTGGACGAGGCGCGCCTGGCCCGGCTGCTGCGGTCACGGATGGACGGCCGGGACTGAGTGCGCCGGTTACGCCGGGGTGCCCGCGCGTCCTAGAGTGGGACTAGCCCCAGCCATTCCATGAAGGTGAGAAACACACGTTGGCGACACCGGAGATCCCCGCCGAGCTGCCGCTTCCGGACGCCTCCGGCCGGCAGCTCCCCGCCGCGGCCGTGGCGCGCCTCCCCGGGTACCTGCGCGCCCTGAACAACCTGCTGACCGACGGTGTGGAACGGGTCTCCAGTGAAGCGCTGGCCGAGGCGTCCGGGGTGAGCTCCTCCAACCTGCGCAAGGACCTGAGCTACCTTGGCTCCTACGGCACGCGCGGGGTGGGCTACGAGGTGCTCCCGCTGTCCCAGCACATCTCTGCTGCGCTGGGCCTGACCCAGGACTGGCGCGTGGCCATTGTCGGCGCCGGCAACCTCGGCCGCGCCCTGGCCCGTTACGCCGGCTTCGAATCCAGGGGTTTTGATCTGGTGGCGCTGTTCGACGCGGACCAGATGCTGATCGGCAACGAGATCGGCTGGCTGCGGGTGAGCGATGTGGCGGACCTGGAAGGCGTCCTCCAGCGGACCCGGACCAATATGGTCGTGCTTGCGCTCCCCGCGGCGGCCGCCCAGGATGTCTGCGACCGGGTGATAGGCGCCGGGGTCAGCAGCATCCTCAGCTTCGCGCCGGTGGTGCTGCAGGTCCCGGACTACGTCAATCTGCGCAAGGTGGATATGGCCACCGAATTGCAGATTCTGGCCTACCACGCCCAGCGGGCGATGGATCCGCGGCTCCAGCAGCCCTCCGCCTGAGATCGATCAGCGCTTGCGGAACCAGGCCGCGGCCGGCTGCCGGAAAACGATCAGCATGGCAGCAAGACCCAGCGCCACCTGGATGACGGTGATGACATTCGGGACAATCAGCGACAGCAGCGAGATCGCGGCCAGGATGGCTCCCGTAATCCGCGCCCAGTTCCGTCCGCGCCGCAGCGCGAAGGCGATCACGGCGTAAAGGGCGATGGAGACAAAACCCAGCACCACGGAGACAATCAGGGCCGGTTCCACCAGCGAGGTGTCCTCCACGCCCATCTGCACCATCATGGCCACGGCGGTGCTTCGTCCGGCCGCGGTCAGCAGCACGGCGCCGGCCAGCACCGTGACCACGGTGTTGATCGCTGCGGCGATGAGCAGCAGGGTGAAGGCCAGCATGAC
>JBIOFK010000082.1:0-10297 GCA_044447065.1 Actinomycetales bacterium | reverse complement strand
TGCGTTATCTGCGACCTAGTCGGGTGCGAAGGGGTCCGGCAGGGCGAAGATGTCGGCCAGGGCCGCGCGGGCGGCAAGCCAGCCGGCCATACCGTGCACGCCGGGCCCCGGTGCGGCCGCGGACGAGCACAGGTAGACCCCGCGCGCCGGTGTCCGCCAGGGCACCGGGGACAGCACCGGACGGCCCAGCACCTGGCGCACCGTCATTGCTCCCGAACTGATGTCACCGCCGGGATAGTTGGCGTTGTACCGGCCGAGGTCCCGCGCGGTGATCGCGCTGCTGGCCAGCACCACGTCCCGGAACCCCGGCGCAAACTGTTCGATCCGGGCCGTCACGGCCTCGGTCATGTCGCGGCCGGAGCCGGCGGGAACGTGGGCGTAGCTCCAGAGCACGTGCTGTCCGGCCGGGGCCCGGGAGGGGTCGAGCACCGAGGGCTGGGAGACCAGCACGAACGGCCTCCCGGGGTGCCGGCCGGCCGCGACGTCGGCTTCCGCGGCCGCCAGCTCAGCCCGGGTGCCGCCCAGGTGCACCGTGGGGGCCTGCGCCAGCGCGGGATGGGCCCACGGCACCGGGGCGGAGAGAGCGAAATCCACCTTCGAGGCGGCGTCGCCGGAACGGAATCGGCCCAGCCGGCGCAGGTACCCGGCGGGCAGCGCCTCCCCGGCGATGGCCGCCAGCGCCGGCACGGAGGTGTCCAGCAGCACGGCCTTGGCGCCGTCGGCCGCCAGCTCGGACAGGGACGCCACGGTGGTGTTGAGCACGATCTCCCCGCCGTGGGCCAGCAGATCGACCGCGAGGGCGTCCGTGATGGCCGCGGAGCCGCCCACCGGCACCGGCCAGCCGCCGGCGTGCGCCAGTGCCCCGAGCAGCAGCCCCGCGCCAGCACCGGCCAGGGAGGGCAGCCGGGCGATGCTGTGGCCGATGACTCCTGTCAGCATGGCCGGGGCCTCCTCCCCCCGGAAGCGCAGGTTCCAGGCCGGCGTGCCCTGTTCCAGCACTCGCAGCGCGAAGACGACGGCGGCCAGCGGATCCGCCGGAACGCGCAGCAACTGGTGTTGGGCCAGATCCAGGACGCCGTCCAGCCTCGCAAGCAGCGGAGCGAACAGCGCCCGGTACGCACCGCCGTCGCGTCCCAGCCCCTCGGCGGTGCGTGCAAGCGACCGGTACGCCAGCGCGGCGCGGCCGCCCCCGAGCGGGTGCCCGTAGGAGAGCTCCGGAACCCTGAGCTCAATCCGTTCGGCCTGTCCGATGGCGCGGAAGAACGGCGAGGCCAGGGCCAGGGGATGGACGGCGGAGCACACATCGTGGGCGAAGCCGGGCAGGGTCAGCGCGCCCGTGCGGGTTCCGCCGCCCACCGAACCGGCCGCCTCGTACACCCGCACCGCGAGTCCGGCGCGGGCCAGGGTGAGCGCGGCCGCGAGTCCGTTGGGCCCGGAACCGACGACGACGGCGTCCGGGCGGGTGCTCATGCGCCCGGCCGGTCCCCGGGCCGGGCGGGCGCATCCCGGACGGGCGCATCGGCGGCAACCGCATCCGGACCAGCGACACCGAGTCCACCGGCACCGACACCACCCCGTCCGCGCCCACCGCGGCCCGTCGGGCGGCGCCCGGCCACGGACCGGGCCGTCCTGGCGGCCGCCGCCGCCGCTGTCCGCACGGCCGCAGGACCCCGGCCCCGCAGGCCGAGCGCTGCCGCCACGGCCGCATACCTGACGGCCTTGAGCGGGACGTCCATGGTGGTGGGCAGGTCGACCTCGTTCTTGGAGAAGTTCCGCTTGAACGTCGTGACGTTCGCCAGCGACGGCCAAGTGTCGCTGACGATGCCGGTCAGCCCGCACGCCGTGTTCCCGCGGGCCTTGAGGAAGCGGAAACTTTCCCACAGGAGCAGGTACGGGGCGAAACATTGCCGGGCGGCGGCGCTGCTGGCGGCGAAGTAGTAGACCGAGTAGCCGCGGTACTCGGTGGTGATCAGCCAGCTGACTGCCGTGCCGTCAAGGTAGGCGACGAAAAGTTCGGTGTAAGGATCCAGTTCGCGCAGCAGCCCCTGGTAGTACGGCGCGCCGAAGGAAATGAATCCGTCCCGGGCGGAGGTTTCGGCCATGATCGGGAACAGCTCGCGGGCAAACACCTCGGCCCGCTCGGTGCGGTCAATGATCCTGGTTTCGACCCCTGCCCGCGTCGCCTTGCGGATGGACTGGCGGGCATTGGGCCGGAATCCGGCCAGCAGCGCCTTTTCGTCCGGGCGCAGGTCGACCACGATTTCGCGGTCGTACCAGCCGGGTTCCAGCGCCCTGCGGACCGCGGGCAGGGGATGCTCCACCTGCAGGCGGACGAACACCGGATCGATACCGGGTTCGGCCGCGAACTGTGACCTGACGGTGTCCAGCAATCGGGCCTCCGCCGCGGCAGTCCGTTCGATGAACCAGACCGGACCGTTGACCACCACCATGGATTCGCGCAGCCGGCGGGTGGAGTGCAGGTAACTGGCGACGACGGCGAGCCGGCCGCCGTCGAAGTAGCCGAAGATCCCCCACGGGGTCCTGCCCTGCGAGCGCTCGAAATCCGCCCATTCGGGTGACTGCTCCAGCGGGACCGTCACCCCGGGGTGCTGGTCGGCAAGCTCGCGGAAGCGGTCCGCTGTGAGCCTTTCAATCCGGAAGGGCGGGTCGGTCACGGCGTCACAGTCTCCTCACCTGGGTGGCGTTTAGCCCTCCAAGGGTAACGCACGGGCGGCGGAGGCCCGCGGCGGAGCGGCCCCCGCGGCGGCCAGCTCGCCGGCCAGCGGATCCGGCCCGCCGGAGCGGTGCACCGGGTCATAGCCGGGCCGCAGGACATCCCGGACCACGAGCGCCATGACCACCAGCGTTGCCCCCATCAGCGCCAGAATGGCCAGGATGAAGTACGGCGCGTCGATCGAATGCTGGGGGCTGAGGTGTCCCAGTTCGCGCCCCAGGTAGAGCTGCCAGGCGAGGAACACCAGGATCGCCACGGCCTGCCAGCTGAGCAGCATCCGCCAGCTGGGCCGGGCGAGGGCCAGCAGCGGAACCAGCCAGACCAGCTGCTGCGGGGAGGAGGAGAGGGATACCAACCAGTAGGAGCCGACCAGCAGCACGAGCAGCTGGGCCAGGTGCGGGCGGTTGCGGCTGCGCAGGGCGAAGAGCGCGACGGCGGCCACCGCCACGGCGAGCAGCCCCGCGGAGAGCGCGGCGGCAGTGCCGTTACCGATGGGCTCATGGCCCAACCGGGCGGCCAGTACGTTGTACAGGTTGTACAGGGAGCCGGGCGACGGCGCGGCGGCGCCGGTCCATTGCCCCCAGAACGCCCCATAGGAGCCGGGATTAATGACCAGGACCGGCAGCGTGACGACGGCCCAGGCCAGCACCGCGCCGGCGGCGGTTTCCAGCAGCGGCACGTAGCGGCGGCTGCGGACCGCCAGCAGCGCCACGGCCGGCAGGAACAGCCCCGCATAGGGGTGGACGCTGAAGGCCAGGCCTGTCAGCACACCGGCCAGCAGTGAGTTCCGCCGGGCAAACAGCCAGATGGCCGCGGCCAGCAGGGCGGCCGCCGACAGATCACCGCCGGCCAGGGCTGCGAACACCAGCAGCGGCGACGCGGCAACGACGGCGGCGTCCCAGGGCCGGCGCGGATTGCTGCGGGAAACCGCGACGACGGCCACCCCCCACGCGGCGATGACCAGGAGCGCGTTGAGGTCGAAATACGCCAGCTGGCCGGGAGCGCCGGAACCGGCCCCGCCGGCGAGACGGCCGGTGATCCCGGCGACCAGTCCGGCCAGCGGACCGCCGCTGTAGGCAAGACTGTGGCCGAAGTACGGGAAAAAGACGGCCAGCCCCTTGTCCCGGAAGTCATTGGGAAACGCGGAAAAGCAGGCGGTGGTGTACTGGTCCGGTGTGGTCCAGCCGGAACGGCGGCAATGGTCCTTGAACAGCAGCGCCAGCAGGGCGGCCAGCACCGTGATGATCACCAGTACGCGTTCCACCGTGAAGAAGCCGGGGGTGACGATGCCCGGTGCGGTGCGTTTGCCCAGCGGCCCGCCCGCAACCTCGGTGAGGCCGGACAGCAGGGCGTCGTTGCGGCTCGGGACCACAATCCTGCGGCGGCGCGGCGTCGGGTGTTCGGTTTCCTGCATGGCTTCGAGCTTAGCGGCTGGACCTTTGGCCCCGAGCCGGCATGAGCTGCCCGGCCCGGGGCGCAAGGACACGCGTGAAGACCCAGGGCGCGAGGAAGCCCGCGCGGCCGGGCGCGGGCTTCCTTGCGGTCATAGTCCGCTCAGTCATCGTCGGCCCTCCTTCGGGTATGGAACGGGGAGGAGCCGGCCTTAGCGGAGATTCGAGATATTCATTTCCTGCAGCATGCGTTCGTGGTGGTCCCGGGACTGCTGGATCCGGTTCTGGTCAACAGGGGCGAAGAACACCTTGCGGAGCTGCCTCAGGGGAGCATTGAGGTTCATGGTTGTCACCTCCTTTCAGGGTCTGGGTGGTCGGGGATGATGAAGTGGTCCGGCGGCGAAGAGGTCAAGCGGTTCCTTTCGTATAAAGCACAAGGGAATTAGTTTTAGGGCGCGGCGAATAAGGCCTATTCCATTTGCGGGAATTGAACCTTATCCGAGCACAAAAGAGCGCGGATTGTTTTGTGCGTGAATGGCCGGCTACTGCTGGCAGACTCCGTTAGCGTTCCCGGAGGACCGCGGGACCCGAAGGACCCGGATCGTCCGCACGGGCGCGCTACCGTGAAAGGAGCGGGCCCGTGCGGAAAACCGCTACGGCGGGAAGCCTGGAGGAGTGGTGGCGCTCAGCGCGCCGGCGGTCCGCTATGCGGAACGCGGAATGCGCCGAGAGATAGCCAGGAGGGCGAGGTTTACGCCGCCGGTCGCAACCAGACCGTCAGTGCCGGGATTCATAGCTGTAAACATTTCATGGCCTCCTTTTCTCTCGAGCGCGGACGTCCAAGCCGAATTGCCGTGGACGTGCTATTAACATAACCCATAAACCCCGGTTTTGGCCAGCGGGTTTATGAACTTTCCTTAAAGTACTTCCTACAGGCCCCATTGTTCGATGGCGGGGGTGCGCTTATCCCAGCCAAGCGTGCAGACCTTCGCCGTGCCCAGCACGAAATGGCGGCCCTGCGAAGGCTCCATTTCCAGCCACCGGGCGGTCAGCACGCGGAGGAAATGCCCATGGGCGACCAGCAGGGCATTGGCGGGCACGCTGCCGTCGACCCCGGGGACCAGGATCCTGGAAATGATCGAGTCCGCCCTGGCCGCCACCTGGGCCAGCGACTCGCCGTTGGGCACGCCGTGCTTCCAGATCAGGTACCCGGGATTGCGGGACCGCACCACGGCGCTGTTGATCCCCTCATAGTCCCCGTAGTCCCACTCATGGGCCTGGGGTTCCACCACGGCGTCCGGGTACCCGGCAAGCTCGGCCGTGCGCCGCGCACGCTGCAGCGGGGAGGTGAGCACCAGGTCAAACCGGACCCCCGACAAGGCCGGACGGGCCGAACGGGCCTGCGCCTCGCCGTCGGGCGTTAAAGGAAGGTCGGTCAGCCCGGTGTACTGGCCGCTTTTGGACCATTCGGTCTCGCCGTGCCGCAGCAGCCACAGTTTGGGCAGTGTTTCCGGGGGGGCCATCGCTGGATCGGTGCTCATTGCTGCTCCTGAGTCTCCTGAATTGTGTCCGTGGGGGATTCCTGGACCGCTGCCGCCGACTCGGGTTGGCCTGCCCACCAGTGCCGCAGCCGGCGCTCCGCTTCCCCGGCGTCCAGCGGTCCGTGCTCCATGCGTTCCTCCAGCAGGTACCGGTAGGCCCGGCCCACCACGGGCCCGGGAGCCACCCCGAGCAGGCGCATGATGTCCGCCCCGTCGAGGTCGGGCCGGATCGATGCCAGCTCCTCCTTCTCGGCCAGCGCGGCGATCCGGTCTTCCAGATCGTCATAGGCGAAGGCGAGCCGCTCGGCCTTGCGCTGGTTGCGGGTGGTCACGTCCGAGCGGGTCAGCCGGTGCAGGCGCTCAAGCAGCGGCCCGGCGTCCGTCACGTACCTGCGCACCGCGGAATCGGACCAGCCGGCGTCGCCGTAGCCGTAGAAACGCATGTGGAGCTCCACCAGCCGGGCAACCGCCTTGATGCTGTCGTTGTCGAACCGCAGTGCCTTCATCCGCTTGGCCGTCAATTTGGCGCCGACCATGTCGTGGTGGCGGAAGCTGACACCGCCGTCCGGCTCAAAGCGCCGGGTCGCCGGCTTGCCCGCGTCGTGCATCAGCGCCGCGAAGCGCAGCACGAAGTCCGGTGCCGGAACGGCGCCGTCCGGCCCGCTCTCCAGCGCGGCGGCCTGCTCCAGCACCTGCAGGGAATGCTGATAGACGTCCTTGTGCCGGTGGTGTTCGTCGGTTTCCAGCTTCAGGGCCGAAACTTCGGGCAGCACGTGCTCCGCCAGTCCGGTCTCCACCAGCAGGTCGATGCCGAGCCGCGGATTCGCCCCGCAGATGAGCTTGATCAGCTCGTCGCGCACCCGCTCGGCGGAAATGATCCCGATCCGCGCGCTCATCTCCGTCATGGCCGCGCGGACATCCGGGTGGACGCTGATGCCCAGCTGGGAGGCGAACCGGGCCGCGCGCATCATCCGCAGCGGGTCGTCGGAAAAGGACAGCTCCGGGCTGTCGGGGGTCCGCAGCACCCCCGCGTGCAGATCACGGACTCCGCCGTACGGGTCCACCAGGTCAAGGGAGGGCAGCCGCAGCGCCATCGCATTAATGGAGAAGTCCCGGCGCTGCAGGTCATCCTCCAGGCTCGCGCCGAAGCGCACCTCGGGCTTGCGTGACTGCGGGTCATACGCTTCGGCCCGGTAGGTGGTCACCTCGATCTGGTATCCGGCCTTCCGCAGTCCGATGGTTCCGAACGCCTTGCCGATTTCCCAGAAGGTATCCGCCCAGCCCTTGATGGCCCGCAGGGTTTCGTCCGGGGTGGCATCGGTGGTGAAGTCCAGGTCCGGGGAGGTCCGGCCCAGGAAAAGGTCCCGGACCGGACCGCCGACGAGGGAGAGTTCATGTCCGCGGGCGGCAAACCGCTCACCGAGTTCGAGTACCTGCGGAGGCAGCGATGTGCCAAGAACTGAGCGATCCGGAGCGTGCACCATAGTCCCTTAAGAATGCCAGACTTTCATCGGGCGCGGCCGCCGAACGACCCGGATTGGCCCACCGCGCGCTGTCATCACCCAAGGCCAAAGGTCGTTAGAGTGGACTTCATGGCCCACCCCGTCCCGAGCGCACCACGAAGGCCACCGCTGCCTTCGGCCATTGGTGCCCACATGACGCAGGCCGGCGCGGCGCCGTCCTCGCAATTGCCGACGGTGGAAGAGGTATCCGCCGGTGGTGTGGTGGTGGACCAGCACGACGGCGGACTACGGGTGGCGATTATTGCCCGCCTTAACCGCGGCGGACGTTTGGAGTGGTGCCTGCCCAAGGGCCACCCGGAGAATGCCGAATCGCACCAGGAAGCCGCGGTGCGCGAGATCGAAGAAGAAACGGGCATCCGGGGAGAAATCCTGGCGCCGCTGGGCCACATCGACTACTGGTTCACCGTCAGCGGCCACCGGGTCCACAAGACGGTGCACCACTACCTGCTGCGAGCCACCGGCGGCGAACTGTCCATCGAGAACGATCCCGACCACGAGGCCGTGGATGTGGCGTGGGTGGAACTCACCGACCTGCCCAAGCGGCTCTCCTTCCCGAACGAACGCCGCATCGCGGACCTGGCCAGGGATGTCCTGCCGGCGGACCTCAAGCGTCCCTGACCGCCGGGCCCGGCGCTGCGGGCTCCGCAGGCTGCGGATGAGATGATGGGTGGCGATGGCGAACCGTATCTGGCCCGTGCCTGCCCCCGCTCCGCGCGGACGCAGGTTCCGGCCGCAGGCAGAAGCACAGACCAGCAGCACCCGCTCCAGCGCAGGGATGGCTGCCGGAACCCTGATCTCCCGATTGCTCGGACTGATCAAGGGTGTGCTGTTCGGTGTGGCCGTGATCAGCGGCAACAGCGCGGTCGGCGACATCTTCGACACCTCCAACAACCTGCCCAACATCATCTACCTTCTGGTGGCGGGCGGCGTCTTCAACGCGGTCCTCATCCCGCAGATCATCAAGGCCAGCGGACAGCCCGACCGCGGAGCGGACTTCATCTCGCGCTTGCTCACGCTCGCTGTCGGACTGCTGCTGGCTGCCACCCTCATCTTGACACTGCTAGCCGGTCCGCTGATGAACCTGCTGACCGACTTCACTGATTCTCAGCTGGTCATCGCCACCGCCTTCGCGCTGTTCCTGCTGCCCCAGATCTTCTTTTACGGCCTCTACTCCCTGCTGGGACAGGTGCTCAATGCGCACGGCTCATTCGTGGCCTATGCCTGGGCGCCCATTGTCAACAACGTGGTGGCCATCGGCGGGCTCCTGCTGTTCATCTGGACCTTCGGTACGGGAAAGGCCTTCCCGCGGACGGTGGACAACTGGACCGTGGGCCAGACCTGGCTGCTGGCCGGCAGTGCCACGCTCGGCATCGTCATTCAGTCCTTCGTCCTCCTGTGGCCACTTAAAAGGCTCGGACTTGGGCTGCGGCCGCGCTTCGGCTGGCGCGGCATGGGTTTCAAGGCGACCGGGAAGATCGCCGCCTGGACCATGGGCACGATGGTGGTCGGCAACCTGTCCTTCCTGGTGATCGGCTGGGTAGCCACCTCGGCCACGGGGGCCAAACCGGACGGGACCGTCGGCGGCGGAGCCGACATTGCCGGGCCGTATGTGCTCAGCCGGGCCACCGAGCTCTATATCCTGCCGCACTCGGTCATCGCCCTGTCCATTGCAACGGTGCTCTTCACCCGGATGTCCGCCGCGGCCGCCGCGGGCGAGCGCGCGGCGGTTCGGGCGCACCTCGCCTCCGGACTGCGGACCATGGGGGTGGCGACTATCTTCGGAGCGGCCGCCTTGCTGGTCCTGGCCGGTCCGCTGGGCATGATTTACAGCGGCGGCGTCCAGTCGACCGGACGGCACGTTGCCATCACCCTCGGCATCCTCGCCGTCGGGGCGCCGTTCCTGAGCGCCAACTTCATGATGAACCGGGTCTTCTACGCCTCGGAAAACGCACGCACGCCGTTCCTGATCCAGATCCTCCTGGTGATCTTCGGCGTCGGCACCGCCGTGCTGGCCGCGCTGCTGCCGGCCGGGTGGATCATCTACGGCCTGGCCACGACCTACACGGCAGGCAACATCCTGGCCGTGCTGGTGACCCACCTGTTCCTGCGCTCAAGGATCGGACCCTACGGGGTCGGCCAGGTGTTCATGGCCCATGTCCGCTTCCTGGTTGCGGCGCTCGGGGCGGCGCTGGCCGGGGATGCCGTGCTGCTGGTCTTCGGCGGCTTCAGCAGCCAAGGCTTCGCCTGGAGCTCCATCCCGGCCGCCCTCGCGGTAATCGCCGTCGTCGGCCCCGTCATGGCGCTGGCATACTTCGCCGTCCTGCGCCTCATGCGCGTGCGGGAGCTGGCGGCCCTGACGGATCCCCTGCTGGGCGCACTGCGCGGCCGTATTCCCGGATTCCGCTGACAGGCAGGCAGCGCGTGGGGGCTGTTCGAACGCAATCCGCTAGGATCGGAAGCTAATACGGCCATCTTTTGCCCGACATGGGCGGCGCGGCCGGATCGGTATACAAGGAGGAAACGGTGCCAGCATCCGTGGACGTAGGCTCAGTGCTGGGCGGACGCTACAAGGTGACCGCCCATGTTCTCGAATCGGCGGAGCAGGACAGCGTTCTGGAGGGTGTTGACCAGGTCCTCAACCGGCCGGTCAGCATTCTGGTGGCGGGACCGGACAACGCCGGGCACCTCACCCAGGGTGCCCGCGAGGTTGCCACCGGTGAGCGGCACGCCGCGCTGCAGATCCTCGACCTTGGCACCAGCGAGGGCACCACCTATCTGATCACCAACCAGAGCCCGGCGCCGGACCTGCTGGACCTGCTCGTTCCCACCGAGCCCTATGTCGAGCCGTTCTTCACGGACACGCTCGGCCAGGAGATCTTCGGCCAGGCCAGGCCCGATGTCCCCGCCGCGCACCAGTACGACTACGTCTACGAGGACGACTCCCCGGTCGAGCTGGACGGATCCATCCGGCCACCGGCGGGCCGGCCGGCCCAGGACGTACCGGACCCCCGCCGGCCCGCAGCTGCCGCGGAACGCCGGCAGCCGGCGTCGCCCGCTCCCTCCACCGCGATTACCCCTGCCGCTGCTGCGGCCACCGCAGCAGCGGCA
>JBIOFK010000081.1:0-10487 GCA_044447065.1 Actinomycetales bacterium | reverse complement strand
TGCGGGATCAGCGGGCAATTCTTCGGTAGGTTTTAGCTATGACAAGTCACGCTGACGTGCCGGCACTGGTGGACCTGCGCGCCGTAAACAAGCATTTCGGTGCCCTGCACGTGCTCAAGGACATCAATCTGGAGGTCCGCAAGGGCGAGGTGGTCGTGGTGATCGGTCCCTCCGGATCGGGTAAATCGACGCTCTGCCGGGCCATCAACCGGCTTGAGACCATCGATGACGGGGACATCCTGATCGACGGCAAGAAACTCCCCGCGGAGGGGAAGGAACTCGCGCGGCTGCGGGCCGACGTGGGCATGGTGTTCCAGTCCTTCAACCTCTTTGCGCACAAGACCATCCTGGAAAACGTGACGCTGGGACCGGTCAAGGTCAAGGGTGTGTCCAAGGCCCAGGCGGAAACGGCCGCCATGGTCCTCCTCGACCGGGTCGGCGTCGGCCAGCAGGCGGCCAAGCTGCCCGCCCAGCTTTCGGGCGGCCAGCAGCAGCGTGTGGCCATCGCCCGCGCGCTGGCCATGTCCCCGAAGGTCATGCTTTTCGACGAGCCGACCTCGGCGTTGGACCCGGAGATGATCAACGAGGTCCTGGACGTCATGGTGGGGCTGGCCAAGGAAGGCATGACCATGATCGTCGTGACCCACGAGATGGGCTTCGCCCGCAAGGCGGCCGACCGGGTGGTGTTCATGGCCGACGGACAGATTGTGGAAGACGCCGCCCCGGAGGAATTCTTCACGAACCCGAAATCAGCCCGGGCCAAGGACTTCCTGTCCAAGATCCTTACCCACTAGGACACGCTAGGACACGCTAGGCCAGCCAGCGCCTCAGCGCGGCCAGGCAGTCCCGTATGTCCTGTGCCTCGACGTGCTCATTGTCCGAGTGGGCCAGCAGCGCGTCCCCGGGGCCGAAGTTGACCGCGGGGATCCCCAGTTCACCCAGCCGTGCGACGTCGGTCCAGCCGTACTTCGGTTTCGGCTCGGCCCCGACCGCCGCCACAAAGCCGGCCGCCGCCGGGGCGTCCAGGCCGGGCCGGGCGCCGGCGGCCGCGTCGGTGCGGACCACGTCGAATCCTGCCAGCACCTCGCGGACGTGCGCTTCGGCGTCGTCGGCTGTCTTGTCCGGAGCGAAGCGGTAGTTGATCTCCACCACGCACCCGTCGGGGATGACGTTGCCGGCCGTGCCGCCGGTGATCCGCACGGCGTTGAGGCTTTCCCGGTAATCCAGCCCGTCCACCCGCACCGTGGCGGGCCGGTAGTCGCGCAGGCGGTCCAGGATTCCCGCTGCCGCGTGGATGGCGTTCTCTCCCATCCAGGCCCGGGCGGAGTGCGCCGCCCGTCCGGTGGTGGAGGCTTCAAAGCGGCTGGTTCCGTTGCAGCCGCCCTCCACCGTGCCGTTGGTCGGTTCCAGCAGGATGCCGAAGTCGGCCCGGAACCAGTCCGGATGGTCGCGCACAAGCCGGCCCAGGCCGCTCTTGGCGGCCTCGACCTCCTCGTGGTCGTAAAAAATGAACGTCACATCCTTGCCGGGCTCCGCCAGCGTCGCCGCGAGCGCCAGCTGCACCGCGACGCCGCCCTTCATGTCGGTGGCGCCCCGGCCGAACAGCACCGTGCCGTCCCAGACCGACGGGACTGTTCCCCGGGAGCCCTCCGTGCCCGGCAGCGGCACGGTGTCCAGATGGCCTGCCAGGATCACCCGTTCGCCCCGGCCCAGCGAAGTCCTGGCCATCAGCGAGTCCCCGTTGCGCAGCACCTCCAGGTGCGCACACCGGCGCAGGCCCTCCTCGACCGCGTCCGCCAGGGCGGTTTCGTTGCCCGACACGCTTTCCATGTCAATCAGCGCGGCCGTTAGCGCGGCCACGTCCTGCGTCAGATCCAGAGCACCAGTCACCGTTCCAGCCTATCCTCCTGCCGCTCCGGCCGGCACGTCCCCGATTCACGCGCGCCCCGGAGCGGCGCGGCCTCCCGGTACGATTGGGGGCATGACTGCTTCCGCCTCCGTGCCCCTGCCCTCCGCCGATTCGGCTGACCGCACCGCCCACGGCTTCGGCCTGGCCACCGTGACGGACTCCGGTACGGTCCTGGACGTCTGGTACCCGTCCCCCGCCCTGGGCATCGCCGTCGGCTCCCTCGGGGACGCCCCCGAAGCGGACCCCGCGCTGACCGCGCTGGCCGAAACGGGCAACGATCCGGACCGCGGGGTCGGCCAGAAGGTCGTCTTCGCGCAGATCAACCTGGACGAGGCGCCGGCCGACACCGCCGACGCCTACCTGCGCCTGCACCTGCTCTCGCACCGGCTCGTGGCTCCCAACAGCATCAGTCTTGAGGGCATCTTCGCCGTGCTGCCCAACGTGGTGTGGACCAACTACGGACCGGCCGCTGTCGACGGTTTCGAGCTGGCCAGGGCCGCGCTGCGCCGCCGCGGACCCGTCACCGTGTACGGGGTGGACAAGTTCCCGCGGATGGTGGACTATGTGATCCCCTCCGGCGTGCGCATTGCCGATGCTGACCGGGTGCGGCTGGGCGCCTACCTGGCCGAGGGCACCACGGTGATGCACGAGGGCTTCGTGAACTTCAACGCCGGAACGCTCGGCGGTTCCATGGTCGAGGGCCGGATCTCCGCGGGGGTCGTCGTCGGCAACGGCACCGACGTCGGCGGCGGCGCCTCCATCATGGGCACCCTCTCCGGCGGCGGCCGGGAAAGGATCGCCCTCGGCGAGCGGGTCCTGCTCGGCGCGAATTCCGGCGTCGGAATCAGCATCGGCGACGACTCCGTCGTCGAGGCCGGTCTCTACGTCACGGCCGGCACCCGGGTCCGCGTTGCGGGCCCCAAGGACGCCGACGGGGAGGAGACCGCCAGCATCGTCAAGGCCGCCGAACTCTCCGGCGTGCCGAACCTGCTGTTCCGCCGCAACTCCACCACCGGCGAGGTCGAAGTGCTGTCCCGGCAGGGCCGGAGCGTGGAACTCAACGCCGCCCTGCACGCGAACTAGTCCGCATGAGCCGCCGACCAGCCCGGGTCCGGGCCCTGCTGCTCTGGCTGCTGGGCATCGCCGTCGTGTGCGGACTGCTAGCCGGCGCGGGACTGTGGATCGTCAACAGCTTCAAGCCCGCTCCCCCGCCCCTGGCCACGGGCTGCACCGCCGCCGTCGCCGATGCCAAGTACACGCTGGCACCGGACCAGGCGGCGAATGCCGCCCTGATCACGGCCATCGCGGTGCGGCGCGGACTGCCGGCCCGTGCCGCCTCCATCGCGCTGTCGGTGGCCATCCAGGAATCGAAGCTGCGCAATATCCCCAACGGAGACCTGGATTCGCTGGGCCTGTTCCAGCAGCGCCCGTCCCAGGGCTGGGGCACGCAGGCGCAGGTCCAGGATCCGGTGTACGCCACGAACGCGTTCTTCGATGTCCTGACCCAAGTGAAGGGCTATGAGAGCCTCCCGATCACCGATGCCGCCCAGCGGGTCCAGCGCTCCGCCTACCCGGACGCGTACGCGCAGCGCGAGCCGCAGGGCCGCGCCTTCGCCTCCGCCCTGACTGGTGCTTCCCCGGAATCCCTCGTGTGTACGCTGGAAAGCCCGACGGCGGCCGGCAGTCCCGCCGCCGTGCTGGCCGAGCTGGAGCGCGGCTACGGCACGGTGGCCACCAGCGCGGACGGGAACACGCTGCGGATCCCGGCGGGGCCGGCAGCCGGTTGGGGTTACGCCCAGTGGGCCGTGGCCAACGCCGATGCCCTGAACATCACCGAGGTGTCCTTTGCCGGCAAACATTGGGTCCGGTCCAATAATGCCGGCACCACCAACGCCGGCTGGACTCCCGAGACCGGGGACGCGGCCGGCGCGGATGCCGGTACTGTCATCATCACCGTGCACCCCGCCAAGCCCTAGGCCCGGAGCGGACGTTCAGACCAGCAGTTCCACCACGGGCTGGACGTAACTGCGGAAAACTTCCGGTGTGGCCAGCAGTTCCTGGCTCATCAGCAACCGGTCCGGCTCCAGGTACCAGGCCCGCGGTTCGGCCAGCGGGAGCTCCACCACGGTGAGGGTGAAATCCCGGGCATCGCGGCCCAGTTCCATCTCCCTGTCCTGGACCATCTCCCGGAGCACGCCGTAGCTGCCGCGGGTCTCCCGCTCCTCGGCGAGCCTGCGGTATTCGCTCTGCCGCTCCCGCGCCCAGGTCAGGGCCGAGCCGAAATGGGCCTGCATGAGCCGCTGCAGGGCCGGAGAGCTGCCAAAGGCGCCGAAGAACGGCGGGCTGAGTTCCGGCTCCAGCCGCGGATGGCTGAGCAGCAGGGAGCCCCACCAGCTCTCCCATTCGCTGCGCAGCGCCTTAATACCGCCCGTCTTGGCCACCAGCGCGTGCGGGTCGGCGGCATGCACGGCCGGCGCGGCCGCGCACAGGCCCGGAACGCCGGCTCCTGCCAGCCCGGCGGAGTCCCGCAGGTACAGCGCCAGCATCATCGCAGGAGAGGTATCCATGGTGATCCGCCAGCCGGGGCCTCCCGTGTGATGCATTCCCGCCTCCAAAAAACTGCCCATCCTGTGGAAACCAACATTACCCTCCGCGACGGCGGCCGTTCACGGCCCGGCGAGCCCGGCGCCGGGGGCTGCGGGGACGCCCGGTAGGCTGATTCCATGAAGGTATTGGTCACCGGCGGAACCGGTTATATTGGCTCGCACACCGTCCTGCGCCTGCTCGAGGCGGGGCACGACGTCGTCGTGCTGGACAATCTGGTGAACTCCAGCGAGGAGTCCCTGCGCCGGGTCCGGGAGCTGACCGGACGGAACGTGGAATTCCACGCGGTGGACCTGCTGGACGAGGACGCGGTGCGCGGGGTGTTCGAGCGGCACTCGGGTCCGGACAGCATTGATTCAGTCATCCATTTCGCCGGGCTGAAGGCCGTGGGCGAATCCGTGGGGCAGCCGCTGCGCTATTACCACAACAACGTCTCCGGGACCATCAACCTGCTGCGCGTGATGGACGGGGCGGGCGTGCGCAGCATCGTGTTCTCATCCTCGGCCACCGTCTACGGCGAGCTGAACCCGACGCCGTACATCGAAAAGATGGACATCGGCGCCAACAATCCCTACGGCCGGACCAAGGAACAGATCGAGGACATCCTCAGCGACGTCGGCGCGGCCGACGGGCGCTGGCACATCGCGCTGCTGCGCTACTTCAACCCGGTGGGCGCGCACCCCTCGGGCCGGATCGGCGAGGACCCGATGGGCATCCCGAACAACCTGGTCCCGTTCATCGCCCAGGTGGCCGTGGGCAGGCGCGGGAAGCTCATGGTCTTCGGCGGAGACTACGACACTCCCGACGGCACCTGCCTGCGGGACTATATCCATGTCATGGACCTCGCCGACGGGCATGTCTCCGCCGTCAGCTACCTGACCGGCCGCGCCGGCGTGTACCGCTGGAACCTGGGTTCCGGCGTCGGCTCCAGCGTCTTTGACGTACTGCACGCCTTCGAGCGGGCGGTGGGGCATCCGCTGCCGTACGAGGTGGCCGGACGCCGTGCGGGGGATCTGCCGGCATTCTGGGCGGACCCGTCCGCGGCGCTGGCCGACCTGGGCTGGTCCACCACGAAGACCCTGGACGAGATGTGCCAGGACCACTGGCGCTGGCAGAAGAACAACCCGAACGGCTACGCCGCCCCCGACCCCGCCTAAACCCAACTGGGTCGCAGATAACGCACTCATGGGCCCCCTATAAGTGCATTATCTGCGACCCAGTTGGGTGCGGGCGGGGCTACCGGGAGGGGTACATCCGCTCCGCTTCGCCGGTGTACAGCTGGCGCGGACGGCCGATCTTGGTCTGCGGGTCCTTCATCATTTCGCGCCACTGGGCGATCCAGCCCGGCAGCCTGCCGATCGCGAAGAGGACGGTGAACATCTTTTCCGGGAAGCCCATGGCCTTGTATATCAGTCCCGTGTAGAAGTCCACGTTCGGGTACAGCTTGCGGTCGATGAAGTATTGGTCCGTCAGGGCGACCTCCTCGAGCCGCATGGCGATGTCCAGCAGCTCGTCGTTGCCGCCGAGCTTGGCCAGGATCTCATGCGCCGTGGCCTTGACGATCTTGGCGCGCGGGTCGTAGTTCTTGTAGACGCGGTGTCCGAAGCCCATCAGCTTCACGCCGTCTTCCTTGTTCTTGACGCGCTCCACGAACTTCTCCACCGGCTCGCCGCTGGCCTGGATCTGGCGCAGCATGTTCAGCACGGCCTCGTTGGCTCCGCCGTGCAGCGGGCCGAACAGGGCATTGATGCCCGCGGAGATGGAAGCAAACATGTTCGCGTTGGAACTGCCGACCAGTCGGACCGTGGAGGTGGAACAGTTCTGCTCATGGTCCGCGTGCAGGATCAGCAGCAGGTCCAGGGCCTTGACCACTGTCGGGTCCATCTCGTACGGCTCGGCCGGCAGGCCGAAACTCAGGCGCAGGAAATTTTCCACCAGGTTCATGGAATTGTCCGGATACAGCATCGGCTGGCCCATGGACTTCTTCAGGGCGTAGGCGGCGATGACGGGCATCTTCGCGAGCAGCCGGTAGGTGGCCATTTCCACCTGCTCGTCGTCGAACGGGTCCAGCGAGTCCTGGTAGAACGTGCTCAGCGCGGACACCGCGGAGGACAGCACCGGCATCGGGTGCGCATCGCGCGGGAAGCCGCCGAAGAAGCCCTTCAGGTCCTCGTGCAGCAGCGTGTGCCGGCGGATCCGCGAGTCGAACGCGGCAAATTGCTCGGGGGTGGGGAGGTCGCCGTAGATCAGCAGGTAGGAGACTTCCAGGAAGCTGGAGTGCTCGGCCAGTTCTTCAATGGGGTATCCGCGGTAGCGCAGAATTCCGGCGTCGCCGTCGATGTAGGTGATGGCGGAGGTGGTGGCGGCCGTGTTGACGAAGCCGGGGTCGAAAGTGACAGCCCCCGTCTGCTTCAGCAGTTTGGAAACGTCGTAACCGTCATTGCCCTCGACCGCTTTGATCCGCGGCAGCTCAAGTTCTCCGCCGTCGTAGCGCAGTGATGCACTCGTCGATTCAGTCATGGAGTCCCCTTCAGGAGGTCGATCAGCCCCTGGGTGCAGGGACGTTAGTTTAATTAAGAAACTACCGCCCGGTACATCCGATCAACTAATCAGAAGCCTCGTTGTGCCCGGAAATGGCTGCACGTCACACGGAGGCGGCAGAAAGGCGTGCGGCCCCGGCCGTGACGCGCTCATCGGAGGCGGTCAGGGCGACGCGGATGAATCCGTTGCCGGCCTCGCCGTAGAAGACGCCCGGTCCCACCACGATTCCCAGCTCGGCCAGCCGCCGCAACGTGGTCCAGGTGTCCTCCGCCGCGGTACACCACAGGTACAGTCCGCCCGCGGAGTCGTGGATCGTCAGCCCGAACGCCTCAAGGGCCGGGATCAGGAGTTCGCGGCGGGCGCGGTACAGGTCCTTCTGCGCGGCCACATGGGCGTCGTCGGCGAGAGCCGCGCGCATAGCTTCCTGCACCGGGTAGGGGACGATCATCCCCGCATGCTTGCGGCTGTTCACGAGGTTCGCCATGATGGCGGCGTCCCCGGCAACGAACGCGGCCCGGTACCCGGCAAGGTTGGACTGTTTGCTCAGCGAATACACGGCGAGCAGCGAGTCCGTGCTGCCGCCGCCGACACGGGGATCCAGGATCGAGGGCACGGCACGGCCGCCGCGTGCCGGGTCCCACTCTCCCCAGCCGAGCTCGGCATAGCACTCGTCGGAGGCGACGACGGCGCCAAGCCCGCGCGCCTGCGCCACGAGCGCCGCGAGTTCGCCGGCCCCGCGGATAATCCCCGTCGGGTTTCCCGGAGAGTTGACCCAGACCAGGCGCACGCGTGCCCGGGTCCCGGCGTCGAGCTCGTCCAGGGAATCGGCGGCGACATGGTCGGCCCCGGCAAGGAGGGCGCCGACGTCGTAGGTCGGATACGCAACGGAAGGGCGGACGACGACGTCGCCGGGCTTGAGCCCGAGCAGCAGCGGGAGCCACGCCACGAGCTCCTTGGACCCGACCGTGGGCATGATCGCCGCGGGGTCCAGGCTAGGCACCCCCCGGCGCCGGGCGAACCAGTCCGCGATGGCCTGGCGCAGCGCCGCGGTGCCGTGCACCGTCGGGTAGCCGGGAGCGTCCGCCGCGGCGGCCAGGGCCCGGCGGATGAGGCCGGAGGTCGGATCCACCGGGGTACCGATGGACAGATCGACGGTACCGTCCGGATACTGTGCGGCCATGGCACGGTACGGGGCCAGCGCCTCCCACGGGTAGTCCGGCAGTGCCAGCCCGAATTTCCGTCCCTCAGCCACGAAGGTCAGGCCTGGTTCTGCGGCGGAAGCACGGCGATCAGGGGATGGTCGCGGTGGGTGTTGCCGATCTTGGCGGCGCCGCCGGGGGAACCCAGCTCGTCGAAGAACTCCACGTTGGCCTTGTAGTACTCGGCCCACTCCTCGGGAGTGTCATCCTCGTAGTAGATGGCTTCGACCGGGCAGACGGGCTCGCAGGCGCCGCAGTCAACACACTCGTCCGGATGGATGTAAAGGGAACGTTCCCCCTCATAAATGCAGTCGACCGGGCACTCTTCGATACATGCCTTGTCCTTGACATCCACGCACGGCTGCGCGATTACATACGTCACGTCCCGACCTTTCCTGCTACTGCCTAGGGGTGTGCTTCGCTCACCCCATTATCCCCCACGCCGGGGGACGCCCGGCGCATCCGCGACGTAGTATGAATCCGTGCGGAGCCCGGCGGAAACCTTGAAACAGCTCCCCCCGGGGACCCGCGTGGTGGTCCGCTACACGATCCCCGGCGGACTGACCGACGCGCTGGGAACCCTCACCGGGGTGGACGGCGGCCGCTGCACCGTCGCGACCCGCGCCGGGGACGTCGCCGTCGAGCTTTCCCGGGTGGTCGCCGCCAAGGAAGTCCCTCCCCCGCCCGTCCGCCGCGGCCGGGCCCTGCCCTGACGGGCACACCCGGCGCTAGCCGCCCCGGGCAGGCCGAAGTGGGCCGCCCCGGGCAGGCCGGTCCGTACTATGTCCCCGGACGCGGCCTCACACTGAGCATGTCCATGGTGTCCCGGATGAGAGCCAGGAATTCCTGCGGCCGCTGGACCACCATCGAATACGTCGCGATCACCACTGGCAGACCCGATCGGGTGGCGACATTCCACCGTCGCCTGTCCTCTTCGAACTCCGGGCCTGCGGAGTGGAAGCCTGCCCCGTCGGTTTCCACCCCAAGGACTCCATCCACCATCAGGTCCAGGTGTCCAAGCCCGGCCACCTTCACCTGGGAATCAACGATGTAGCCGGCAGCGACGAGGTGGAAGCGGGCGACGCATTCGAGAATGGACTGCGATTGCGGCACGATCCGGCCGACCAGCGCACGCGCCGACGCGTCGTTGCGGTGCGTCAGCCGCCGCCGGATCTCGGCGACACTGGTCCGTTTTTTGACGACGGCGGACTCGGCCACGACGAGAGCCTCTATCGGCGGCAGGCATCGGAGGCACTGCACGACGACGTCCGCCACATCCGGCCGGCCGCTGAACCTGTGGCAGACAAACTCTTCATAGCAGCGGCCGTGTGTGATTCCGATATGCGCCCTGGCCGGCGCTTTCAGCACCCAGAGTCCTAGCATGGCAGCCGCTGTGACGCAGACCGGCTCAGCGGGCAGGGACCGGATCCGTTTCAGGTCCGCCGGCGCTCCTTGAAGGGCGTAAACCCCGCGGGCGATCTTTTCGATGGAGCCGTCGGCCACGGCCAAGCGGAGCCTGGCCGCCGAGACCTTTTCGGCCTCCAGAACCTTGGCCCTGGCCACGCCGCCGTACTTGGCAAAGACAGTCCTGATTTCGTCCATGAAGCCAGTTGAGCCGAAAAGTCCCGGCGAGGCCAGGGAGGTGATGCGCCATGTGCGGAAACGGTGCCGAAGGCCCGCTGTTGAGGACGCAGCACCGGAGAACACGGCCGCAGGCACATGGACATGCCCATCGCATGTGTTAGCGACCGGGCGTTGAGAGCGTATGCCCAATGTTCGGAACCACCACTGGGCATGCCCAACGGCCACTGCCGCCACCAAAGGTTATGCCCACAGGCCGGGATCACCACTGGACATGCCCAGCGCACGTGTTAGCGACCGGGCGTTGAGAGCGTATGCCCAATGTTCGGGACCACCACTGGGCATGCCCAACGGCCACTGCCGCCACCAAAGGTTATGCCCACAGCCCCGGCCCACCACTGGACATGCCCAGCTCACGTGTTAGCGACCGGGCGTTGAGAGCGTATGCCCAATGTTCGGGACCACCACCGGGCATGCCCAACGGCCACAGCCGCCCCCAAAGGTTATGCCCACAGGCCCGGCCCACCACTGGACATGCCCAGCTCACGTGTCAACGACCGGGCACTGAGACCATATGCCCAATGTTCCGGCCCACCACTGGACATGCCCAGCGCACGTGCCAACGACTGGGCATTGAGAGCATATGCCCGTTG
>JBIOFK010000080.1:0-10515 GCA_044447065.1 Actinomycetales bacterium | reverse complement strand
GGCCGGGTCGTCTGGGCGCTCCGGGGGCCCCCCTGCCCCGGCCGACTCGAGACAAGGAACGGTATGACATTCATCGACGAAGCGCAGGCTCTCCTGCCGGAACTGGTGGCCCTGCGCCGCGAACTGCACGCCGACCCTGAGGTCGGGGTGGACCTCCCGCACACCCAGGCCCGCGTCCTGGCGGCCCTGGACGGGCTCGGACTTGAGGTCACCACCGGCACTGCGATCAGCTCCGTCGTCGCCGTGCTGCGCGGCGCACGCCCGGGCCCCACGGTGCTGCTGCGCGGGGACATGGACGCGCTGCCCGTGACCGAACTAACGGACCTCGACTTCGCCTCGACCAACGGCGCGATGCACGCCTGCGGCCACGACCTGCACGTCGCCGGACTGGTGGGCGCCGCCCGGCTGCTCGCTGCCCGCCGCGAGGAGCTCGCCGGAAACGTGATCTTTATGTTCCAGCCCGGCGAGGAGGGCGCCGGCGGGGCCGGCATCATGATCTACGAGGGCGTGCTGGACGCCGCCGGGGACAGGCCCGTCGCGGCCTACGGCATCCACGTCGCGCCGGGCACCCGCGGCGTATTCGCCACCCGCAGCGGCACGCTGATGGCCGGCGCCAACGAGCTGCGCATCACCGTGCACGGCTCCGGCGGCCACGGCTCCCAGCCGCACAGTGCGAAAGACCCCGTGCCTGCCCTGGCTGGAATGATCTCCGCCCTGCAGGACATGGCCACCCGCCGCTTCTCCGTCTTCGACCCGGTGGTGCTCAGCGTCACCCAGCTCTCGGCAGGTGCGGCGATCAACGTGATCCCCGATTCCGCGACCCTGGGCGCCACGGTGCGGACCCTGTCGCAGGATTCGCTGGACAAGCTGCTCCGCTACACGAAGGAGCTGGCCGACGGCATCGCGGCCGCCCACGGCTGCACCGCCGAGGTGGACTTCGAGGTCGGCTACCCCGTGACGGTCAACGATCCGGCCCGCACTGCCGAAGCGATCGCGGAGCTGCGCGCCCTGTTCGGGGACGACAGCGTCGAGGTCTCGGAGAATCCGCTGATGGGATCGGAGGACTTTTCCCTGGTGCTCAACGAGGTGCCCGGCACGTTCCTGTTCCTGTTCAGCTCCCCGCCGGAACTGGATCCGGCCACGGCGGCCTGGAACCACTCACCCCGGGTGTTGTTCGACGATTCGGTGCTGGGCCGGCAGTCCGCGGCCCTGGCGCAGCTGGCCTACAACAGGCTGACCGCCTAGCCGCCAACGGACTGGTGTTCGGCGCCGCTGCCGGCGGCGGCCTCCCGCCGGTAGCGCGCGTGCCCGACGGCGACGACGGCGGTGGTCAGCGCGGCGGAGATCGCCAGGCCCAGCCACAGATGCCAGTGCAGCGCGGTGCCGCCCGCGACGGCGCCGAGCAGGATCAGCACGATGGCCAGCGCGCGCCGCACCCAGAACGCGCCGCTGCCGCCGGCCAGGCGGGATTCCGAGGCCAGGGCGGTGATGGTGGACGTGACGACGACGGTGGTCACGTCCGTGACCTTCAGCCGCCGGGCCGTACCGGCCTGGATGCCCATCATGACGGCCAGGATGGAGGTCACGACGGTCCCGGCGGTGTCCTTGGCGCCGCCGGGGACCAGCCCGGTGAAGAGCGCGATGGCGATCAGCCCCACGGCCACCGCCAGGAACGCCCCGGAGGTCCGGTGGCACCAGCCCGGGGCCGCGTTCCGCAGCAGCCGGCCGGCGATGGCGGCGCCCAGCATGAAGCCCAGCAGCGCCAGCGCCGGACGCAGCACGGGCAGGTTGGCGCCGCCGGCCAGGGCCATGCCGAGGACAACCACGTTGCCGGTCATGTTGCCGGTGAAGACGCGGTCCAATCCCAGATAGCCGACGGCGTCCACCACACCGGTGGAGAAGGTCAGCACGAGCATCAGGATCAGGTGCAGCCGCTCGGTGCTGGCAGGAAAACGTGGTTTCATCCGACATTCCTTGTTCAGGCTCTTGTAATTAAAGTATACGAAGTTTAGGTTACTACTGGATATTGTATTCAATCCGATGTCCGAACCGCGTACTTGAGCCCGATCATAGGATTTTCATGCCGCTCTTACCGCCTCTCCGGCGCCGGCCACCCGGCCGGACGCCCCCCAGGGCCAGTGACCTCCATCCGCGGCCCGGCCGGCCACGCAGGGCAGCCCGGCTCGCCGCGGTGGCGGCCAGCGCCGTCGTCCTGGTCGCCGGCACCACGGCCTGCCAGCCGATCCAGCCGCTGCAGGCGGCCCAGCAGCGCCCCGACGTCCTGAGCGCACCGATCGGAAACCAGAAGGTCCTCAACGGCGGCAACCTGGTCATGGCACTTTCGGCCGAGCCCGACCGGCTGGACCCGACCACGTCCTCCTCGCTCTATACGCGCTACGTCATGCAGACGATGTGCCAGAAGCTCTACGACATTGACGCCAAGGGTGCGCTGGTCCCGCAGCTGGCCACGGCGCTGCCCGCCATCTCCGCCGACGGACTGACGGTGACCATCCCGGTCCGCAGCGACGCGACCTTCGCGGACGGGACGAAATTCAATGCCGACGCCGTCCGGGTCACCCTGGAGCGCGGCCTGACGCTGAAGGGGTCCGGCCGCAAGAGCGAGCTGGGACCGATCAGCGCCATCAAGGCCGTCGATGACACGCATGTGCAGATCACCTACAAGAAGCCCTTTGCGCCGCTGACCGCGGCGCTGGCGGACCGGGCCGGGATGATCCTATCGCCCAAGGCACTGAAGGACGAGGGCGCCGCGTTCGGCGACCACCCTGTCTGCGTGGGACCCTTCAAATTCGTCAACCGGGTGCCGCAGACCTCCATCACCGTGCAGCGGGACCCGCTGTACTACGACGCGAAGAGCGTCCACCTGGACTCCATCACCTACAAGATCATCACCGACTCCAACATCCGGGCAGCGAACCTGCGCTCCGGCGATGTCCAGGTGGCCGACTCGATTTCGCCCCAGGACGTGGACGCGCTGATGCAGCAGAAGGACGTCGGCGTCCTGCAGGTCGGCTCACTGGGCTACCAGGGGCTGACCATCAACATGGGCAACACCGATGGCGTCGGTAAACCGTACGGCAGCATCAAGACTCCCCTGGCGCAGAGCGCCCTGGTCCGCCAGGCGCTGTCCATGGCCATTGACCGCAAGGCACTGGTCAACACGGTGTTCAACAACTGGTACGAGGCCGCCTGCTCTCCGATTCCGCCGTCCAGCCCGTTTGCCTCCGCCGCGAGCTCGGCCTGCCCGGAATTCAACCCCGCCAAGGCCAAGGAACTGCTCAAACAGGCAGGAGTGCAGGCGCCGTACCCGCTGAAGATGCTGGTCAGCAACACCCCCGACACGCTGCGGTTTGCCCAGGCGCTGCAGGCCGCGGTGGTGGCGGGCGGGTTCTCCCTGACCATCCAGCCCGTGGAGTACTCCACCCTGCTGGACCAGCAGAACCGCGGGGACTTCTCCTTGCTGCAGCTGGGCTGGTCCGGCCGTGTTGACCCGCACGGAAACATGTTCAACTTCCTCTCCACCGGCGGCGGCAACAACGTCTCCGGCTACAGCGATCCCGCGATGGACAAGGTGCTCACCGCCGCCGCCCAGACCAACGATGCCGGCAAGCGCGCGGCGCTGTACGGGCAGGCGGTAACGCAGGTGCAGGCGGACAACCCGATCATCTACCTGTACCGGGTCCGCAGCCTGACCGCGTACAGCACCTCGGTGGCCGGTATTGAGACCTTCGCGGACGGCGTGGTGCACCTGAGCAACGCCGCCTTCGTGGACCGGCAGAAGGGCTGAACCCGATGATCCGATACATCGCTACCAGACTGTGGCAATCCGTCCTCACCCTGGTGCTGGCCTCGCTGGTCATTTTCATCGGCGTGCGCCTGCTGCCGGGGGATCCCGCCCTGGCCATGGCGGGAGAGGAGGCCACCCCGGTCCAGCTGGCCGCCGTGCGCTCGCAGCTGGGGCTGGACAAGCCGCTGCCGGCGCAGTACCTGACCTTCCTGGGCAACCTGCTGCACGGGGACCTGGGACACTCCACCCGCACCGGCACCCCCGTCACGGACCTGATCGCCACCACTCTGCCCGTTACCCTGTGGCTTGCCACCTACGCCATCGTCGTGGCCGTCGTCGTCGGCATCCTGTTCGGTGTCATCGCCGAACGGTTCCGCGGCCGCTGGCCGGAGTGGCTCACCAACGGCTTCGGCCTGATCGGCCTCTCCGTGCCCAGCTTCTGGCTCGGCATCCTGGCCATCCTGTACCTGGCCGTGACGCTGGGCTGGTTCCCCGCCTCCGGCTACGTGGACGTCCTGTCCAACCCGCTGCGCGGGCTCTACTATCTGACGCTGCCCGCGGTGATCCTGGGGACCGCGCTGGCGGCGGTGATCATGCGCCAGACGCGGGCGTCCATGATCGAGACGATGAGCACCGACTATGTCCGCACGGCCAAGGCCAAGGGGCTCGGGGCCGGGCGGGTCCTGTTCCGCTACGGGCTGCGCAACTCGCTCATCGTGGTGGTCACCATCGTCGGCCTCCAGCTGGGCGGACTGATCTCCGGGGCCGTGGTGACGGAACGGATCTTCGCGCTGCCCGGCTTCGGCAAGCTCACCCTGGACGCGGTGTTCACCCGCGACTATCCCGTGATCGAGGCCGTCGTGCTGATCATTACGCTCGGCTACATTGTGATCAACCTTGCGGTGGACATCCTGTACTCCGTGATCAATCCGCGCATCCGAGTCGGAGGAAGCAACTGATGGCAATCACCGTAATCCGGCCGGCCGCCGATACCGGCCCCGCCGCCGGGTCGGGCCCCGGCTCAGGTCTCGGCTCCGGCCGGGGCAGGCTCTGGAGATCCCTGCGCGGCAACAAACTGGGCATGACCGGCGGAATCCTGCTGGCCGTCGTCGTGCTGGTCGCCGTTTTCGCCCCGCTGATCGCACCCTACGGGCCGGCCGAGGTGCACTTTGCCACGCCGTTCCAGAAACCGGGCACCGTCGGGTTCCTGCTCGGCACCGACGATCTGGGCCGGGACATCTTTTCCCGGATGGTCTTCGGCGTGCGGGCATCCCTGGAGGTCGGCGCCCTGTGCGTGCTGCTCTCCGTGGTGGTGGGCGCGCCGCTGGGCCTGCTCGCCGGTTACTGGAGGTGGCTGGACGCCATCGTGTCCCGGCTGACCGATGTGACGCTGGCATTCCCGTTCCTGATCATCGCCGTCGGGCTCGCGGCGATCAGCGGGCCCAGCCTGCAGAACGCGGCGGTCGCCCTGGGTATCGCGCACATCCCGACCATGATCCGCGTGGTCCGCGGCGAAACGCTGCGGATCAAGGAGAGCGACTTCGTCCTCGGCGCCAAGACCATGGACGCCTCCGGACTGCGGATCGTCTTCACCCATGTGCTGCCGAACGCCGCCAGCGCGATCATCGTCCAGGCCACCGTGATCATGCCCGTGGCCGTCATCGGCGAGGCGCTGCTGTCCTTCCTGGGCCTGGGTATCCAGCCGCCCACCCCCAGCCTGGGGATCATGCTCTCGGATGCCCAGCAGTACATTTTCCGCTCACCCACGGCGGCCATCTTCCCGGGTATCGGCATCGCCGTGATCTGCCTGGCCTTCAACCTCTTCGGCGACGCCCTGCGCGACGCCTTCGACCCGACCGCTTCCAGCCGAAAGTAACCCATGACGTACACCACTCCGGATTCCTTCACCTCCAGGCCGACCCTGCGGGGAACCTTCGGCATGAGCGCCTCCACCCACTGGCTGGCCACCGCCTCCGCGCAGGCCGTGCTCGAGCGCGGCGGCAACGCCTTTGACGCCGCCACGGCCGCGGCGTTCGTGCTGCACGTCGTGGAACCGCACCTCAACGGTCCCGGCGGGGACATGACGGGAGTGTTCACGACGGCGGCGAAGCCCGGGGAGCCCGTCATCCTGATGGGGCAGGGACCCGCGCCGGCGGGTGCCACCCGCGGGCACTACCTTGCCGAGGGACTGGAACTGGTGCCCGGCGCCGGGGCGCTGGCCGCCGCGGTTCCCGGCGCCGTCGACGCCTGGCTGCTGCTGCTGCGCGACCACGGCACCTGGGAGCTGGCGGACGTGCTGGAATTCGCCATCGGCTACGCCCGCAACGGCCACCCCATGCTGGGCCGAGTGGGCACCACCATCGCCTCCGTGGCCGGGCTCTTCCGGGAGCACTGGCCCAGCTCGGCCGAGCAGTGGATGCCGGAAGGACGGATCCCGGCGGAGGGCGACATTGTCACCAATGAGGCGTATGCGGCGGTGCTGGACCGGTTGATTGCCGCGGGAAGGTCCGACGGCGGCGCGTCCGACGGCGGCTCGGCTGGCGCGGATGGCGTGGGCAGGGAAGCCCGGATCGATGCCGCCCGGCGGGAATGGCGCGAAGGCTACGTGGCCAGGACTGCCGTCGAATTCCTCGCCACCCCGCACCGGCATTCCTCCGGCAGCGACCACGCCGGAGTGATGACGGAGGCGGACTTCGCCGCGTTCCGGGCCGGCTACGAGGAGCCGACCACCCTGGAGTTCCGCGGACACGTCATCGCCAAGACCGGACCCTGGGGCCAGGGACCGGCGCTGCTGCAGACGCTGGCGATCCTGGACGGCTACGACGACGAGTATCTGGACCCGTCCACCGCACTCGGCGCGCATACCATCCTGGAGGCGCAGAAGCTGGCCATCGCGGACCGGGAAGCGTATTACGGGGACGCCGACGTCGACATGACGTACCTGCTCAGCGAGGAATACACCGCCGGGCGGCGGACGCTGATCACGGAGCGGGCCAGCGCCGAATTCCGGCCCGGCGCCGTCTCGGGCAGCACACCCTTCCATCCGCCGCTGCGCACCGAATACCTGCCGCCGGCCCTGGCCCGCAGCGGTGACACAACGTTTGCCGGGGTGGGTGAGCCGACGGTCAGTCCCACCGGGGAGACCCGGGGGGACACCTGCCACGTCGACGTGGTGGACCGCTGGGGCAACATGATCTCGGCCACCCCCTCCGGCGGCTGGCTGCAGTCCTCGCCCGCCATTCCCGGCCTCGGCTTCTGCCTGGGCTCGCGGCTGCAGATGACCTGGCTGGAGGAGGGCGCCCCGTCCTCGCTGGAGCCGGGAAAGCGGCCCCGCACCACGCTCACCCCGACGCTGGTCCTCAAGGACGGCGTGGCCGTGACGGCGCTGGGCTCCCCGGGCGGGGACCAGCAGGACCAGTGGCAGCTGTTGTACCTGCTGCGCACCCTGGTCGGCGGCTACACCCCACAGCAGGCGGTGGACGCTCCGGCGCTGCACACCACCTCGGTGCCCGGCTCGTTCTGGCCCCGCACCTGGACCCCCGGCGGCGCCGTCGTGGAGGACAGGCTCGGCGAGGACGTGATCGCCGAGCTGGAACGCCGCGGCCATGTCGTCACCCGGGCCGGCGACTGGGCGCTGGGCCGGCTCTCGTCCGTGGGCCGCGATCCGCAGACCGGGGTGCTTACGGCCTCGGCCAACCCGCGGGGGGCACAGGGCTATGCCGCAGGACGTTAGCATGCACGCCGACGGCGGAACGCAGGCCGCGGGGGAGAGTGGCTGGCCACTGCTGGAGGTACGGGACCTTCAGGTCGATTTCGGCGCCGGAGCGGTGCTGCACGGAGTCAGCTTCGACCTCCGGCGCGGCGAACGGGTCGCCATCGTGGGTCAGTCCGGTTCCGGCAAGTCCACCGCCGTCGGCGCCATCCTCGGACTGCTGCCCGGCAGCGGCCGGATCTCCGGCGGCTCCATCCTGCTGGACGGCCAGGAGCTGGCCGGCGCCACAGAGCCGCAACTGCGCCGGCTCCGCGGCCACCGGATCGGCCTGGTTCCGCAGGACCCCATGTCCAACCTGAACCCCGTCATGAAGGTCGGTTCCCAGATCGCCGACGCGCTCGCCGCCAACGGCCACCGCGGCAGGGCGGACCTCCGCCGCCGGGCGGTGGCCCTGATGACGGAAGCAGGCATTCCGGACGCGGACCGGCGCTACGGCCAATACCCGCACGAATTCTCCGGCGGCATGCGCCAGCGGGTGCTGATCGCCATCTCCCTGGCCGGTGAACCGGACCTGCTGATCGCCGACGAACCCACCTCCGCCCTAGACGTGACCGTGCAGCGGCAGATCCTCAACCACCTGCAGACTCTGGTGGACGCCCGCGGCACCTCGCTGCTTTTCGTCACCCATGACCTCGGGCTCGCCGCGGACCGGACGGACCGGATCATCGTGATGTCGGAGGGGCGGATCGTGGAGATCGGCACCCCGCAGGACATCCTGTTCCGCCCGCAGCACGAGTACACCCGGCGGCTGGTCGCGGCCGCGCCGTCGCTGCTCGCCGTCGTCGGGGCCCGGCCGGATGCGCCAGGCGCCCCGGACCCCGTCCCGGACCTGTCGCCGTCGTCGGGGCCTCACGGGCCGCTTCCGGCCGTCCCGCCCGCGGCCCCGGCGCCGATCCTGGAGGTCAGGGACCTGGTCAAGGAATTTGGCCTGCGCGGCCAGCGCGGGGGCACCGTCCGGGCGGTCGGCGGCGTCTCGTTCTCCGTCGCGCGCGGCACCACGACCGCCGTCGTCGGTGAATCCGGCTCCGGAAAGACGACCGTGGCCCGGATCATCCTGGGTCTGGAGGACGCCACCAGCGGCGAGGCGCTGATCGAGGGCCGGAGCATCACCGCCAGCACCGGCGCCACCCGCCGCGCGCTGCGACGGAAGGTCCAGCCCGTGTTCCAGGACCCGTACGGCTCCCTGGATCCGACCTACAGCATCGAACGGCTGATCGACGAGCCGCTGCGGGTGTTCAAGGTGGGCGGCAGGGCAAGCAGGCAGGCCCGCGTGGCGCAGCTGCTGGACCAGGTGGCGCTGCCGCGTGCCGTCGCCCAACGCCGGCCCAACGAACTCTCCGGCGGTCAGCGGCAGCGCGTCGCGATCGCCCGGGCGCTTGCGCTGGAGCCGGATCTGCTGATCTGCGATGAGGCCGTCTCGGCGCTGGACGTGCTGGTGCAGGACCAGATCCTTGAACTGCTCGCCGAACTGCAGGACCGGCTCTCCCTGAGCTACCTGTTCATCACCCACGACCTCGCCGTGGTGCGGCAGATAGCGCACCGGGTGGTCGTGATGAAATCCGGTATGGTCGTCGAAGACGGCAGCGTCGAGCGGGTCTTCCTGTCGCCCGAGGCCGACTACACG
The DNA here is from genome assembly GCA_044447065.1 of Actinomycetales bacterium. Taxonomy (GTDB): domain Bacteria; phylum Actinomycetota; class Actinomycetes; order Actinomycetales; family Micrococcaceae; genus JBIOFK01. The sequence continues at coordinate 1,314 of JBIOFK010000080.1, read as the reverse complement.
AAGGAGCTACTTGGAGCGATCCCCGGTGCAGCCTTCGCCCGCTAGGGCGGAACCGGCGCCCAACCAGCGTGTCCAGGACGAGATCCGCCGGGACATCATCTTCGGCATGCTGCCCGCCGGCACCCGGATCACCGAGGCCGCTCTGGCGGCGAAGTACGGGATCTCCCGCGTGCCGGTGCGGGAAGCGCTGCGCGCCCTGGAGGCCGAGGGTTTCGTGGAGTCCAGGCCCTACGCCGGATCGACGGTCTCGGCCATGCCGGTGGAGGACGCGGATGATCTCTTCGCCGTGCGCGAGGCCCTGGAAGCGGCCACCGCACGGCGGGCCGCCAAACGCGCGGCCGCCCAGTTTTCCGCCGGCGCTCCCGATGCGGGGTGGTGGACCACGCGCAGGGAGATCGCCGCGATCCTGGACGAGGGGGACGCCGCCGTCGGGGCGGACCGGCCGGAACTGCTTCCCGAGCTGAACATCCGGTTCCACCTTGCGGTCGCCGAACTCGCCGGCAGCTCCTCGCTGACCGCCCTGCTGCGCCAGATCGCCGGAAAGATCGAGTGGCTCTATGCCTCCGACGTGCACTCGCGCGGCAAGGCGTCATGGAACGAGCACCGCGCCATCATGGCCGCCGTCGACGCCGGGGACGTGACCGACGCCGAGGCCCGGATGGCCGGTCACGTGCACCGCTCCCGGACCGGATACCTCAGCCGCTTTTCCCGGTAGCTCTGGGTTGGGCCGTCGTGCCGAGCTGCACTGGATTGGAGCGGGCGGGCGGGTGTCGCGGCCGGACACGCCGGAGAATTCCGTCGGGCGCGGCCAATACTGTGCAGGACGGCACCGCTGGTAGCTCCGCCGCCGCAGCAGCGACGACTGCTTTCCCCTGCAAACAACTGCCCACCCGGTCCATCCGATTCCGCACTGTAAGCCGTCAAGCACCATCAAGCCTGGGCGCGGGAACGATTCCCGGAGGATGAGCCGCGTTGTGCGTGTTTCACGCAATTGCTTGCGCGAATCACGCAATTGGAGTTAGCCTGATCACAGCGCAATGGCGCACATCCCATCCAACAATGAGGTTGACCCATGTCTCTTCCGATCAAAGCCGGCATAGAAAAAGTGCCCGGCGGCATGATGCTCGTTCCGCTGCTCCTCGGCGCCGTACTTGCGACCTTTGCCCCCGGGGCAGCACAGTTCTTCGGTTCCTTCACCGGTGCGCTGTTCACCGGCGGCACCACTGTGCTGGCTGTCTTCTATGTCTGTATGGGTGCCAGCATCGACATCAAGGCAACGCCGTACATCATCAAGAAGGGCGGGGTGCTCCTGGG
>JBIOFK010000079.1:0-10650 GCA_044447065.1 Actinomycetales bacterium | reverse complement strand
TGTTCTCCTTCAGTTCCACGCCCAGTGGTCCGTAGTCCCACGCCGACCGCGTCCCGCCGTAGATCTCACCCGCCTGGAAAACGAAGCCGCGGCGCTTGGCCAGGGAGATGATCGGGTCAAGTGAGGATTTGTTGGCCATGGTGCGGTGTCCCTTTCTAGGAGCGGTGCGGGGCCGTTGGGTGCGGTCCGCAGGAACTTCAAGCTTAGCCGCAGTCCGGATAACGGCCGTCGCCGCCCGAACGGGATTCCGGCTGGCGGCGGTTCAAACCTGACCGGGGGTCCCGCCAACAGGCGTTCAGCCTGACCGGGCTTCCCGCAACCGGGGTTCCCGCCTGACCGGGCTTCCCGCGACCGGGCTTCCCGCGACCGGGGTTCCCGCCAACCGGGGTTCGGGTTCAGGCCACGACAATGCAGGTGGGGCTGCCCGTCGCGAAGCTGCCCGCCGGTTCGGGGATGCCGTCCGCGCCGAGACGGAAAATCGAGATATTGGAGGACTGTTCGTTGGCGACATAGAGCAGCCCGGCAGCGAAGTCGATGGCGAAGGCGCGCGGCAGGTCCCCGCCGCAGTCCAGCTCCGCCAGTAGCCTGGGGCCGTCACCGTCCAGGCCGACAACGACGACCGTATTGCGCCCGCGGATGGCGGTGTAGGCCAGCGACCCATCCGGCGAAATCACCAGGTGTGACGGCTTGACGGAGCCGTCGGTGCCGGCCGGGGCGGGGCCCGCGGCGAGCGCGATGGATTCCAGCCAGGCCCAGCCGCCCCCGTCACGGCGCAGCCGGTGCAGCCGGCCGTCCAGCTCCCCGACCACCCACAGCTCACTGCCCCGCAGCGCCACGTGGCGGGGACCGGTCCCCGGCGGCAGCTGCGCGCTGGAGGTCAGCCGGTACCCGGCGCCGCCGGTCGGGACGTATTCATCTACCCGGTCCGCGCCCAGGTCCGAAACCAGGACGCTGCCCTCGGGCGTGGGAGTGCACTGGTGGGCGTGCGACCCCTCCTGGCGTCCGGGCACCGGCCCCGAGCCGGGGTGGCTGAGCAGCTGTTCCGGCCCGGACAGCAGACCCGATTCGGTGCGCAGGACGGCGGCGGTACCGGAGGTGTAGTTCGCGGCCAGGACCTCCGCCCGGCCCGGGACACCGACCACGTGGCAGGGATCCGCGCCCTGGGTCGTGACCCGGGACAGCGTTGCCATGGTCTGCGGATCCAGGGCCACCACCTGTCCGTCCCCGAGTTCCTCCACCGCATAGATCACACCCGCGTGCAGGCTGCCGTCAAGGGCAACGAACGACGGGTTCCGCACCCCCGTGCTGGAGCGGAGCACCCGGGTGGGGATCCCGCCGTCGTCCGTTTCCAGCACGCTGACCCCCGCACCGGTGCCCTTGCCCTGCTCCGTGTAACTGCCGATGATCAAGGTCATGGTCTGGCTCCCGGCCGTAGTGCCCCGCCGCCACGGATGCGTGGCGGCGGCAATCGCGGCCGGCGTCGGGAGCGTTCCCGACACGGCGGCCGTTGGGACTATCGTGCCCGGAGCGGGGGCGGCAATGTCAAGGGCGCCCGGTGGCCGCCGCCGCGGTAGGGCATCATTACAGGATGAGCACTAACGACGGCACGGCCATGACCGATGTACCCATCCGCGACGAGATGATCCGGCTGGGCCAGTTGCTCAAGCTGGCGTCCCTGGTGGAAGACGGGGTGGAGGCGGCCGAGCTGATCCGCAACGGCCTGGTGCAGGTCAACGGCGAGATCGAGGAGCGCCGCGGCAGGCAGCTGCACGCGGGCGACACGGTGAGCATCAACGGCCGGACCGTGCGCGTCACCGCCCCCTGACCGCACCCAACTGGGTCGCAGATAACGCACCCATGGGGCCCCCATAACGGCGTTACCTGCGACCTACTTGGCCGGGGCGAGCACGGTGGCGTGCAGGAATTCGCTGGCGTGGCCCATCTCCTGGGCGTTGATGCCGTGCCAGATGCCGGTGTAGAGGACCTTGGTCAGCCGGGTGTGGGCGCGCAGCCAGCTGTTCGTATACTCGACCGATTCCGCCGGGATGACCGGGTCGGCCTGGTCCCGGCCCCAGAACAGCGGCAGCCCGCGGGCGGCCAGGGCCGCGTCGTCGAAGAAGGGATCCGCGCCGGAGTCCTGGACGAAACCTGACAGGCCGACGACGGCGGTAAAGTCATCGGGCCGGTGCCGGGCCAGGGAGGTGGCCATGCACATGCCCTGCGAAAACCCCAGCAGGCTCACGCTGGAGTGGCTGCCCCGGATGCCGTCGATCCAGGCGGCGAGGTCCGCCGTCGCCGACTTCACCGCGTCCAGCGAAAACGACAGATCGTTGCGCAGCGGGAACCAGGCATAGCCCGGGCCGGACGGCAGGCCAGCGCGCACGGAGGCGACGGTGAAGTCCGCCGGCAGCAATTCGGAGAGGGCGAACAGGTCGGCCTCATCGGCGCCGAAACCGTGCAGCAGTACCAGCAGCGGCGTACCCTCCCGCTGCTCCACGGGCTTGGACCACAGGACAAAAGGCGCGGTATCAGTCATGTCCCAATTCTTACACTGACCGCCGGGCGGGTGCAGGATGGGTAGGTGAGCGAATTGCATGCACCGTCCGAGACCGCCAACGCCGCGCCCTCCCCCGGACATCACCCCTGGCACAGGTATGTGGCCGTGGGTGATTCGTTCACCGAGGGCATCGGGGACCCGGATCCGGACAGTCCGGGCGGCCACCGCGGCTGGGCCGACCGGCTGGCCGAAGAGCTGGGCCGCACCCAGGACGGCTTCTCCTATGCCAACCTCGCCATCCGCGGAAAGCTGCTGGCGCAGATCGTGGCCGAACAGCTGGAGCCGGCACTGGAGCTGAAACCCGATCTGGTGTCCGTCTCCGCCGGAGGCAACGACCTGCTGAGGCCCGGCTCGGATCCGGATGCCCTGGCAGAGGCCCTGGATGCCGCCGTCGGAAAAATTCACGGCCGCGGAGCCGATGTGCTGCTGTTCAACGGCCCCGACATCCGGGATACGCCGGTGCTGGGCCTGGTCCGCGGCCGGGTGGCCATCTACAACGAGAACCTGCGCACGATCGCTTCCCGGCACGACGCAGTCATCGCGGACATGTGGTCCCTGCGCCAGCTCAAGGACCCGCAGATGTGGGCGAGCGACAGGCTGCACTTCTCACCGCTGGGCCACCACACCATTGCCATCATGGCGCTGGAATCCCTCAACGTCCCGCACACCCTGGCGCCGCAGATGCCGGAGCCGCTGCCGGCGCCACGGTGGCGGGCGGCGCGCTCGGAGGACCTCGTATGGGCGCGGGAATTCTTCGTTCCCTGGGTCCTGCGGCGGATCAGGCACCGCAGTTCCGGGGACGGCATCAGCGCCAAGCGGCCGACGGCCGGTCCGGTCTTCGGCCCGGGCATGCCGCCGGGCGCCGGGGCCTAGCCGGGCGGGCAGACCGGGCGCATCGCCGGCGGCATAGCCGGGACCGGGCGGGGAGCGCCCGCCGGGCGCTAGGCGGGGAAGAACCCCCGGCGGAGGATGCCCCCGAGCGCGTCCGTCTCGGTCAGGAACCCGTCGTGTCCGATCGGCGAGTCAATGTGCGCCACCTCGACGGCTCCCGGCAGGGCCGCGGCCAGCTGGACGGACTGGGCGGGGAAGTAGAGCCGGTCACTGGTCACCGCGGCCACCAGGAACTCCACCCCGGCGGTCGCGGCGAGCGCCTGGCGGAGCGTGCCCCTGCCGCGGGCGACGTCGTGGCTCATCAGCGCTTCCGTGATCACCACATAGCTGTTGGCATCGAACCGCCGGACCAGCTTTTCGGCCTGATAGTCCAGATAGCTTTCCACCTGGTACCGGTGCGCCACCGCCCCGCCGGCGCCACCGCCGGGGGCGCTATCGTGCGAGCTGCCGCGCGGGCTGCCCAGCCGGGCGCCGCTGACGGGAGACTCCCCCGGCTGCTCCCCGCGGCCGAACCTGGCCTGGAAGTCGGTCTCGGACCGGTAGGTGACGTGCGCGATCCGCCGTGCCAGCCCCAGCCCGGCGGCCGGAGCCGCGCCGCCGTAGTAGTCGCCGCCGGCGAAGTGCGGGTCCTGGCGGATGGCCAGGAGCTGGGCCTGTCCGAAGGCGATCTGCTCGGCGGTACTGGCCGCGCAGGCGGCGACGACGACGCAGCGGGCCACCCGGTCCGGGTAGCACGCCGCCCATTCCAGGGCCCGGGCGCCGCCCAGCGAGCCGCCCAGCACGGCGTACCAGCGGCGGATGCCGAGCAAATCGGCCAGGGCGGCCTCGGCCCGGACGGAATCCCTGACCGTCGTGAACGGGAAGCGGGAGCCCCAGGGGCGCCCGTCCGGGGCGGTGCTGGCCGGTCCTGTCGTGCCGTAGCAGCCGCCAAGGATGTTCGCCGCGACCACAAAGTACCGGTCCGTGTCGATCGCCCGGCCCGGACCCACCAGCCCTTCCCACCAGCCGTCCTCGTCCGTGGCGCCGCGGGCAACGTGGCTGCTGCCGGTCAGGGCATGCTGGATCAGCACGGCGTTGGAGGCGTCCGCGTTCAGCGTTCCCCAGCTTTCGAAGGCCAGGATCACGCCAGGAAGCGTCTGCCCGGTCTCCAGCGCCACGTCGCCGATCCGCGCGCGCCGGATACCGGCGCCGTCCGCTCCCGTGACCGACCCGGCGTCGTCCGCTCCCGTGACAGGCCTCGCGACCTGCCCGGCCGCCCGCCCGCCCTGGCTACCGGTCACAATTGCCGTACTCACGCTTCCTTGGCCGCGCGGAATCCGGCTTCGAGGTCGGCAAGGATGTCGCTGATGTTCTCCAGGCCCACGGACAGCCGCACCAGCGCGGGGCTGACGCCGGCCGCGAGCTGCTGCTCGGGGCTGAGCTGGGCGTGGGTGGTGGAGGCCGGGTGGATCACCAGCGAGCGCACGTCGCCGATGTTGGCCACGTGCGAGTGCAGTTCCAGTCCGTCCACGAACCGTTTGCCGGCGTCCGGTCCGCCCTTGATGGTGAACCCGACGACGGCCCCGGTGCCGCGCGGGCCGTACTTGCGGCCGCGGTCGAACCAGGGGCTTGAGGGCAGGCCCGCGAAGGCCACTGAGTCGACGTTCTCGTTGTTTTCCAGCCAGGTGGCCACGGCCGTCGCGTTTTCGACGTGCCGTTCCACCCGCAGGCTCAGGGTTTCCAGACCCTGCGCTATCAGGAAGGCGTTGAACGGCGCGACGGCGGAGCCCAGGTCCCGCAGCAGCTGCACCCGTGCCTTGAGGATGTAGGAGAGGTTGGCCCCCAGCGCGCCGTCCTTGCCGAGGTCGCGGGCGAAGACGAGTCCGTTGTAGGTGACATCGGGGGCATTGAAGCCGGGGAATTTCGCCGGGTCGGCGGCATAGTCGAAGGTGCCGCCGTCGACAATCACGCCGGCGATGGCGTTGCCGTGGCCGCCGAGGTACTTCGTGGCGGAATGCACGACGACGTCGGCGCCCCACTCCAGCGGGCGGATCAGGTACGGCGTGGCCAGCGTATTGTCCACAATGAGCGGCACCCCGGCGGCATGGGCCACCGCACTGATGCCCTCGATGTCCAGCACGTCCTGGCGGGGATTGGAGACTGATTCACCGAAGAACGCCTTCGTGGTCGGCCGCACCGCCGAGCGCCACTGCTCAAGATTGTCCGGGTCCGCCACGAACGTCACCTCGACGCCGAACTTCCTGAACGTGTGCGCCAGCAGGTTGTACGTCCCGCCGTAGACGCTGGGGCTGGCCACAATGTGGTCCCCGGCCTCCGCGACGTTCAGCAGCGCGAAAGTGGTCGCGGCCTGGCCGGAGGCGAGCAGCAGGGCCGCGACGCCGCCCTCGAGGCTCGCCACACGCTGTTCCACGGCGTCCTGCGTCGGGTTGCCGATCCGGGTGTAGATGGGCTCCAGCTCGGTGAGGGCGAACCGGGCCGCGGCGCTCTCGGCACTGGGAAAGACAAACGACGATGTCTGGTAGATGGGCAGGGCCCGGGCGCCGGTGGCAGCGTCCGGGGTCTGGCCTGCGTGGATCTGCCTTGTTTCGAATGACCAGCCGTTGCTCATGGGGAACTCCTTCGTGGACAGAAGGGCCGCCGGTGCCTGATCCCGGACCGGGCGTCGCCGACCGGGCAGGATCCGGGCCGGAGGCCCGCGCTTGCCCCCGCCGGGCGGCGGGGACCAGGTCTTCACCCGGGGCACCCCACCGCGGTTGGAGGGTTGCCGGCCAGCGAGCCGGGGCTTGTCGCTGGCGCTCATGACCTGCCATAAGTGTCCGGCAGCCCCCCGCGGACGGGCAACATTGTGACGCCAATATGACCGGACCGATGCGCCGGCTGGCGGACCGCCGGATCGGGCAAAAGCCGCTTAGGGTGCCCTAAGTCGAGACGGATGTCACAAAGTGCCAAGATGGGGGCATGCGCATGGATCACGTTTCTTACGCCTGTGAATCAGACGGCCTCGCGGCCACGACGGCGCGGATTTCCGCAGCTTTGGGGGTCGAAGCCATTAGGGGCGGAGTACATCCCCGGTTCGGCACCCGCAACATGATTATTCCACTGACGGCCCACCACTATCTGGAGGTCGTGGAGGTGCTGGACCACCCGGCGTCGGACAAGGCGCCCTTCGGCCAGGCCGTCCGGGCCCGTTCCCAGGCCGGCGGCGGCTGGATGGGCTGGTGCGTCGCCGTCGACGATCTTTCCCCCTTCGAAAAGCGGCTCGGCCGCAGCGCCGTCCCGGGCAACCGCAAGTTCCCGGACGGCCAGGAGCTCGTCTGGCAGCAGATCGGCATCAAGGGCCTGATAGCCGACCCGCAGGTGCCGTACCTGCTCAAGTGGGAGGGCGATCCCTTGCTGCACCCGTCACTGGCCCGCCCGAGCACGGTGGCGCTGTCCAAGCTCACCATCGCCGGCTCGGCCGAGCGGGTGACCGCATGGCTGGGCGAGTGCGTGGAAAACCCGCTGGAGGACGTCGCGGTGGAGTGGGTCGCCCCGCACGGCACTCCCGGAATTATGAGCGTCACCTTCGACACGGCCACCGGACCTGTGACGGTCTAGCCGAAACCGAGCAGCGGCCCTGCCAGGAACGCACTGATATCCAGCAGGGAGTGGGCCACCACCAGCGGCAGCACGCGCCCGTAACGCCGGTAGAACCACATGAAGACCAGTCCCATGGCCACGTTTCCGACGAACGGGCCGATGCCCTGGTAGAGGTGGTAGCTGCCGCGGAGCACTGCGCTGGCCACGGCCGCCGCCACCGGTGTCCACCCCAGCCGGGCAAACCTGTCGCTCAGGTAACCCACCACTATCACTTCCTCCACCATGGCATGCCGGACGGCGGAGAGCACCAGCACCGGAATCGTCCACCAGTAGGGGCTGAGGCCGCTGGTGGTGATGGCAGTGGTCAGGCCCAGGGCGCGCCCGGCGGCGTACAGTCCGATCGAGGGCAGCCCCATGGCCAGCCCGAGCACCAGGCCCCACAGCGCGTCGCGGCCGGGACGCCTGAGGGTTAGGCCGATCTTGGCGAACGTGGACCGGCCCGGTTCCCAGAGCACGTAGAGCACCAGCGCCACCGGAACCAGCGCGAACACGATGCCCAGCAGCTGGTAGGTCAGGTCGAAGTATTCGCGGCTGCTTTGGCTGGTGTTCAGGGTTGACGTGCCCTGGGACAGCGGCGCCCGGCTGAGCTTGTCCAGCAGCTGCACGACGGCGTATACCGCTGACTGGCCCAGGGACAGGCCCAGCACCAGCGCGATCTCAATCCGGACGCGGGTCCGGCCCAGTGTTGGAGTCCGTTGCAGGACCGTTTCGGCAACCATGGAACCTATCTTGCCGCCTTTTGCTGGAGATCCGCCGCACCCCGCCCCGCGCCCGGAACTCCGCGCCAGCGGCAGCGGGCGGCGGGCCGCGGGCCGGGGGCCGCGCCTATGCTGGGCTGATGAGCGCACCCCGCCAGATCATCATGATCCGCCACGGCCAGTCCGCGGCCAACCTGGACCAGAGCATCTACAACCGGGTGCCCGACTACCGCATCCCGCTGACCGCCCGGGGCGCCGACGAGGCAGCGGCCGCGGGGCAGCGGATCAGGGAGCGGCTCAACGGGGAGAAGGTCTGCGTCTACGTATCGCCGTACCTGCGCGCCTACGAGAGCCTGGCGGCGCTGGAGCTGGGACCGCTGGTTGAGCGGATCATCGAGGAGCCGAGGCTGCGGGAGCAGGACTGGGCGAACTTCCAGAATGCCCCCGACATCGCGGACCAGAAGGTTCTCAGGGATGCGTACGGGCACTTTTTCTACCGCTTCCGCGAGGGCGAATCCGGCTCGGACGTTTTCGACCGCATCTCCTCCTTCATGGAGACGCTGTACCGGCACTGGTCCAAACCGGACTATGCACCCAATACCCTGCTGGTCACCCACGGATTGACCATGCGGCTGTTCTGCATGCGCTGGTTCCACTGGTCCGTGGAGTACTTCGAGTCGCTGAACAACCCGGGTAACGCCGAGGTCCGCACGCTGCAGCGGGCCAAGGACAAATATGTGCTGGACCAGCCGTTCGACCAGTGGTCCCGGATCGACACCACCCAGACCGTGCTGGATGCCCCGCGCATGACCTGGTGACATGGCGTTAGGCTGGAAAGAACGAACGCGGCAGCGGGAAAGGTACGGGACATGACGGCCGGGACACCCCAACGCTTCTTCCGCCGCGAACCAGCATCGAGCGAGAGCACCGTCACCGTGGTGCTCGCGTTCGCCATGAACCTGGTCATCGCGATCGCCAAATCCATTGCCGCCGTGCTGACCGGATCCGCGTCGATGACGGCCGAAGCCGCCCACTCCTGGGCGGACTCGGGCAACGAGATTTTCCTGCTGGTGGCGGAGCGCCGGTCGAAAAAGCCGCGGGACAGCCGCCATCCGATGGGCTACGGCCGGGAAGCCTACGTCTGGTCCATGCTCGCGGCCTTTGGGCTCTTTGTCGCGGGCGCGATCGTGTCCTTCATGCACGGAATCCAGGCACTAATTACCCCCGAACCGGCGGGCGATTTTGTGGTGGCCTACGTGGTGCTGGGCGTTTCCTTCGTGCTGGAAGGCATCTCCTTCAACCAGGCCCTGCGGCAGGCGCGGAAGGCGGCCGAGCATCTGAACCGGCCCACGCTGCGCCATGTCGAGAACAGTTCCAACACGACCATGCGCGCGGTCTTCGCCGAGGACGCCGCCGCCCTGATCGGCCTGGTCATCGCCTTTTGCGGCGTGCTCGCCCACCAGCTCACCGGCAGCCCGGTCCCCGACGCCGTCGGCTCCCTCCTGGTGGGCGTGCTGCTGGGCGTGGTGGCGGTGATCCTGATCGACCGTAACCGCCGGTTCCTGGTCGGCGAACCGGTGCGCCATGATGTGGACATGCTGGCCACGGAACTGCTCCTGGCCCGGCCGGAGATCGACCGGGTGACCTACATCCATCTGGAGTTCGTCGGGCCGGAGAAGCTCTACCTGGTTGCCGCCGTGGACATGGCCGGCGACCTCACCGAGGAGCATGTGGCCGTCGGGCTCCGCCGGGTGGAACGGGCGCTGGAGGAGAATCCGCTGATCGAAGAGGCGGTGCTGACGCTGTCCACGCCGGACGAGGAATCGATCCTACCCTAGCTCCCGGGCCCCCGCCGGCGCTTCGGTTCGGTCAGCTCCCCAGCAGCAGCGTATCCCAGCCGCCCCTGCCGATGGTCCGCGGGTAGCTAAAGGCGCCGTTCCCCACCGGATAGAGATAAAGGTTTCCGGCGCCGTCCCGGGCCAGCAGTCCCGGACGGCCGTCACCCAAATGGTTGTTGACGGCCGACAGGTGCGTCATTGCCGCCCAGCCGATGCCGACGACCTTGCGCGGCTCGTTCGTGAACTGCCCCAGGCCGTTGGAGCGGTACAGCAGCAACTGGCCCGCGGGGTTCCGAGCCAGGATGTCCATCGCCCCGTCGCCGTCGAAGTCCAGGGCCATGGTGGTCAGCGACTCCCAGCCGCTTCCGATTTCGGTGCGTCCGCCCAGCGCTCCGCCGGTGGTGTTCGGATAGTAGTAATACAGTCCGGTGTTCTTGTTCTTCCCGAGGACACCGGGAAACCTGTCGGCGCCGGCCCACTTGGTGACTTCAATATCGTAGGAGCCCCACCCCCCGGATCCGACCTGGACCGCTGCCCCGAGGCCGCCGGTCTTGTAGCCCAGGTTGACGGTCAGCGTCCCGTTGCCCCAGGAGGTAACGACGTCCTGGACCCCGTCGGAATTCCAGTCGGCCACTTCGATCTGCAGGGCGGAGGACCAGCCCGAACCCAGATAGGTGCGCCGCCAGAGGTCGGCTCCCTGCGCCGAGGGGTACACGTAGAGGGTTCCGGAGCCGTCGACGGCGGCGACGTCGCCATCCCTGATGGAGGCGTTGTCCGCCGCGCCCGTGGTGGCCCGCGTGGAGGCATAGCCGGCGAGGTTTTCGACGACGACGTACTGCCCGCTGTAACCGGCGCCGGTGGCCTTCATCCAGCCAAGACCGATATCGGTGGCCGAGGGGTTGAGCATGGCGGCCCGGTGGTCCGGAGAATTCATCCACCAGTCCACGATTTGGCGCGCGCCGACGTTGATGCCGATGTTTTCGGCGTACCAGTCGGAGCCGGCGGGGATTTCCTTGCCCCCGGCATC
>JBIOFK010000078.1:0-10883 GCA_044447065.1 Actinomycetales bacterium | reverse complement strand
TCCCCTTCGTGACCTCCCAGCTCGCCGGCGCAACGGGACCGGTGGTCGCCGTGACCGACTATATGAAGGCGGTGCCGGACCAGATCCGGCAGTTCGTGCCCAACGAATTCGCCACGCTCGGGGCGGACGGCTTCGGCTTCTCCGATACCCGCCAGGCCGCCCGCCGGTTCTTCAAGATCGACTCCCACTCCGTCGTCGTCCGGGCCCTGGAAATGCTCGCCCGCCGCGGAGAAGTCGACGCCGGGGCTCCCGCCCAGGCCATCGAAAGGTACCGTCTGCTCGACGTCAGCGCCGGCACCACCGGCAGCCCCGGCGGGGACAGCTAGGCCGCCCGGCACGCCAGGCAGGAGCCCGTCCGCACCGCGGACCGGGCTCCTGCCTGTTTCTGCGCCGGCATCCGCCGCTTTGTAGTGTTCACACAACTAGGCCAACCTGCCGCGCTGGCCCTATGCTCGGAGGATGCCACAAGCTCCGAAATCCGCGCCGGCAGCCAAGGCTGCCGCCTCGGAAACAGCCCCGGGCCCGAATTCCGGCGCTTCCGGGCCGGCCTCACTGACGCTGGAGAAGCTCCGCGCCAACGTCGGACGGCTCTCCGCCACAACCCTCAAGGAGCTGGACTCCGCCCTTCCGTGGTACCGCCGCCTGAGCGCCGCGGAGCGGTCCGCGCTGGGCCTGGTGGCGCAGAACGGCATTTCCGCCTTCGTTTCCTGGTACCAGCGCCCGTCATCCCCGCAATGGGTCCTCTCCGACGTGTTCGGCACCGCCCCCACCGAACTGACGCGCTCCATCAGCCTGCAGCGGGCCCTCCAACTCATCCGCACCGTCGTGCAGATCGTCGAAGACCATGTACCCGAACTCGCTCCGCAGGCTGAGCAGGCGGCCCTGCGCGAGGCGGTACTGCGGTATTCCCGGGAGGTAGCCTTCGCTGCCGCCGACGTCTACGCCCGTGCGGCCGAGGCCCGCGGGTCCTGGGACACCCGGCTGGAGGCCCTCGTCGTCGACGCAGTGCTCCGGGGCGAAAACTCGGACGCCCTCCGCTCCCGGATTGCCGCGCTCGGCTGGAAATCGACCAGCCGCTTCACCGTCATGGCAGGAACGTCGCCGTCGGAGACCAACGCCACCTTCGTGGCCGACCTGCGCCGGGCCGCGGGACGCTTCGCGGAGGACGCCCTGGTCGGCATCCAGGGCGACAGGCTGATCCTGATTCTCGGCGGCGTGGCCGACCAGGACACCACCTACCTGCGGCTGAGCGACCTCTTCGGAGCGGGGCCGGTGGTGTACGGGCCGCTGGCTGCCTCCCTGCTGGAGGCCGGAGCCAGCGCACAGGCCGCGTTCGCCGGGCTGGCGGCGGCAAAGGCCTGGCCGTCCGCACCGCGGCCGGTGGCTGCAGACGATCTGTGGCCCGAACGCGTAATGGCAGGGGACGATTCGGCCCGCCGGGCGCTGATCCGCGGCATTTACCGACCGCTGCTGGCCGCGTCCAACGGCCTCGTGGAAACCCTGGGCACATACCTGCAGCTTGGACATTCGCTGGAGGCCACGGCGCGGGAGCTTTTTGTGCACGCCAATACGGTCCGCTACCGGCTCCGGCGCGTCGCGGATGTGACCGGCTGGGACCCCCTGATCCCGCGGGAGGCCTTCGTGCTGCATACGGCGCTGCTGGTCGGGCGCCTCGGGGTGCCGGCCAAGCCCGGAACCGCGCCAGCGTGAACCGGCCGCGACGGTCTCCTCTCTCGGGCATCAGCTTGTAGACTTCCTACAAACCGATCCAACGAGGTTCGTGTGCGCAAACACCTCAATCATCGCTCCCATTTGGAAAGCTGGATACCGTGCTCGCAATAGTCTGCCCTGGACAGGGCTCCCAGTCCCCCGGCTTCCTGGCCCCGTGGCTGGAACTGCCCTTTGTGGCGGCCCGGCTGGACCAATTGAGCGAGGCGGCAGGCCTTGACCTTGCCGCGCACGGCACCACCTCCGATGCCGCCACCATCAAGGACACGGCCGTGGCCCAGCCGCTGATTGTCGCCGCCGGCCTCATCACGGGCGAGGCGCTGCTGGCGGATCGGGCAGCAGACCTCGACGTCGTCTTTGCGGGCCATTCGGTCGGCGAAATCACCGCCAGCGTGCTCGCCGGGGTGATCTCCGAAAGCGACGCCATGATCTTCGTCCGCGAACGGGCCAACACCATGGCCACGGCGGCAGCCGCGGCTCCCACGGGCATGAGCGCCGTCGTCGGCGGCAATCCCGGCGAGGTGCTGGCCGCCATCGAGGCCGCAGGCCTCACCCCCGCCAACATGAACAGCGCCGGCCAGACGGTCGCCGCCGGCACGCTTGACCAGCTCGCGCGGCTGGCCGCCAATCCCCCGGCCAAGGCGCGTGTCATCCCGCTGCCCGTCGCGGGTGCCTTCCACACCCGGCATATGGCGCCCGCCGTCAGCGCCTTGGAAGCACTAGCCCCGCAGATCCGCACCGCCGACCCAGCGCGGCCGCTGTTGTCCAACTTCGACGGCGCCCCGGTCGCCTCCGGGGCCGCGGCACTGTCCAGCCTCATCGCCCAGGTGTCGCGTCCGGTGCGCTGGGACTTGTGCATGGAGACCCTGGTCTCCCTTGGTGTCACCGCACTGATCGAACTCGCTCCGGCAGGGACGCTGACGGGCCTGGCCAAGCGCGCCATGCCCGGGGTTGCTACCGTTGCGGTGAAGACGCCTGCCGATCTGGACGCCGCCAGGGAACTGCTGGCTGCTGCCGGCGGTCCCGGCGCGGCCGCGGCCGGCCAGAACGAAGGAGCCAGCCAAGCATGACAGTCCTAAAGCAATCCACCCCGCGGGCGCACTCAAGGATCATTGGTTTCGGCGCCTACCGGCCCGAACTGGTTGTCACCAACGAGGACGTCTGCCAGTGGATCGACTCCTCGGACGAGTGGATCCGGCAGCGGACCGGGATCGTCACCCGGCACCGCGCGCCCGCGGACGTGAGCGTGACCGACATGGCCGAGGGAGCCGCCCGTGAGGCTCTCGCCGCCGCCGGCATCGACGCCAGCCAGCTCGGCGCGGTCATCGTCTCGACGGTCACCCATCCCTACGCCACGCCGTCCTCCGCGTCCCTGCTGGCGCACAGGATCGGAGCCACGCCCGCGCCGGCCTACGATGTTTCCGCCGCCTGCGCCGGCTATTGCTACGGCATTGCCCAGGCGGACGCCCTGGTCCGGGCCGGCAGCGCCGACTACGTCCTCGTGGTCGGGGTGGAAAAGCTCTCCGACGTCATCGACAACCACGAGCGGACGATCTCCTTCCTGCTGGGCGACGGCGCCGGCGCGGCCGTCGTCGGGCCCTCCGACACACCCGGCATCGGCCCCTCCGTGTGGGGGTCGGACGGCAGCAAGTGGGACGCCATCGGCATGACCCACTCCCTCCTGGAGGTCCGCGAGTACAGCACGGCCGTCCGCAATGCCGGCGGCCTTGCGGCCAGCGCGGCGGCCGAAAACGAAACCGACCTCTGGCCGACGCTGCGCCAGGACGGTCAGACCGTCTTCCGCTGGGCTGTGTGGGAAATGGCCAAGGCCGCCCAGCAGGCCATGGAGCAGGCCGGTATTACGCCCGAGGACCTCGCCGCGTTCGTCCCGCACCAGGCCAATATGCGGATCATCGACTCGATGGTCAAGCAGCTGGCCCTGCCGGATTCCGTCGTCGTGGCCCGCGACATCGAGGACGCCGGCAACACCTCGGCAGCCTCGATACCGCTGGCCACCCACCGCCTGCTCAAGGAACACCCCGAGCTCTCCGGCGGGCTGAGCCTGCAGATCGGGTTCGGCGCCGGCCTCGTTTTCGGCGCGCAGGTAGTCGTCCTCCCGTAGCCTCATAGCAATCGGTCCACAACCGTGGTCTGATAAAACCTGCCTCATCCGATACCCCCGATCGAAGCAGACCCACTAGAAAAGGAGCCAATATGGCTAGCAACGAAGAAATCCTGGCCGGCCTGGCCGAAATCGTCAACGAGGAAACCGGGCTTGCTCCCGAGGCCGTCGAGCTGGAGAAGTCGTTCACTGACGATCTGGACATCGATTCCATCTCCATGATGACCATTGTGGTCAACGCCGAGGAAAAGTTCGGCGTGCGTATCCCGGACGAGGAAGTCAAAAACCTTAAGACCGTGGGCGACGCCGTCACCTACATCGCCGGCGCCCAGGCCTAAGAACCTCAGCCGGCAGCTGCCACGCAGCGCCTGCGCGCGGGCGGCAGGGCCAGATGGCCCGCCGCCCGCTTCCGGGGCACCCGCCCGCAGGAATAGCACCGCCCAAAGCATTCAGAGAGTGGAATCATGCCCCGCAAAGTAGTCATCACCGGTATGGGAGCGACCACGCCGATCGGCGGCGACGTCCCCACCATGTGGGCGAACGCCGTCAAGGGCGTATCCGGTGCCCACACGCTCCACGATGAGTGGGTGGAGAAGTACCAGCTCCCCGTGCACTTTGCGGCACGCGTCACCACACCCGCGGCCGACGTGCTCAACCGCGTCGAAGCCAAGCGGCTGGACCCGTCCAGCCAGTTCGCCGTCATCGCCGCCCGCGAGGCCTGGAAGGACTCCGGCATCGAGGAGGTTGACCATGACCGTTTCGCGGTGGCCTTCGCCACCGGGATCGGCGGCGTCTGGACCCTCCTGGATGCCTGGGACACCCTGCGCGAAAAGGGACCGCGCCGTGTCCTGCCGATGACCGTGCCGATGCTGATGCCCAACGGCGCCGCGGCTGCGGTCAGCCTGGACCTCGGTGCCCGTGCCGGCGCCCACACACCGGTCTCCGCCTGCGCCTCCGGTACCGAGGCACTGGCGCAGGGTGTGGAACTCATCCGTTCCGGCAAGGCCGACGTCGTCATGGCGGGAGGCGCCGAGGCGGCCATCCACCCGCTCCCGATTGCGGCGTTCTCCTCAATGCAGGCCCTCTCCCGCCGCAACGACGATCCCGAGCACGCCTCCCGGCCCTACGACATCAGCAGGGACGGCTTCGTCATGGGCGAAGGAGCCGGCGCCTTGGTCCTCGAAGCAGAAGAGCACGCTCTGGCCCGCGGGGCGCGGATCTACGCCGAGCTGGCCGGCACCTCGGTGACCGCTGATGCGTACCACATCACAGCACCCGACCCGGAGGGCCTCGGCGCCACGCGCGCCCTGAAGGCTGCCCTTTTCGACGCCCGTGCGCTCCCCGAAGACGTCGTCCACGTCAACGCACATGCCACCTCGACCCCCGTCGGGGATAAGCCGGAGTACACCGCACTGCGTGCCGCGCTCGGTGACCATCTGGAAAACGTCCACGTCTCGGCCACGAAGTCCCAGACGGGCCACCTGTTGGGTGCGTCCGGGGCCGTGGAAGCCGTCATGACTGTGCTGGCCGTCTACCACCGCAAGGCTCCCGCGACAATCAACCTGGAGAACCAGGATCCGGAGATCCCGCTGAACATTGTCACCACGGCCCGCGATCTGCCGACCGGCGACATCGTCGCGCTGAGCAACTCCTTCGGCTTCGGTGGCCATAACGCCGTTGCCGTGGTCCGCAACCACTAGCGGGGCCCGGCCCCGCGTTCGCGGCGCGGCCCCGGCCGCGGCGCCCGATCACGGCGCTGCACCGCCCGCCGACCCGCCGATAATTGAGGAGCCGTCCCCGCGGGGCGGCTCCTCGGTTTTCGGCGGCACGGTGCGCGCTCGTCACGACTGCTCAACAGAGGACCGCTCGACGGCGCCGGGGCACTGGCCGGTCGGTTTCTTCCTGCGCAGAACTCACCGCCAGGTTCTCGCACGACAGTGTTCTGCGCCAAGTTCACCTTCTGGTCATGCGCAGAACGGAACGCCGTAGCCTGGTCAACCGGATACGCAAGCTGGGCTGATGGCTTGACCAGTGGCGCCCGCCGGGGCGTGCACGACGGACCGGGGAACCATTTTCCGCCGCATGGTTACACTTTGTCCTTTGCCGGACATTAACTGGGTATGAGCTTGCAAACCAGACAAGGGGAGCACGTGGGTTCGGAGCGGGAGAAGCGATTTCTTGCTGCACACGCGGCCTGCCATGACCGCATCTACCGCTACTTCCGGCGACGGACAGAGAATGCCTCAGAAGCGGAAGACCTGTGCGCCGACGTCTTTCGCATCGTCTGGGAAATGTCCGGAAAACCGGGAAGCCTATCGGTCATGGTTCTGTTCGGTGTGGCCAGAAATGTTCTCCGCAACCATGACCGGTCCGCAGCCCGGAGTGACCGGCTCCTCGGTGCCCTCCAACGCGAACGGGCCAGCGAAGTTCCGGATCAGGATTCGCCTCTCCTCGGCGCATTGGAACGGTTACGGCCGGATGACCGGGAGGCGCTTCTTCTGACGTACTGGGACGGGTTCAATTCCCGCGAAGTCTCAGATCTGCTCGACACCACCGCCACAGCGATACGAATGCGCCTGCACCGCGCCCGCAAGGAACTCCGCGATGTGCTTCAGGCTCAGATCGTGACAGAAGGAACAAGGCCATGAACCGAAAGAATCCCCCGGCCGGCATCGGTACCGTCCTCGCAGCCGCAGATCCGGCCCGGGACGTCTATGAGGCTGACCTTCAACGCAGTCGCGCCAGGTCCCTGGCCTTGATGACCAGTGACGCCACAGCGACCGTCCAGGTCCGGCTGAACCGCGAACAGCGGAGCGCCGACGGTTCGGGCCCCGAGCTCACCGCAATCAGGGCGACCCGGGCGCCACGCCGAGTACTGCGCAGGACAATCATCGCTTCGGCGGCGGCCGCCGTACTGGTGGGAGCAATCGTGGCCGCCGATGTCATCGTCTCAGGTGGACCCGCCGGCGCCACAGCAGAAGCGGCTGAAGTGCTCTCCGCCGCCGCAACGGCCACCATCAAGACATCAGATCCCGCCGTGAAGCCGGGCCAGTACCTCAAAGTGGACACCACCGCCGTGTACTCCACCAGCACACTAAACGGCAGCGGTAAGCAACTCTCGTGGCTGGACAAGACCGGCGGTCAGCTCTATGTACCGGCTGACCGGACGGGTACGTGGGTCTGGAACCGGGAGCCCAGGGTGCCGACGACGTTCTTCAGCGACGAAGCCAAGGCTGAGGCGCTCAGACCGGCGAACCCCGGGTCCGCCGCGCCGGTCCAGCTGGTTGGAGTCCTGCGGGCAGCGAAGGGCGCCTTTTATGGAAGCCCGCAGACCGTCGTCAACGGTATGCCCCTGGACGAGGCGGTGAAAAATCTCCCCCGCGATCCCAAGGCCCTCCTGGACGTGATCTACCAGCGGACCCGCGGCTCTGGCCCATCACCGGAAAGCGAAGCGCTCATCACTATCGCGGACACCCTGCGCACGGGCGTCATCCCCGCGGACCTGCGCGCCGCCCTCTACAAGTCCGCCGCCCTCATTCCGGGGGTCACCATGGTAGAGCGCCAAGCCACCCTCGACGGCAGGACGGGCGTGGCAATCGGCATTGAAATTCCCGGCGGCGGTGGGCGGCAAGACATCATTATCGATCCCGCAACAGGGCTGCTGATCGGAGAACGGGAGGTCATGCTGAAGTCCACCGCTGAGTTCCCCGCCGGAACGGCGACATCCTGGACAGCTATCCGGACGTCAGTGGTGGATTCCGCACCCTAACGCCTGCCTGGACAGCGGACCGGGCGGGGCCTCCCTGGTGCCGCGCAGAAGTACTCAGCGGCCGCAGGATTGAACCCCGCACCGTTGCCACTCGAAGCTGCGGTCAGCCGACCTGGTGAAGCCAGCGAACGGGCGCGCCCTCGGCGGCGTGCCGGAACGGTTCAAGCTCTTCGTCCCACGCCTCGCCCAGGGCCAGGGAAAGCTCATGGTAGACGGCGGCCGCGTCGCCGGCCCCGTTCTCGTAGGCGTAGCGGATCCGGTCCTCGGAGACAACGATGTTGCCGTGCACGTCGGTCATGGCGTGGAAGATGCCCAGTTCGGGGGTATGCGACCAGCGGCTGCCGTCGACCCCGGCGCTTGGTTCTTCGGTCACTTCGTAGCGAAGGTGGGCCCAACCGCGGAGGGCGGAGGCCAGCAGCGATCCCGTGCCTTGGGCGCCGGCCCAGGAGAGCTCGGCCCGGAACATTCCGGGCGCGGCAGGCTGAGGGATCCACTCGAGATCCGTGCGCTTGTCCACGACCGAACCGATAGCCCACTCGATATGGGGGCATAGCGCAGTCGGGGTTGAGTGCACGAATAGGACTCCGCGCGTCATGGCAACAGTCATTCCATCCTCCATAGCTGTAGGTACGTCTTCCCCAACGACCTCGTGCCATGGCGGCAACCGTGCAATGCGCAGGATCCGCTTCTCACTGTCCCGCAAGCCAGTCCGCAGACTGTACTCCCTCACATTGTGCCGTACCGCGGCGAATAACGCTAGTGGAATTCCGACGCTGGCATTCGTCCGCAATGTCCCGGTCAGGCCCGGGGGTGCGCCTGGACGTAGCTGCTACGCAGCCTCTCCACGGATACGTGGGTGTACAGCTGCGTGGTGGCCAGGCTGCTGTGGCCCAGGATTTCCTGCACCGTACGCAGGTCGGCGCCGCCGTCCAGCAGGTGGGTGGCCGCCGAGTGGCGCAGGGCGTGCGGGCTGGTCTCCGAGGTGTCGCCCAGATCCGCCAGGACGCGGCCGACGACGGCGCGCACCTGCCGCTGGTCCACCCGCCGGCCGCGGGTGCCGAGGAACAGGGCCGGCCCGCTCCCGTCGCCGCACAGCGCGACGCGCCCCACCGCGAGCCACCGGCCGACGGCGGCGTCCGCCGGTAGTCCGAATGGCACCGTCCGTTCCTTGTTTCCCTTGCCGATCACCCTGAGCGTGCGGCGCTCCCGATCCAGGTCATCGATGTCCAGGGATGCCAGCTCGCCCACCCGCAGTCCTGTTGCGTAGAGAAGCTCGACCATGGCCAGATTGCGTAGCGCCAAGGGTTCCCCTTCGGCCGCGGCGTCGTCCAGTCCGGCAAAGACCCGCTCGAGCTGGCGCCGGGCCAGGACACCCGGAAGGCTCTTATCCAGTTTGGGGGCCTTCAGGCGCAGCGCGGGGTCCACAGCGATCAGCTCCTCACGCAGGGCCCAGGCGGTGAAATTGCGTGCGGTTGCGGCACGCCGGGCAACGGTGGCGCGGGACAGGCCGGCGGAGCTCTGCTCCCCCAGCCAGCGGCGCAGCGTGCCAAGTTCCACTTCATCGAGGCTCCGGACGCCCTCGCTGATGGCATGGACCAGCAGGCTCTCCACATCACCCAGATAGGCGCGCACGGTGTGCGCCGAGCGGACGCGCTCATTGCTGAGATAGCGCCCGAAGCCCCGGGCCGCGTCCCCGAGCTGTCCCGGCAGCGAGTCAATATCCACATCACCACTGTGCTCTGCCGGCGCGGCACCGGCAAGGCGAACCGCCGCAGCGGGTGCAACCGGGTCCGTCGTCGCCGGTCGGGCGCCGGCGGCGGCGTCCTCACCGCTGGCCCTTGCCACGGCGCCAGCGGTCTCCCGAGCGCTCGGCGAGGCCCATCAGCTCAAGCCGGCCCAGGCCCGCGAGCACGGATTTCAGGCTAAGCCCGGCGACGGAGGTGAGCTTCTCGGGCGGAGCCATCGCCACCACCGGCAGCGCGTCGAAGAGCAGCATGTCATCGATGCTCAGTCCGTCGTGGGCGGCCCTGTCGCCGGACTGCTCCAGGACCAACTGTTCGCCGGCGACCCCCGCAAGCTCGGCCACCTCGTTGGCGTCGGTCACGCACACGGCGGCGCCCTCCCGGAGCAGGCGGTGGCAGCCGGCGGAATTCGCGGAGTAGACGGATCCGGGGACGGCCCCGACCGGACGGCTCAGCATATCCGCGTGGTGGGCCGTGTTCAGCGCTCCCGACCGCCAACGCGCTTCCACCACGACGGTGGCGGCGCTCAGTGCGGCGATCAGTCTGTTGCGCTGCAGGAATCGGTAGCGTGTCGGGCTGGACCCCGGCGGAACCTCGGCCAGCAGGGCTCCTCGGTCGGCCACGGCGCGCAGTAGGTCCTCATTGCCCGCGGGATAGAAGCGGTCCAGGCCTCCGGCCATGACGGCAATGGTGGGAACGGCGGCTCCGTCCGCATTGAGGGCGGCGCGGTGCGCGCTCGCGTCGATACCGTAGGCGCCGCCGGAAATGACCGTCATGCCGCGCTCGACGAGGCCGTGGGCGATTGCCGCCGTCACCGCCGTGCCGTAGTCGGTGCTGTCCCGCGAGCCGACCAGCGAGACGCAGCGCTGCCGGGGCGGGATGGTCCTGGACGCGGACCGGACCCACAGCAGAAGCGGCTCGGCGAGCCCCAGGTCCTGCAGCGCCGGCGGCCAGTCCCCGTCCTCGGGAATGAGCACTCCGCCGCCGAGCCTGCGGATGACCTCCAGGTCCCGCTCGGGCGCGATGGCACTCCTGCGCGGCAGCCATCGGGCCACGGCAGCGCCCAGGCCCTGCCAGCCCGCGGCGGGGCCCGCCTCGCTCAGCAGCGCCGCGACGGCCCGCTCCAGTCCGGCATCGGCCCCGCGCGTCCCGGTCGCCACGGCGAGAGCCTCACGCGGTCCGACGGCCTGCACCAGGGCCATACCGGCCTGGTCTGAGGGTTCGAAGATCCGGCTGAGGGCGGCCCGCGCGATCACCAGCGGCCGCCGTTCATCGCTGTTCACAGCCCGGCTCCTTGCTGCCTCATGGCCAGCGCCAGGCCGAGTTCCTGCGGCCCGGGCGTGGCCAATTCGGCGAGGTCGGCCAGCGTCCAGGACAGCCGCAGCACCCTGTCGTATCCCCTTGCCGTCAGCGCGCCGCGCTCCAGGGCACGGTCCAGCACGGTCGTGGTGCCCGACGGCAGCCGCAGTGCTCCGCGCAACAGGGTCCCTGGAGCCTCCGCGTTCCGGGTCATCCCGTAGCC
>JBIOFK010000077.1:0-10909 GCA_044447065.1 Actinomycetales bacterium | reverse complement strand
GCCCAGCGTCGCCCCAGCGGGTGACCGTAGCCCCTGCCGCCGGTGCTCCCTGGCCAGCCCGGCGCCGCCAGCGCACCCCTGGCTGCCGTGCTCCCTGGCCAGCCCGGCGCCCCCTGGCTGCCGCGCTCCCTGGCCGCGCCGGCGCGCGCCGGAGCCACCCCTGCGCGGCCGCCTATCGACTCCCGGCAGCCCATCGGTTAGCGTGTCAGCAGGTGGCCGCTCGCGACGAGGTGGAGGTGCACTGGC
Organism: Actinomycetales bacterium; assembly: GCA_044447065.1. Taxonomy (GTDB): domain Bacteria; phylum Actinomycetota; class Actinomycetes; order Actinomycetales; family Micrococcaceae; genus JBIOFK01. The sequence goes on along the minus strand of JBIOFK010000077.1, from coordinate 10,663 downwards.
TGCATTCTCCTCTCCGGGGTTACCCCGGGGCACGCAGATCGGGACGAACGAGCGCCGCAGGTGACGCACTGCGCTTCGCGCAGCTGATCACCCGCACGGACGGATAGGTCGTCGCGTGCGGCCACCTGCCCGATCCGGGGACTATGGGGGAAGGAACGACTGGGGGATGCTGACGCCGACGACTGGTGCCCGGGTCCTGGCCCGCACCCCGCATCCGTCCCCGGCCCAGCTCGCCATGGCGCTCTCGCTCGCGTTCCTGGCTGCGGAGGCGTGGACCGCGGCCGGGCTGCTCGACGCGGGGGCGCAGGTGCTGGGGGCACGACGGCGTTGGCTGGGTCCGCTGGCGCGGCTGGTGCTGGGCGCGTATCACCGCAGACCGGCCGACGCCCCGCGTGAGCTTGCAGGGTTTGTCGCCGCCGCTCCCCCGTTCCTTGCCGCGCTGGCCCGGGCCGGTGAGCGCCGTATCCCCATCCGCCTTGCCGGCTACCTGCCCGCAGAACCGGAACTCACCGGCGCCGCCCGGATGATTCCGCCGGTCGCGGGGCTCGGGGACCTCGCCGGGTTCCTGCACCTGACCCAGGGCGAGCTGGACTGGTTCGCCGATGCGAAACACTGGAACAGACTGGCAGGGAAGGGCCCGCTGCAGCACTACCGGTATGTCTGGCGGCAGCGCCCGGGCCGGACCCCGCGGCTGCTGGAAATACCCGGACTGCGGCTCAGGACCATCCAACGCCGGGTGCACTCCGGCCTGATCGGCACCCTGCCCGTCCACGGCGCCGCGCACGGCTTTGTGCCGGGACGCAGCGCCGCCACCGGGGCGGCGCTGCACACCGGGGCCGAGGTGGTGCTGACGGCTGATCTGACCAGTTTCTTTGCCCGTGTCAGCGCCGGCCGGATCTACGGCATGCTCCGGCGGGCAGGCTATCCGGAGGCTGTCGCCCACAGCCTCACGGGGCTGTGCAGCCACGCGGTTCCGCCCTGGGCGCTCAATGCCATGCCGCCGGGCGGCGGCGCGGACGAACGCTTCGCCCTCCGCCAGGCGCTGCGGCGTCCGCACCTGCCCCAGGGGGCCCCGACCTCACCGACCCTGGCCAATCTCGCACTGTCCCGGCTCGATGTGCGGCTGCAGGGACTGGCCGACGCGTCCGGGGCGACGTATACCCGGTACGCCGACGACCTGGCGTTCAGCGGTGGACCGGCCCTGGCCCGCCGGGCGGACGCCTTCCTGCGCGCCGTCGGGCGGATCGCCGCCGAGGAACACCATCAGCTGAACCGCGCCAAGACGACGGTCCGCAAAGCCAGCGTGCGGCAGCAGGTGACCGGCGTCGTCGTCAATTCCCGGACCAACGCGGCCCGCGGCGATTTCGACGCCCTCAAGGCCACCCTGCACAACTGCATCAGGGAGGGACCCGCGTCGCAGAACCGTACCGGGCACGCCGACTTCCGCGCCCACCTGCTGGGTAGGATCGGCTGGATGGAATTCCTCAACCCGCTCCGCGGCGCGAAGCTCCGGCGCGAGTTCGACCGGATCCGCTGGTAGGCCGCGGCCGCATCCGGCTCAGGAACCGCGCTCCCAGAGACCGTGCTCCAGCGCGAAAAGCGTGGCCCCGACCCGGTTGCTGGCCCCGATCTTCAGGTAGATGTGTTCCACGTGGTTGCGCACCGTCTTGGGCGAAATCACCAGCGTGGCCGCGATCTGGCCGGCACTTGAACCGTGGCAGAGCATGCCGAGGACCTCGGCCTCGCGCGGGGTCAGCCCCGCCGGCAGCTCCCGGTGCGGTCGCCGTCGCCGTTCGCCCGCGGCCACCAGGACCGCGTCCACGGCGGCCGCCTCCAGCCGGCCACCGGCCGCCTCGCCCCGCAACCGTTCGACGGCCTCCACAGCGGTCAGGGCTCCCCGGTACGGCCGCGGCTCCAGGGAGGAACGGAAAGCATCGGCGGCGGCCAGGATCCGCTGGCCCGGGCCCAGGGCGGCGCCGGAAACCCCGCGCGGATAGCCGGAGCCGTCCAGCCGCTCGTGGTGCGCGCCGACCAGTTCGGCGACGTTCTTCATGCCCGGCAGCCGGGCCACGATCCGCTCGCCGAGATACGGGTGCATTTCAATGCGCTCGCGATCAGCCCGGGACAGCGGCTCCGCCTTGTCCCAGACCTCGTTGGACACCCCCATCCGGCCCAGGTCGTGCAGCCATCCGGCACGGCGCAGGGCGTCGGCGTCGTCGGGCCCGAGCCCGTATTCCTGCGCCGCGGCGGCGGCGAGGGCGGCCACGGCCCGGGAATGGCCCGTCGTGTAAGGGGATTTGAGGTCGGCGAAGTCGCCCATCGCCGTCAGCACCGCATCGAGCGCGTCCGCCGCCAGCTCGCCGTCGTCCGGGGCGGCGTCCAGGGCTGCCTGCCAGGGGTCGCCGTCCAGCAGTCCGGCCGTCAGCTCGTCCGCGGCGGCGGCGAACACGGCGGCGAGGTCCGGGTCGAACTGGGTTCCCGACCGTGCCCTGACCATGGACACCGCTCCCTCGACGCCCCCGTCACGCAGGAATACCTCCACGGTCTCCGCCAGCGCGGTAATCCGCATCTCCAGCGGTATGTCCGTCCCCTTCCGGCCCGCCGGCAGCCCGTGGCCGTCCCAGCGCTCGAACGCGTTCGCCAGCAGGTCGCCCAGGCCGTCATCGAGTCCCATCCGCTCGGCCAAGGCGCCGGCCGAGACGCAGTGCGAACGGATCAGGCTCCGCACCGACGTCCTGCCGGTCAGGGCGAACCGGGACCGGCGTGCGGTGCGCTGCAGCGGCGGCAGCGCGGCGCCCGTATGGGCGAAGAATGACCGGTACATCGGCAAGCCGTGCTGGTCCACCGTGTAGTAGTCGGCGCGGAAGGCGATATCGTCGGTGAACAGCGCCGCCAGCTCGAAGGAGTCGGCATGGCAGCCGATCCAGGCGAGCAGGTTGGCATAGTAGATGTTGGCCCGGCGCGAGTCGTCCACGCCGAGCCGGCCGGCCATCCGCAGCGCCAGGAGCGTTGAGCGGAGCATGTGCTCCATCGGCTGGCCCAGGCCCAGGTCGATCGCCAGGGACACGGCGGCCAGGATTTCGGAACGGCGGAGCACGACGGCGGCCCGCGGCCTGGGCGCGGCACCGGGAGCGGGCGCGGGAGCCGCCCCGGGACCGGGAGCCGCACCGGGAACAGCGCGCTGTCCGCGCGCCGCGGCTCGCTGTCCGGGCACGGATCCGGGACCGGGAACTGCTGGTCCCGGTTCCGGACCGCCGGTGCTCAAGGAGCGCGCCACCGTTCAATTATCGCCCCGGCCGGCGCCCTAGTAACTGAAAGTGACCGCCGGATCCGAGCCGATCCAGTTCCACAGCTGCACCGTCCCGCCGGCTTCGGCGTTGGCCGCGAAGCCGGAACGGTCGATCTTCCGGGCGTCCAGGCAGATCGGGCAGACCAGGAACCTGCCCCCGGCCTTGCCGTAGCGGTCCAACAGCCCGTCCAGCGGAGGGCACCCGTCGCAGGCGACACCGTGGGCGAAGTTCGTCAGTGCAAGCCGGACGGCTTCCTTCGTCAGGAACATCAGCGTCGGCCGGCCCTGTTCCGCGGCGCCCACGGCGACAAGGAAGGCGACGGTGACCCGCTCGGGGTCCTCGAGGCCGGTGGTGAGGCTGATGGCTGCCTTGTTCATGGCTTTCCCCTACGCCGCGGGCGCGAGGGCCGCGGGCGCCGTGGAGGGATACCTGACGCCGAGGTCTGCGGTAAAGAGGCCGCGCTGCGGCAACCAGAATCCGCCCAGCCGGTCCTGCCGGGGCAACGGTCCCGGCCGGCCGGTCCCGCTTCCGTCCACTGTTGCCGACGTGCCGCGGACCGCCCACAGCCGCCGGGGCTGCGCCTGGAAGGACTGGCGGTTGGGCGTCAGGCCGCAGACGGACATCCTTCCGGCGTCGAGCATCGTCCCGGCCATGATGCCCATGGCGCGCAGCACGGAGTCCCGCCGCCACAGCGCCGTCGGCATCCTGACGGCCATCGCGGTGAGGGTTGAGGTGGACGGTGAGGACCCCAGATCGAGGTGCCACTCCACCGCGCCGGGGACGCGGATGGTGGCGCTGGCCGGGCCGTCCCAGTCGATGCTGACGTCAGTGGTGACGGCCTCGTCGATGGCCGAGCCGAAGTAGCGAGCGCAGCTCAGCTCGGGCGCGGCGTCGGCGTAAATCGTCCAGTGTCCCGAGGGCCTCCGGACCCACACCGCCCGGTAACCCGGGCCGATGGAACTGTGCCGGAAGTGCCTGAAAGCCAGATAGTATCCGGACCTGAACGGCTGGCCCATCACGGCATAGCCGGCGAAATGTTCCGCCGGATCCTTGGCCGTTGTGGCACTGACTTCCTGATCCGCGTCCGCGTAATACCGGGGCTGATGGGTTCCCATGGCGGGCTCCTTTCCTGTTGGTGCACTGAGCGTACGACCGGAGGGAAAGGCCGGGCATGGGGCGGATGCCCCATCTTTGCGAACCGTTTCGGAATGGCCGGGACCGTCGGCGTGAACCGCCCTGGCCATGCGCACCCGCTGAGGCCATAACGGCCCCAGCGGGTGATCCTAGTAGCTGCTAGCCGGCGGTTGTGCCCTCCCCGCTCTGACGCACGAACGTCAGGTGCGCAACGCCGTCAGACGCGGTGAGCCCGGCGAGCTCCATGCCATGCGGACCGCCGTCGAGGTTCTCGAACAGCCGCTCCCCGCCGCCCAGCAGGATCGGCACCAGCGCCAGGTGCAGCTCGTCAACCAGCCCGGCCCGAAGATATTCCTGCACGGTCGCCGCGCCGCCGCCCAGCCGGACGTCCGCCCCCGCGGCGGCGTCGAAGGCCTGCTCCAGGGCCGCTTCGATGCCGCCGGTCACGAAGTGGAAGGTCGTTCCGCCGTGCATCGTCACCGGCGCCCGCCCGTAGTGGGTGAGAACAAACACCGGGTGGTGGTACGGCGGGGTATCGCCCCACCACCCCGTCCAGGCGTCGGTCTGCCACGCTCCGCGGAACGGTCCGAACATGTTCCGGCCCATGATCGTCGCCCCGACGCCGTGATCGCCCTGTTCAAGGTAGGTGTTGTCGAGCCCCGTCGTGCCGCCGTCGGCGCCGATCATCCGCCGCCCGGCGGCCGTGGCGAACACCCATTCGTGCAGCCGCTCGCCGCCCAGGCCCAGCGGATGGTTCTCGTCCTGGGTGGGGCCGGCAACATAGCCGTCCAGGGACATTGACAGGTTGCGGACGCGGAGCTGAGGCATGACATGACTCCTTCGGGTGTGCCGTTTAGCGGAAGAATTCCAGCAGCAGCGGAGCCATCGCGTCGGGCGCCACCCCATGGCTCTGACCCTCCAGCAGGCTTTGCCGCCCGTTCCGCACGGCCATCGCGACGGCCGCCGTCGACGCTTCGGCCCAGCCGGCGCTCAGGCCGCCGTACACGGCCAGCACCGGTGCGCCGATCGTCGAAAGCCGCTCGGCCGGGACGGCACCGTCGCGGGCAATCGTGAGATCGTTCGGCAGTGTGTTCGCCATGGCGGTGAGGGCAGGCCACCAGGGCGACTGCGGCATATCGGGGTCGAAGTCGGATCCCGTGTGCCGGATGAACGCCTCCACCGCCTGGTCCCGGTGCCCCTCATCGGCCAGGGCCCGGACCTTGTCAGCGAAAACCTCCCACGGCCCGTCGCGCTGCTCGGTGAGGTACGGCGGTTCGTAGACGGCAAGCTTGGTCAGCGGAATGCCCGCAGCCGCCGCCTCCAGCACCAGGATGGCGCCGGAGGAATGCCCGTATGCGAGAGCGGTCCCGCCGACGGCGTCCACCAGGGCAGCGAGGTCTTCCACCTCGCGGTCGACGCCGTACGGCGGCGTGTCGGTACTGCCGCCCCGTCCGCGACGGTCGTAGGTGACGACGGTGAAGTCACCTGCCAGCAGCGGTACGAGGGCGCCCGGGGACTGGCGGTTGTTCAGGGCACCGCCGACGACGACCAGCGGTGGGCCGGTGCCGGAGCGCTCGAACACGAGGGTGGTGCCATCGACGGAGCGGACGGTCTCGATCATGGAGGTCTCCTTGAGGATCCGGAGGTGCGCGAAAGTCCACTTCTACCGTGTGCGGCCCGGATGTACAAGGGCCCGGGTGTCCGGTACGGCCTACGCGAGCAGCCTCGCGTGCAGGTCCGGCCATGAGCCGGCAAACGCCGGATGCAGGTCCATGGCGCCCACCTGGCCCGGCGGCACCCATCGGAGTTCGATGCTCTCCGGATCGCCGATGGCCGGCTCGAAGGGTTCATCCACCCGCGCCACGACCGTCGTATAGGACCAGTAGCCCACGTCGAACACCGAGGTGAACAGCACCCTGAGGTTTCCGGGCGGAACGGACGCCTCCTCCCGGGCCTCGCGCAGCGCCCCGGTAATGGCATCTTCGCCCTCATGCAGCGCCCCTCCCGGAAGGCCCCAGGTACCGCCGTGGTGGCTCCACGCAACCCGGTGCTGGAGCAAAACCCCGCGGCCGACGTCGTGCACCAGCAAACCGGCGGCGCCAAAGCGCCCCCAGAACCGGCCCAGCTCCCCCTCGACCCAGGCATCGCCCGGATTCCGGGGACCGGACGGACGGCGCGGATCACCGGCGGGGATGGTCGTCATTACCCCAGCCTTCCACAATCCGGCGGATCATCGCTCCCTCGGCCGGCGGCCTAGGACAACCCGTCCAGCCGATCTACGCCGGCGGCCCGCCCGTGCCGGCGGAGCGCCGCAGCTCGGAAATCCGCAGCCGCAGGAACATGATGGTCAGCACCAGCGCCCACACCAGCAGCGCCCCCACGCCCAGAATGACAAGCAAGTACACAACACTGACCAGACCAAACACCGCACCCACAGCAATCCCCCGATTCATCTCAGTCCCACCAGGCATCCGGATACTCCGCCCGGAGCCTGTGCCCCGCCCTGGCTCAGCCTATGGCCGCCACCGGGACGCGCCTGCCCAGCCGCGCGGCCCGGCCCGAAAGCCGGCGCTCCAGGTACCGTGCCGCGTGGCTGATCAGCACATTTGTCACAATGTACACCGCCGCGATGATCAGATACGTCTGGATCAGGTGGTTCGTGACGGCCGTGAGGTTGTTGGAGGTCTTCATCAGTTCCGGATAGCTGACGGCGTAGCCCAGCGTGGTGTCCTTGAGCAGCACCACCAGTTGGGCCACCATCGACGGGACCACGATGCGGATGGCCTGCGGCAGCACGATGCTCCGGGTGACCTGGCCGTGCCGCAGCCCCAGGCTCAGCCCCGCCTCGCTCTGCCCGCGCGGCAGCGCCAGGATCCCGGCCCGGAAGATTTCCGCCATCACGGCCGAGCTGCACAGGCTGATCGGAATGACGAGTTTCCAGAAAATATCCGGATTGATCCCGTACTGCGGCAGCCCGCTGACGAAGATGTACACCACCAGCAGCAGCGGCACGGACCTGAAGAATTCAGTCCAGGCGGTGCAGATCCAGTGCAGCGGCCTGCGCACGGACAGCCTGCCCAGGGCCAGCAGCAGCCCCAGCGGCAGCGCGATCACCGCGGAGGCACCGGCGGCGCGGGCTGTGTTGCCCAGGCCCGCGAGCAGGAACAGCAGGTACGGCGCCTGGCTGAATTCGGCCCAGCGCGAGGGGTCGAGCTGGCCGGCACTGCCGAAACGCAGCAGCACGACGACGACGCCGCCGGCGATCGCGAGCAGGCTCAACAAGGTGAGCAGCCGGATCCACCGCCGGGCCCGCGGCCCGGCGACGTCGAAGAGGGCATCCTGGGTGCTCATCGCTGCACCCGCAACCGTCGCTCCAGCCGGGAGCCGAAGCCGCCGGCCAGCAGGGAGATGACCACGTACGCGACCGCCGCCAGGATGTACGTCGTCAGGCCCAGCGCGGCTTGGTTATTGATCTCGCTGACCTCCAGCGTCAGGTCCTTGACGCCGATGACGCCGGCCAAGGATGAGCTGAGCAGGATGCCGATAAAGACGTTGACGATCGGCTGGACCACGGTGCGGAACGCCTGCGGAAACAGCACGTGGCGCAACACGCCGATGAACCCCAGGCCGACGGACCGAGCGGCCTCAACCTGGCCCACGTCCACGGCGTTGACCCCGGTGCGGATGGCCTCGCAGGTGAAGGCCCCGCCGAGCAGGCTCATGGAGACGGTGGCACAGGTGAACAGGTTCAAGGTCAGGCCAATGTCGGGCAGCCCGAAGGTCACCAGCACCAGCAGGCTGATCAGCGGAATGTTGACGAACATTTCCACGTACAGCCTGCCGACGGCGCGCAGCGGCGGGATCGGACTGACCCGGAACGCTGCGACGATGGTGCCGACCACCAACGAGCCCGCGAACGCGACGGCGGTCAGCCGCACCGTCGTCCACAGGCCCGCCAGCAGGTCCCCCAGATAGGTGGTGAACAGCTGGTCCATGCGGGCCTAGACGCCGATGGCCGGGGGTGTGGGCGGGTTGGTCTTGAGCACCTGGCCGACCGTGGCCTTCCAGAGCGCGTCCCAGGATCCGTCCGCCTCGGCAACCTTGAGCCATGCGTTGACGAAGGCCAGCGCGTCGGTGCCCTGGTGCAGGCCGATTCCGTACTTGTCGCTGTTGCCGAAGGTGTCACCGACGATCTTGACATCCTTGTTCTTGGCAGCATCGGAGAGCAGGATCGACTGGTCGATCACATAGGCGTCCACACGGCCCTGCTGGACGGCGGCCAGGCACTTGGGATTGTCGTCGAAGGTCTGCACCTTGGCCTGCGGCGCCTGCTGCGCCAGCAGCGTCACCCCGGTGGAGGCCGTCTGGGTCGCGACCGTCTTGCCGGCGAGGTCCGCGACCGAGTTGATCGAGGTGTTGTCCGCCTTGACCAGGATCGCGGATTTCGACTCGTAATACGGGCCGCCGAAGTCCACCTTTTCCTTGCGCTTGTCCGTGATCGAGTAGGTCGCAATGATGACATCCACGGACTTGTTCTCCAGCAGCGTCTCGCGCGTGTCCACGGTGACCTGGGTCAGTTTCTCCTTGGGCTCGCCGATGATGTACTTCGCCAGCAGCTGGGACATGCCGGCATCGAAGCCGGACACCTTGCCAGTGGCCGGATCCCGCAGCGAGAACAGCGTGGAAGTGTCGGTCCCGCCGCGGACCAACTGGCCGTTGGCCTTGATGGCCTTGGCCCATTCACTGGCCTGGACAATCGAATCGCTGGCCACGGCCCCCTTCGCCAGGACCGCGTCGTAGGCGGTCTCGTCGATCACCGATCCGCTGCCTGCACCGCCGCTGCCCGAACCCGACCCGGCGGGCAGGGTTGGCGTTCCGCTGCAGGCCGTCAGCGCCCCGGCGCCGACAGCACCCAGTCCCAAGGCTATGGCCCCGCGGCGGCTCAACAGTCGTGGCGCGTAGCGTTGTAGATCGTTCATCAGCGTGTCCTCCCGTGGTCGCGGCAGCCGGTCGGCCGCCGTCGCCCTTTCCAAACTAAGGCAAAATGCTCCCCGGATCGGGCAACACGGGCAAGAAACGTTCCATATTGTAATAATCCGGTCCCGGTTTGCTGGGCGCGGGCCGGGGCCGGACCCACCGGGCGTGTCTGCGTGACAGTGCCGGGCGGCAGTGCGCCGATACCCCTTCCGGGAACCGGACGGTAGCGTGGGGTCATGAAACGCGAAAGCCTGTGGGAATCGAAAAAGAAGGAAAATCCGGGCCACTCCGCCTGGTATATCGCCCGGTTCGAAGCAATGCGCGCCGAGGGCAAGGATCTGGACGGCGAGGCCAGGCTCATCGACGCGATGGCGCAGCGATCCGCGCGGATCCTCGACGCCGGCTGCGGGCCCGGACGTGTGGGAGGCGAACTTGCCCGCCTCGGTCATCGCGTCGCCGGCGTCGACCTCGACGAGGAGCTGATCGCGGCCGCCCGGGCCGATCATCCTGATGTCGACTGGCACGTGGGTGACCTTACCGAGCTGGATCTTCCCGGGGAGACGTTCGACATCATTGTGTGCGCGGGTAATGTGATGACCTTTCTGGCTCCCGGAACCGGGGCCGACGTTCTCGGCAAGTTCGGTGACCACTGTGCAGCCGACGGGCGGATCGTCGTGGGCTTCGGCGGCCAGCGGGGTTACAGCTTCGATGCCTTCTTCGCGGACGTGGCCGCGGCGGAACTGGCGGTCACCGGCCGATTTGCCACCTGGGACCTGCGTCCCTGGACCCCCGAATCCGACTTCCTCGTCGCCGTGCTGGAGCCGCGTGCCTAACCGGTATGCCTAACCGCCATGCCTAACCGCCATGCCGTTCAGTTAAGCCTGACTAACCTGGAAGTTGCCGGACGACGGCGAGCATGCGAGTCGTGATATCCGTGCTAACGGAGCGGGATTGGACCTAACTACCGTCCCCTGTGTTGCCAGGACGCCGCCGGCAATAATGTCTGACCTCTCTGGCAGAGTGGCTTTATGGACGGCGGACAGCAGCCGGGGCAGCACCCGGAACTGGTTCAGACACCCGAGCCGGGTGCCGGTACACCGCCATCCGGCCGGGCCACGGCTGCGGCGGCTGCGGAGGAATGCATCGCCGCCCTGGCCTCGTCGGGGCCCTGCGCCGATGATGCGGCGATCATCGCCGAGCTGCGGGCGTTAGAGGACCTCAAATCCGCCGCCGCGGCCCGGCAGGTGCGCATCACGGCCGCG
>JBIOFK010000076.1:0-10973 GCA_044447065.1 Actinomycetales bacterium | reverse complement strand
CCCTCGGCCAGGGCCGTGGGGGAGGAGATGCCGAACGCGGGCATGGTCAGCGCCTTCAGGAAACTGGTGAGCCTGCTGGTGAGCGTGATGGTCACCTTGTCGGTGCCGGTGACCGTGCAGCCCTGGTAGATGGAGGATTTCGGGTCGTCCGAGAAGGCCTTGAAAACCTGCTGGAACGTCACGGCGGAGACGTCCGGGCGGGCGGCGGCCGGCAGATTGAACCAGCGCTGGAAGTTGGTGCACACGGCGTCGGCATTGAAGGGCGTGCCGTCCTGGAACAGGACGTTATGCCGCAGGGTGAAGGAGTAGGCCAGTCCGTCCTGCAGTTCCTGCCAGCTGGTGGCCAGCGAGGGGGCGGGATCCCCGGTGGTCGGGTCGACCGTGACCAGCCCCTCGAGGATCTGGCGGGTGATGCGGTAGGACTCGGTGTCCCCGACCAGTGCCGGGTCCAGTCCGTTCGGCGCCGCGCCGGTGCCGAAATTGAAGACGGCGGTGGGTGTGCCGGCAACGGACGACGACGGCGCCGGGGCCGGGTCGGCAGCGCAGCCGGCCAGGGCCAGGGCCATCAGGGAGCAGACCAGCCGGATCCCGAGCCGCCGGTATTGCTGTCGTTTCACGGCAGACACGACTCCTCTTGCGTTGACGGTTGGGGCTTGGGTCAGCCGCATTTTGTGCGCGAGGCGGGACTTGAACCCGCACACCCGAAGGTACAGGAACCTAAATCCTGCGTGTCTGCCAATTTCACCACTCGCGCATCCCGGCCGCCGACGGCCGGACGAATTATCATCCTACCCGGTGGCGGCGGACCGGATTCCTAGGGAAAATCCAGAAAGCGGCATTCCCGCCCCGGGCTTCGGCCGGCTCCGGACCTCAGCCCAGGCCCAGATCCCGGGCCAGCTTCGCCACGTGTCCCTTGGCCCGCACGTTGTACTGTGCCTGCTCCACGGTTCCCTCGGCGTCGAGCACGATGGTGGACCGGATCAGTCCCTCATAGCTGCGTCCGTAGTTCGTCTTCTCGCCCCACGCGCCGAAGGCCTCGGCCACGGCGTGGTCGGTATCGGCCAGCAGCGGGAAGGTCAGCGCCTCGTCGGCGGCGAACCTGGCGAGCTTGTCCGCCGGGTCGGGCGAGACCCCGACGACGGCGAAACCGGCGGCGGCGAGCCTCGCCAGTGAGTCGCGGAAGTCGCAGGCCTCCTGCGTGCAGCCGGGAGTGCCGGCGGCAGGGTAGAAGTACAGCACGGTGCGCGTGCCGCGGAGGGCGGCCAGGGAGACGGTGCTTCCGTCGGCGGCTGGGAGAACGAAAGACGGGGCGCTCTGGCCGGGCACGAGGCGGGTACTCATGGTGCTCCTTTGGGTGTGCTGACTGACGGCGGTGTTGTGCTCCACACTATCGGCCGGGACGCCGCATAAACCCACTTCCGGCCTCGGCCGTGGTGCGCCAAACCGGCGGGTCTATACTCCTTATATGCCGGAACTTAATCAGTGGCCCACCGGCCGGTTGCTTTCCACAGCAGCTCGGCTGATTGAGCATGCCTGGAACGAGCGGCTTTCCGTCCTGAAGGTCACTCACGCCGGCATGATCGCGCTGGACGTCCTGGCCATGAAGGGCCCGCTCACGCAGGCGGCGCTCGCGTCGATCGTTCGGGTCCAGGCGCAGACGATGGGCAAGACCCTTTCCCGGCTGGAGTCCTACGGGCACATCCAGCGCCAGCGCAACGCCAATGACAGGCGCAGCCACGTGGTCTCCCTGACGGACGCCGGCCGGGCCCTGCTGGAGGAAGCCCACGAGCTTGAACGGGGCCTGCTCGACGAAAGCGACGTGGAAACCGAGGCACTGCGGGAGAACCTGAAGCGGGTCATCAGGGGCCTGAGCAAGGGCAATGTTCCGGTGGTCCCGGACTTAGGCGTTCCCTCCACTGAGCCCGAAACAGGCCCGGTTCTCTTTCCGGTAGACGTCTGACCGGCACTGCCCTGGGCGACACACACTGAGCGGCGTCAGGATCGGCTGCGCACAGGCTGCCGGGTAGCTAGACGTACGACAGCGGCCGACCCCCGCCTCAGATTCTGATCAACCGCGGGCACTGAAAGTGCCGCCACTATAACGGCCGCCAGCAGCAGGCACACGGTGAACGCCGCGCGCCGGCCATGAACCAGAAGAAGCGGCATTAGTGGCGTGACTGCCATGATGACCAGCCCGTGGACCAGATAGATCCCCAGGCTACGACTACCGACGGTGGCCGCCCCGCCCGCCCTGTTCGGCACGAGTGACGCGAGAGTGAAGGTCATAAGCGCGGCCACCAGCAACAAGACCAAGCGGACCGCGGCTCCGCCGATAATGCCGCTACCCAGATGGTGGTAGCTCAGGCTGCCGAAAAGCCACCACGGACTAAGATGCGCCGAATAGACGCACCACACCGCCGTAGCGGAAAGCGCAGCACAGCCGGCTTTCACGGTCACGGGCGTCCGGCCCGCAACGTCCAGAATGCGCCGGCCGTAGAGAGCGCCCGCCACGTAGAAAGGGAAGAAGACACATGCACGGGACAGGGCGAAGTCGTTGCCTATCCAGTCAACCGCTCCGGCGCCCAGGCTAAGGGCCACGGAGCCGAGCAGGGCATAGCGGCGGAACCGCAGCATGACAGGGAGCATGAGCTGCCAATAGATCATGGCCAGCATGAACCAGAGCAACCAGAACGGAAAATAGCTGAAGGTCCGCGCGTCGCCGATGATGCGGGAGAAGACGAAGTACGTGGCCTGTGCGCCGATCAACAGCACAGCCAGGGTTCCCGCCCGCTGTCCCAAGCGGTTGGCCTTCGCAGTTATCCCGGCGAGGAAGATGAAAGCGGGCATGTGGAACAGATAGATCGTGGTCAGCGGCAGGAGCGTGCTTTTCGGATCCCAGAAGCTGGTGATTTCCAGCAGGTGCCCGATGACGACCAGAACTATGAGGGTTCCCTTGGCGACGTCGATTCGATTGTCCCGGGTACCCACCACCTGCCAAGCCTAACAGGAGCCCCCGGACAGTCCCGCCGCTGCCGGTGGCGGTGCGCCCGGAAGAAACAAAACGGCCCCTGACTTGCGTTTCCGCTGGTCAGAGGCCGAACTTTGTGGTGCACCCCCCGGGACTTGAACCCGGAACCCATTGATTAAGAGTCAATTGCTCTGCCAATTGAGCTAGAGGTGCATCTTTTGCCGATCGATTAAGCCGGTCATTTACTCCCGGCCGCATCCAGCAACGACATGAAACTCTACCTCGCTTCCGGCAATCTGTGAAATCGGCGGACCGCTCCGTCCGGAGGGCCACTTTCCCTACCCGGAGAAGCGTAATCTGGGCGTCACTTACAGTCGGCTAAGGGATCCGGTTCGCCCGCGCTGCGGACGCAGTCATAGACTCGGCCTATGAGTGTCGAGACATCGTCAGAGGCCAGCGCGAGTTCAGCAACACCGGGCGGATCGGCGACCGCGCCGGACATCAAACCCCGCAGCCGGGTGGTGACCGATGGCATTGCTGCCGCCCCGGCGCGCGGCATGTTCCGCGCCGTGGGAATGGGCGACGACGACTTCGCGAAGCCGCAGATCGGCGTGGCGAGCACCTGGAACGAAATCACCCCCTGCAACCTCTCGCTGAACCGGCTCGCCCAGGGCGCCAAGGAAGGCGTCTTCACCGGCGGCGGGTTCCCGATGCAGTTCGGCACCATTTCCGTCTCCGACGGAATTTCCATGGGCCACGAGGGCATGCACTTCTCCCTCGTCTCCCGCGAAGTCATTGCCGATTCCGTGGAAACCGTGATGCAGGCCGAACGCATCGACGGCTCGGTGCTGCTGGCCGGCTGCGACAAGTCCCTGCCCGGCATGCTGATGGCGGCTGCCCGGCTGGATCTCGCCTCGGTGTTCCTGTACGCCGGATCCATCATGCCCGGCTTCGCCAAGCTCGAGGATGGAACCGAAAAAGAAGTCACCCTGATTGATGCCTTCGAGGCGGTCGGGGCCTGTGCCGCCGGCAAAATGAGCCTCAAGGACCTGGACAGTATCGAGCGGGCCATCTGCCCCGGTGAGGGCGCCTGCGGCGGTATGTATACCGCGAACACCATGGCCTGCATCGGTGAGGCCCTCGGCATGTCCCTTCCCGGGTCGGCCGCCCCGCCCTCGGCGGACCGGCGGCGGGACATGTTCGCCCGGCAGTCAGGGGAGGCCGTCGTCAACCTCCTCCGCCTGGGCATCACCGCGCGGGACATCATGACCAAGAAGGCGTTCGAGAACGCCATCGCCGTCACCATGGCCTTCGGCGGGTCCACCAACGCCGTCCTGCATTTGCTCGCCATCGCCCGCGAAGCTGAGGTTGACCTGACCCTGGATGACTTCACGCGCATCGGCGACCGCATCCCGCACCTGGGCGACCTGAAGCCGTTCGGCCGCTACGTCATGTTCGACGTGGACAAGGTCGGCGGTGTACCGGTGATCATGAAGGCACTGCTCGACGCCGGCCTCATCCACGGAGACTGCCTCACCGTGACCGGCAAGACCGTTGCCGAGAACCTTGCGGCCATTAACCCGCCGGACCTGGACGGCAAGATCCTGCGCGCCCTGGACAACCCGCTGCACAAGACCGGCGGCATCACCATCCTGCACGGCTCGCTGGCTCCGGAAGGCGCCGTCGTCAAGAGCGCAGGCTTCGACGCGGACGTCTTCGAAGGGCCGGCCAGGGTGTTCGAGCGCGAACAGAGCGCCCTCGCAGCCCTCACGGCCGGGGAAATCAAGGCGGGGGACGTCGTCGTCATCCGCTACGAGGGGCCCAAGGGCGGCCCCGGCATGCGCGAAATGCTCGCCATCACCGGCGCCATCAAGGGTGCCGGCCTGGGCAAGGACGTCCTGCTGCTGACCGACGGCCGATTCTCCGGCGGCACCACCGGGCTGTGCATCGGCCACGTGGCTCCGGAGGCGGTCGACGGCGGTCCGATCGCCTTTGTGCGCGACGGGGACCGGATCCGCGTGGACATCGCCAACAAATCCTTCGACCTGCTGGTGGACGGGGCCGAGCTGGAATCCCGCAAGGTCGGCTGGAAGCCGCTGCCCGGCAAGTTCACCAAGGGGGTCCTTGCCAAGTACGCCAAGCTGGTCCACAGCGCCAGTACCGGCGCCTACACCGGCTAGGCCGGCGGCCGGCCCGCACCCGGAACCACGGCGTCCACCCACCGGACGCTTCGTACCACATTCTGAGACGACGGGGTCTCCGGTTGACACTCTGCTTGGGGCAGGGAAAACTACAGATATGCAGCACGTATCCGTAGTCTCCCTTACCTAGCGCGTGACAGGTTAGCAACCACGCTAACCGTCCGGCTGGTAGCCAGTTGCTACATCACGCGCGAACCCCTCACAGAGCCTGACCGGCTGAGGGGTTTTTTTGTTCCCCACCACCATTGGCGATAAGAAACCGACGTGAACCTCGAACACTAGCTCCGAACAGTTCCACTAAGGAAGAATCCGATGAGTAAAGGATCGCCCATCAGCCCGTCGCTGATGGCCAACAAGTCGCCCGGTCACTCCGCGCCCTCCGCGGAGGCGCCCGCCGTGTCCGCAGCGGCCGCTGCATCCCTCGTCCAAGGTCCGAACAACACCGTCGGACCCCTGCAGATGTCCGGCTCGGAGGCCATCGTCCGCTCCCTCGAGGAGCTGGGCGTGAAGGACATATTCGGTCTTCCCGGCGGAGCCATCCTGCCGACCTACGATCCACTGATGGCCTCGTCGATGAGGCATGTCCTCGTCCGGCACGAACAGGGTGCCGGGCACGCGGCACAGGGCTACGCCATGGTCACCGGCGAGGTCGGCGTGTGCATCGCCACCTCCGGCCCCGGCGCCACGAATCTCGTCACCCCGATCATGGACGCCCATATGGACTCCGTTGCGATGGTGGCGATTACCGGCCAGGTGTCATCCAGCGTTATCGGCACGGACGCCTTCCAGGAGGCGGACATTGTCGGCATTACCATGCCGATCACCAAGCACTCGTACCTGGTGACGGATCCGAACGACATTCCGCACGTCCTGGCCGAAGCCTTCTACCTTGCGCGCACCGGCCGGCCCGGTCCCGTGCTGGTCGATGTGGCCAAGGACGCCCAGGTGGGCCAGATGACGTTCTCCTGGCCGCCGATGCTGGACCTGCCCGGCTACCGGCCGGTGACCCGCGGGCACTCCAAGCAGCTGCGCGAAGCCGCCCGGTTGATCGCCGCGGCCAAAAAGCCGGTGCTGTACGTCGGAGGCGGGGTGGTCAAGGGCCATGCCTGCGCCGAATTGATGGAACTGGCCGAACTGTCCGGCGCTCCCGTCGTCACGACGCTGATGGCACGCGGCGCGTTCCCGGATTCGCACCCCCAGCACGTGGGCATGCCCGGCATGCACGGTACCGTTTCCGCCGTCACCGCGCTGCAGCAGTCCGACCTGCTCATCACCCTCGGCGCCCGGTTCGACGACCGGGTAACGGGCGTGCTGCCCACCTTCGCCCCCTACGCCAAGGTCATCCACGCCGACATCGACCCGGCCGAAATCTCGAAGAACCGTACCGCCGATGTCCCCATTGTCGGCTCGGTCAAGGAGATCATTCCGGAGCTTAGCGTCGCCCTGCGCGCCGAATTCGAGGCGAGCGGCACCCCGGAACTGGCCGACTGGTGGGCGTTCCTGAACAACCTCAAGACGACCTATCCGCTCGGCTGGACCGAGCCCGACGACGGCCTGACCGCGCCCCAGCGCGTCATCTCCCGGATCGGCGAGCTGACGGGACCGGAAGGCGTCTACGTGGCAGGGGTCGGCCAGCACCAGATGTGGGCCTCCCAGTTCGTGAAGTACGAACGCCCCCACGCCTGGCTGAACTCCGGGGGCGCCGGCACCATGGGGTACGCAGTTCCGGCCGCCATGGGCGCCAAGGTCGGCAATCCCGACCGGGTCGTCTGGGCGATCGACGGTGACGGCTGCTTCCAGATGACCAACCAGGAGCTGGCGACCTGCGCGATCAACAACATTCCCATCAAGGTCGCCATCATCAACAATTCCTCGCTCGGCATGGTGCGGCAGTGGCAGACCCTGTTCTATGAGGGCCGGTACTCCAACACTGACCTGAACACCGGCCACAACACCGTGCGGATCCCCGACTTCGTGAAACTTGCCGAGGCCTACGGCTGCGCGGGACTGCGCTGTGAGCGCGACGAGGACATTGACGAGACCATCCGACAGGCGCTGGCCATCAACGACAGGCCGGTCGTCGTCGACTTCGTTGTCAGCCCCAACTCCATGGTGTGGCCGATGGTGCCCTCCGGAGTGAGCAATGACCAGATCCAGGTTGCCCTCAACCTGACGCCCCAGTGGGAAGAGGAGGACTAGGCATGTCACGTCACACACTGTCAGTGCTGGTTGAGGACAAACCCGGGGTCCTGACGCGCGTTTCCAGTCTCTTCGCCCGGCGCGCCTTCAATATCAATTCTTTGGCTGTCGGCCCCACGGAACTTCCGGGCATTTCCCGGATTACCGTCGTCGTCGACGCCGAAGGTGACCTGATTGAACAGGTCACCAAGCAGCTCAACAAGCTGATCAACGTGATCAAAATCGTTGAACTGCTCTCCGATAATTCCGTGCAACGGGACCACATCCTGGTCAAGGTACGTGCGGACGCCGCGACGAGGCTGCAGGTCACACAGGCCGCAGATCTCTTCCGGGCCTCCGTGGTCGACGTCTCCACAGACTCGCTGACCATTGAAGCCACCGGCACACCGGAAAAGCTTGCGGCACTGCTGAACGTGCTGGAGCCCTTCGGCGTCCGCGAAATTGTGCAATCCGGCACCTTGGCTATTGGGCGGGGATCCCGTTCCATGAGCGACAGAGCACTGCGGTCCGCCTGAGCGGACAGCACGCAAACCCTCGAACTGCAGCACATCACTATTTAGGGAGTTACCACGTGACCGAGATGTTTTATGACGACGATGCCGATCTGTCCATCATCCAGGGCCGCACCGTTGCCGTCATTGGCTACGGTAGCCAGGGCCACGCGCACGCGCTGAGCCTGCGCGATTCCGGCGTCGATGTCCGGGTGGGCCTCAAGGAAGGCTCCAAGTCCCGCGCCAAGGCCGAGGCTGAGGGCCTGCGCGTGCTCAACGTTGCCGACGCCGTCGCCGAGGCGGACCTGATCATGGTCCTCACCCCCGACCAGGTCCAGCGCCACGTGTACGCCGAGGATATCGCCCCGAACCTGCAGGCCGGCGACGCGCTCTTCTTCGGCCACGGATTCAACATCCGCTACGGCTACATCCAGCCCCCGGCCGATGTCGATGTCGCGCTGGTCGCTCCGAAGGGCCCGGGCCACATTGTGCGCCGCGAGTTCGAGGCCGGCCGTGGCGTGCCGGACCTGATCGCCGTCGAGCAGAACCCGTCGGGCAAGGCGAAAGAACTCGCCCTCTCCTACGCGAAGGCGATCGGTGGAACCCGCGCCGGCGTCATCGAGACCACCTTCACCGAAGAGACCGAGACGGACCTCTTCGGCGAGCAGGCGGTCCTCTGCGGCGGTGCCTCGCAGCTGATCCAGTACGGTTTTGAGACGCTGACCGAGGCCGGTTACAAGCCGGAGGTCGCATACTTCGAGGTGCTGCACGAGCTCAAGCTGATCGTCGACCTGATGGTTGAGGGCGGCATCGCCAAGCAGCGCTGGAGCGTTTCCGACACCGCCGAGTACGGCGACTACGTCTCCGGCCCGCGGGTCATCGACGCCCGCGTCAAGGAGAACATGAAGGCCGTCCTCAAGGACATCCAGGACGGCACCTTCGCCAAGCGCTTCATTGACGACCAGGATGCGGGCGCACCGGAGTTTGCCGCGCTGCGCAAGAAGGGCGAAGACCACCCGATCGAGGCCACCGGCCGCGAGCTGCGCAAGCTCTTCTCCTGGATGAAGACGGACGACGACTATAACGAGGGCTCGGTCGCCCGCTAACACGGGCCGAGCCTGTCGGCTCTGTCATTTCCGGCAAGGAAGCCGGGCTCCTTCGACAGCTGGGGCCCGGCTTTCCTGCCGTCTTCGCAGAATTCACTACCATTCCCGCCTGAACAGGGAGCTAAAGAGGTCACCGGTGACAACCACCAAACCCGTTGTACTCCTCGCAGAGGAACTTTCGCCCGCGACCGTCGAGGCCCTCGGCCCCGACTTCGAAATCCGGCGCACCGACGGGGCGGACCGCTCCCAGCTGCTCTCCGCCATCGCCGATGTTGATGCCATCCTGGTCCGTTCCGCCACCCGGCTCGATGCCGAAGCCATTGCGGCAGCCAAGAGGCTCAAGGTCATCGCCCGAGCCGGTGTCGGCCTGGACAATGTGGACATCAAGGCCGCCACCCAGGCCGGTGTCATGGTCGTCAACGCCCCGACGTCGAACATTGTGTCCGCCGCTGAACTGACCATCGGCCATATCCTCAGCCTCGCGCGGCACATCCCCGCGGCGAGCTCCGCGCTGAAAAACGGCGAATGGAAGCGCTCCAAGTACACCGGAACGGAGCTGTTCGAGAAGAAGCTCGGCATCATCGGCCTGGGACGGATCGGCGCACTCATCGCGGCCAGGGCCAAGGGCTTCGACATGGAGATCCTTGCCTACGACCCCTATGTGACGTCCGCCCGCGCCGCGCAGCTGGGCGTCCAGCTGCTCAGCCTCGACGAACTGCTCACGCAGAGTGATTTCATCACCATCCACCTGCCCAAGACCCCGGAGACGGTCGGCATGATCGGTGCCGCGGCCTTCGCCGTGATGAAGCCCTCGGCCTACATCATCAATGTTGCCCGCGGCGGACTGGTCGACGAGTCCGCCCTGTTCACGGCGCTGAGCGAGAAGCAGATCGCCGGCGCGGGGATCGACGT
Organism: Actinomycetales bacterium; assembly: GCA_044447065.1. GTDB lineage: Bacteria > Actinomycetota > Actinomycetes > Actinomycetales > Micrococcaceae > JBIOFK01. The sequence continues at coordinate 1,096 of JBIOFK010000076.1, read as the reverse complement.
CTTCGTCACCGAACCGAGCACCGACCTGCCCTTCTTTGACCTCGACAACGTCGTGGTGACCCCGCATCTGGGAGCCTCCACCGACGAAGCGCAGGAGAAGGCCGGCGTTTCGGTGGCCAAATCGGTCAGGCTCGCCCTGGCCGGCGAACTCGTTCCCGACGCGGTCAACGTCGCCGGCGGCGTCATCGCCGCCGAGGTCCGCCCGGGTATCCCGCTGATCGAGAAGCTGGGGCGGATCTTCACGGCACTGACCCACGACTCGGTCACCCAGATCGACGTCGAAGTGGCCGGCGAGATTGCCTCCCTGGACGTCAAGGCGCTGGAGCTGGCCGCGCTCAAGGGTGTGTTCAAGGACGTGGTCTCGGAGCAGGTGTCGTATGTGAACGCCCCCGTGCTGGCGGAACAGCGCGGCATCAACACCCGGCTGATCACCCGCAGCGAGGTCGAAGACTACCGGAACGTGCTGACGGTGCGCGGCGCGCTCTCCGACGGCTCGCAGATCTCCGTATCCGGGACGCTGACGGGCCCCAAGCAGATCCAGAAGATCGTCGGCGTGAACGGTTACGATGTCGAAATTCCGATCAGTGACCACCTCGTCGTGCTTTCCTACCAGGACCGTCCGGGCGTCGTCGGGACGGTCGGGCGGCTCTGCGGCGAGAACGGCATCAATATTGCCGGCATGCAGGTGGCGCGCAACGCCGCCGGAGGACAGGTCCTTGCCCTGCTCACCGTCGACAGTTCCGTGCCGCAGCCTGTCCTGGACCTGATCAAGGCCGAGATCGGCGCCACCATGGCCCGTGAAGTGGATCTCGAAGAGTAAGGCCGAATTACCGGCCGCGAGGTCTGATGGCAGAGGCACCCCGGTGTTCCGGGGTGCCTCTGCCTTTCCCTGGTGCGTTGGCGGTGTTGGTGGCTGCTGGCGGCGTCTCGGGTTGGCCTGTGGGCGGTGGCGGTCCGTTGGGTTGGCCTGCGGTAGCCCTTTGGCTTCCGGTCGTGGCGGCGTGTGGCTTCCGGTCGTGGCGGAGTGGCGGCCTGGTGGTGGCGCTGGTTAGAAGGGTGGTGGTGTTTCTGGTTGCGGTGGTTGGGTGGGTTGGGG
>JBIOFK010000075.1:0-10975 GCA_044447065.1 Actinomycetales bacterium | reverse complement strand
GCGCCGGAGGAGTCTTCCGCGTCCGCCTCACGGCATGCGGCGCGCGCACTCGAGATGGAACTGCTCGGCGGGGAGCGCAGCCTGCGGCGCCGCGAGGTGGCGGCTGGCGCCGGTGTGTCCCTTCTGTCGGCGCGCAAACTATGGCGTGCCATGGGATTTCCGAACCTGGGAGACTCCGAGGTGGCCTTCACCCAGGCCGACCAGGAGGCGCTCACGACCGTGATCGACATGGTCCGGGAGGGCAAACTGACCGAAGAGGCCGCCATTTCCGTCACCCGTGCGATCGGCCAAATGACCGACCGGATGGTGGTCTGGCAGGTGGAGGCCCTCGTCGAGGACATGGTGGAGGAGCAGGGGCTCAGCGACGCCGACGCGCGCAAGGCCCTGGTGGCCCAACTGCCGGACCTGATCAGCCCGCTGGAGAAAATGCTCGTCTACTCCTGGCGCCGCCAGCTCAATGCGGGCGTGCAGCGGCTGGCCGTTCGCGCCCAGGCCGGGCTGGAATCCTCAGAGGAGGGCCGGGACGGCGATGAGGACGACGCACCGCTGCCGCTCGCGCGCGCCGTCGGATTTGCCGACCTCGTCAGCTACACCTCGCTGTCCCGCCGGATGAACGAAAAGACCCTGGCCCGGCTGGTTCAGCGATTCGAGAGCAAATGCGCCGAGATTATTTCCGTCGGCGGCGGGCGGCTGGTGAAAACAATCGGCGACGAGGTGCTTTTCATCGCCGAGACGCCCGCCGCCGGAGCGGAGATTTCGCTGACGCTGGCCCGCACGTTCAGCGAGGACGAGGTGCTGCCGGAAGCGCGGGTGTCGCTGGTATGGGGGCGGATCCTGTCCCGCCTCGGCGACATTTACGGACCGACGGTCAACCTGGCAGCACGGCTGACAGCGCTGGCCGAACCCGGGACCGTGCTGATCGATTCGGCCACCGCGGCCTCCCTGGAGCATGACGACCGTTTTGTGCTGGACCACCAGCCGGTCCAGAATGTGCGCGGTTTCGGGGAGATCCGTCCCGTTATCCTTGGCCGGGGCCGTGGCCAAGGTATTGTGCTGGACTGAGCCGGATCCGGATGCAGGGGCCCATGCCGACGTATATTTCGTACAGTAATTCTGGACAAAGAGTGAACCCAATGGCGGCAGCAGCTGGCTTCAGCCCCTACGGACCCTAGAACAGGACGAGACTACGCATGTCAGGACACCTCATATTGGCCGATAGCCCACTCGACAGGCATTTCGTGGCGGGCCCGGCATGACGGCCAATGTGCTTCATATTTCCGTGGGTCACGCCACCGACCGAGGACTGCGGCGTGAGCAGAATGAGGACTCCCTCCTGGCCCGGATCCCGGTGTTTGCCGTGGCCGACGGGATGGGGGGTCATGTCGCTGGCGAGGTGGCAAGCACCCTCTGTGTTGAAGCGCTGGGCGACAATCCCGGATTGGCCGCCGGCTGCGTCATCACTGCCACCGAGGTGCAGCGGGCCCTAGACGATGCCGACACCCGAATCCGCGTGGCCACCGACGGCCGGGCAGGAACGACGGTCGTGGGCGCCGTACTGGTCAGCCAGGAGGAAATGCCCTATTGGCTATTTTTCAACCTGGGTGACTCGCGTGCCTACCGGCTGGTCAACGGGGCGCTGGGGCAAATTACGGTGGACCATTCCGAAGTCCAGGAGCTGATGGACCAGGGCCGGATCACGGCACAGGAGGCCCTGGTTCATCCCCGTCGCCACGTGGTGACGCGCGCACTGGGCGCAGGTGAGCAGATCGGCGCCGATTTCTGGCTGCTCCCGGTGACCCCCGGGGAGCGGATCCTCATTTGCTCCGATGGTCTGACGACTGAGCTGGCGGATGATGACATCAGAAGCATCCTCAACCGCTGCCCACAGGCACAGGATGCCTGCGGAGAGCTGGTCGACGCAGCCCTGCGCTCGGGCGGACGGGACAACGTCACCGTCATCGTGTTGGACCCCACGATGATCGCCCCCGCGGGTGTTTCCGAGGGTAACCCGGACAGCGCGGCGGTGGGGTCATGACGGAATCCACCGCGGAATCGATTCCCACCGATGATGCCCGCCTTGAGTACCAGCGGCTCGTTGACGACGTCCGCCGGTACCGCACGGCATACTACAGGGACGACGCTCCGGTCGTCTCGGATGCCGAGTTCGATCTGCTGTACCGCCGCCTTGAAGAGATGGAGGCACTCCACCCGGAGCTGGTCAGCAACGATTCGCCCACCCAGGAGGTCGGGGGCGAAGTCTCCTCGGCGTTCGCCGCGGTGAACCATCTGGTCAGGATGTACAGCCTGGAGGATGTCTTTTCCCTGGACGAACTGTCCGCGTGGGTGGCCAAGACGGAGGCCAGCGCGGTCAAGGCCGGCGTCGGGAGCGCGCCGGCTTGGCTGACGGAGCTGAAGATCGACGGGCTGGCCATCAATCTCCTCTACCGGAACGGAAAACTGGCCAGGGCGGCCACCCGCGGCGACGGCACCACGGGGGAGGACGTCACCCACAATGTGCTCACGATCAAGGAAATTCCCCAGTACCTTGCGGGCACGGGGCACCCGGTCGAGATGGAAATCCGGGGTGAAATCTTCATCGCCTCGGCGGACTTCCGGGAGATGAACGAAGCGCTGGTGGAACAGGGGAAGGCGCCGTTCGCCAATCCGCGCAACGCCGCCGCCGGTTCGCTGCGCCAGAAGGATCCGGCGGAAACCGCCAAACGCCGGCTGAGCATGTACGTCCACGGCATCGGAGCCCGGGAGGGGTTCGAGAGCACCAGCCAATCGGAAAGCTATCGCCTGCTCAAAATGTGGGGCTTGCCGATCAGCCCGTATTTCAAGGTGTTCGGGGAGTACCCGGACGTGCTGGATTTCATCGCGCATTTCGGTGAACACCGCCATGACCTGCAGCACGAGATCGACGGCATTGTGGTCAAGGTGGATGATTTCGCCGCCCAGCGGGCCCTCGGCTACACCTCCCGGGTGCCGCGCTGGTCCGTCGCGTACAAGTACCCGCCGGAGGAAGTCAACACCAAGCTCCTGGACATCCGGGTCAACGTCGGACGTACCGGCCGGGTGACGCCGTACGGCATCCTGGACCCGGTCAAGGTGTCCGGGTCCACAGTGGGAATGGCAACCCTGCACAACCAGGACGTCGTCAGGGCCAAGGGCGTCAAAATCGGCGACATCGTGGTGCTGCGCAAGGCCGGGGACGTGATCCCGGAAATCGTCGGTCCGGTGCTGGCGCTGCGCGCGGCGCAGGTGCCTCCCGTGCGGGATTTTGTGATGCCGACGCACTGCCCCTCCTGCGGCACGCCGCTGGCGCCGGCCAAGGACGGGGATGTGGACATCCGCTGCCCCAATGCCGAATCGTGCCCGTCGCAGCTGCGCGAGCGCGTCTTCCACCTGGCCGGCCGCGGCGCCTTCGATATCGAGGCGCTGGGCTGGGAGGCCGCTATCGCCCTGACCCAGCCGGCCGAACCGGAAACCCCGCCGCTGCGCAACGAGGCAGGTATTTTCGCCCTCACCGCAGCTGACCTGGCCGACGTCCGGATCGAGCGCGAGAAGCGCGTGAAGGGGGTTGCCGACGGCACCGAACTGGTGCCCTACTTCTACACCAAGGCAACCGCCAAGAAGGCTTCGGTACCCACGGCCAACACCGGCAAGCTCTTCCGCGAACTGGAAAAGGCCAAGTCCCAGCCACTCTGGCGGGTCCTGGTCGCCCTGTCGATCAGGCACGTCGGCCCCACCGCGTCCCGGGCGCTGGCGACGGCGTTCCGCAGCATGGATGCCATCAGGGCCGCCACGGAGGAGGAGCTGGCGCGGGTGGACGGCGTGGGCCCGATCATCGCCGAAGCCCTGGTGGAATGGTTCGACGTCGAATGGCACCGGGACATCGTCGAGGCCTGGGCCCGTGCCGGGGTCCGGATGGAAGACGAGCAGGACGAATCCGCGCCCCGCACGCTGGAGGGGCTGACCGTCGTCGTGACCGGAACGCTGCCCAACTTCAGCCGGGATGAGGCCAAGGAGGCCATCATCTCGCGCGGTGGCAAGGCCGCTGGCTCCGTCTCCAAAATCACCAGTTACGTCGTGGCCGGGGACAACGCCGGAACCAAGCTGGACAAGGCGGAACAGCTGGGCCTGCGCGTGCTCGACGAGGACGGATTTATCAGGCTGCTCGCCGAGGGAGAAGCATGACCGGCGCAGCAGACGTGACGGAGCTGCTGGCGCTGGCCAGGCGGGCAGCGGCAGCAGGCGCCGCGGTGCTGGCACGGCGGGATCCGGAACAGTTCGAGGAGGCGGCAAAAAGCACCGATACCGATCTCGTCACCACCTTCGACCTGGCGGCCGAGCGGGCCGTCCGCGCCATCATCCTCCAGGACCGTCCGGGAGACACCATCACCGGGGAAGAACTGGCACCCAGCGTGCCCGGACAGGATGGCGGACACCACAGCGGCTATCGCTGGTCGGTGGATCCGCTGGATGGCACCATGAACTTCATCCGCAATATTTCCTATTTCGGAACCTCCGTGGCGGTGGCCGGGCCCGACGGCGAATGGCTGGCCGGCGTCGTCGACGCCCCGGCGCTGCGGCGGGTCTACTACGCCTCCCGCGGCGCGGGCGCCTGGTTGGACGAACAGCTTCCCGGCGGCGGCGCATCGGTACGCCGGCTGACCGGGCCCCTGCTGGAGCGCAAGGGCCGGCTGCTGGCAACGTCGCTGACCTACCGGCCGGAAATCCAGGCCCGGCTGGCGGCCGAACTGCCGGCAAGGATGGCGGGGTTCGGCGACTTCCGCCGGCTTGGTTCGGCCGCCCTGGAGCTGTGCGCCGTCGCGGAGGGTGCCATCGACGCCTACCTCGAATTCGGGCTTTACGAACATGATTTTGCCGCCGGAGCGCTGATCGCCCAGGAGGCCGGTGCCTGGGTGCGCCGACCGGACCTGAGCCCGGCGATTAACGGACTGCCCACCCCCGGAGAGGCCCTGTCCCACTGGACGGCGGCCGCACGGCCGGAACTTGCGCACAGCTACACGCCCGGCTGAAGGAGAGCGTGCGGACCAAGGCCCGACCACGGCGGGCAGTGACCCGGCTCCGGACCAGTCCGGAGCCGGGTCACTTGTGCGAATCCACGACGCCGCTAACTGGATTGGGCTCCCATCTATCTCGACGTGGTTGCGGGGGCAGTCAGCAGTATCCGCACCATCCTGGCCCGCGGCATTGTCGGCCGTGCTGAGGTGGGTCTTATCGCCCAGGACGCCGCCTTCAGCCGGGCCGTCGAGACAATGGACGAGGCGCCAGACCCGGGGCTGGACTATCCCGGAAAAACGGTCTGGAGCGCTATCAGAACGCCTTCTATTTCGGCATGGTCCCTGGCCGCAGACGATCGCCCGCGCCGCTGCTCAACGAACGCCACAGCACTCAACGAGAGGCCGGGGCGGAAGATATCCGGATGGTCCAAAACCGGCTCAACGACTGGCAGGGTGCCCCCGCCCAGGCCTGACCGACCGGCGCGCCCACGCCAGCGGGCTAAACTGGAAGGTCTGCGCGGCGGCTGCTCCGCCGCGGTCCCCACGCCGGAAGAAGTATGAACAGTATCGTGACAGTCCGTCCCGCCCTGCCCGCCGACTATGCCGACATCGCCCGGATCACCGTGGCCTCCTACCTGCACGCAGGATATTTCGACAGCGAGGACCACCCTTACATGGTGCAGGTCCAGGATGTGGCGGCCCGCGCGGCGGACGCCGTCGTCTGGGTGGCCGAACGGGACGGGGAGATCGCCGGCTCGGTGACCCTGGCCCGCGCCGGGGACCCCTACGCGGACATCGCCCTCGGCGACGAGCTTGAGTTCCGCATGCTGGTGGTGGATCCTGCCCTCCAGCGGGGCGGTGTGGGACGGGCCATCGTGCACGCCATCATCGCCCGGGCCCGCGAGCTCGACGGCGTGGCCGCCGTCAGCCTGACCACCGGACAGCACTGGCACAGCGCCCACGCCCTCTACCGCTCGATGGGCTTTTCCCGCGTGCCGGAACGGGACTGGCTGGTCCCCGGTACGGACATCGAGCTGCAGGTCTACCGGATGGAGCTTGACGGACCCGGCCCGGTCTGAATCCACCGTCCGTTCCCCTTTAGACTGGAGGGGAACACACCAACTTTGTGCAGGGGAGATCCATGACTGCGATCAACCGTGACGACGTGGCGCACCTGGCGCAGCTCGCTCACATTGAGATGACCGATACCGAACTCGACCGGATGGCCGGCGAACTGGCAGTGATCGTGGACGCCGTGAAAAGCGTCAGCGAAGCGGCAGGATCCGATGTTCCCGCCACCTCCCACCCGATCCCGCTGAGCAACGTGCTCCGCGACGACGTCGTCGGGCACGTCTTCACCGCCGAACAGGCGCTCTCCGGCGCACCGGATGCCGCCGAGGGCCGCTTCAAGGTGCCGGCGATCCTGGAGGAGGAGTCATGAGCGAGCTGATCCGCAACAGTGCCGCCGCGCTGGCCGCCATGCTGGCCGCCAAGGACGTCACCGCCGTCGAGGTCACCCAGGCCCACCTGGACCGGATCGCCGCCGTCGACGGCGAGGTGAACGCGTTCCTGCATACGAATACCGTCGAAGCGCTCGCCGTGGCCGCCGACGTCGACGCCCGGCGGGCCAACGGCGAGGACCTGCACGCCCTCGCCGGCGTGCCGATCGCCGTCAAGGACCTCATCGTCACCATCGGGCAGCCCACCACCGCAGGATCGAAAATCCTGGCCGGCTGGATGAGCCCCTACGACGCCACCGTCATCAGGAAGCTCCGCGCGGCACGGATGCCGATCCTGGGCAAGACCAACCTGGACGAATTCGCGATGGGCTCTTCGACCGAACACTCCGCGTTCGGTCCCACTCGGAACCCGTGGGACCTGGAGCGGATCCCCGGCGGCTCGGGCGGCGGATCGGCGGCCGCCGTCGCCGCCTTCGAGGCGCCGCTGGCACTGGGCACCGACACCGGCGGCTCCATCCGCCAGCCCGGCGCCGTCACCGGAACCGTCGGGGTGAAGCCCACCTATGGTGCCGTCTCCCGCTACGGCGCCATCGCCCTGGCCTCTTCCCTGGACCAGATCGGACCGGTTTCGCGCACGGTGCTGGACTCGGCGCTGCTGCAGGAAGTCATCGGCGGCCACGACCCGTTCGACACGACCTCCCTGACCGACCCGTCCACCGGGCTCTCGGCCGCCGCCCGGTCGGGCAGCGTGGAGGGCATGAGGATCGGCATCATCAAGGAGCTGCACGGCGAGGGCTACCAGGCGGGCGTGGAGACGCGTTTCAATGAGTCGCTGGAGCTGCTCAGGGCCGCCGGCGCCGAGATCGTCGAGGTCTCCTGCCCCAACCTGAAGTACGCGCTGGGCGCCTACTATCTGATCATGCCGTCGGAGGCGTCCTCCAACCTGGCAAAGTTCGACGGCGTCCGGTTCGGACTGCGGGAACTGCCCGACGGCGGACCGCTCACCATTGAGCGCGTGATGAGCGCCACCCGCGCCGCCGGATTCGGCGACGAGGCCAAACGCCGGATCATCCTGGGCACCTACGCGCTGTCCGCCGGCTACTACGACGCGTACTACGGCTCGGCGCAGAAGGTCCGCACCCTGATCCAGCGCGACTTCGATGCCGCCTTCACCCGGGCCGACGTGCTGATTTCCCCGACAACGCCGACCACGGCGTTCAAACTGGGGGAAAAGCTCAACGACCCGCTGGCGATGTACCTCAACGACGTGGCCACCATCCCGGCCAACCTTGCCGGCATTCCGGGGATTTCCCTCCCCGGCGGCCTGGCCGAGGAGGACGGGCTGCCGGTGGGCATCCAATTCCTGGCCCCGGCCCGCCACGATGCCCGGCTGTACCGGGCGGCGGCGGTGCTCGAATCACTGCTGGAAGAACAATGGGGCGGGCCGTTGCTGGACCGCGCGCCGATCCTGGGAGGGTCAAAGTAATGAGCGCTGATGCAACCCTGAGCTTCGAGGAAGCGATGGAAAAGTTCGATCCCGTCCTCGGCTTCGAGGTCCACGTCGAATTGAACACCAGGACCAAGATGTTCTCCTCCGCCCCGAACGTCTTCGGCGACGCGCCGAACACGAACGTCAACGAGGTGGACCTAGGCCTGCCCGGCGTGTTGCCCGTGGTGAACCGGAAGGCGGTGGAGTCCTCCATCAAGATCGGCCTCGCGCTGAACTGCACGATCGCCGAATCCTGCACGTTTGCCCGGAAACAGTATTTCTACCCGGACACCCCGAAGAACTTCCAGACCTCCCAGTACGAGGACCCGATAGCGTTCGACGGCTACCTGGACGTCGAGCTGGCCGACGGAACGGTGTTCCGGGTCGAGATCGAACGCGCGCACATGGAGGAGGACGCCGGAAAGCTCACGCACATGGGCGGGGCCGCCGGCCGCATCCAGGGCGCTGACTTCTCCCTGATCGACTACAACCGCGCCGGCGTTCCGCTCGTGGAGATCGTCACCAAACCGATCCAGGGCGCCGGGTCGCGCTCCCCGGAGCTGGCCAAGGCCTATGTGGCCGCCATCCGGGAAATCGTGAAGAACCTCGGGGTCTCCGACGCCAGGATGGAACGCGGCAACGTCCGCTGCGACGCCAACGTCTCGCTGCGCCCGTACGGACGGGAAAAATTCGGCACCCGCTCGGAAACGAAGAATGTGAACTCGCTGCGCGCGGTCGAAACCGCCGTCCGCTACGAGATCCAGCGCCACGCCGCCGTGCTTGACGGCGGCGGCACCATTGTGCAGGAGACACGGCACTGGCACGAGGACACCAAATCCACCACCTCCGGCCGGCCCAAGTCCGACGCCGACGATTACCGCTACTTCCCGGAGCCTGACCTGGTGCCCGTCGTCGCATCCCGCGAATGGGTGGAGGCGCTGCGCGCTGAGCTGCCCGAGCCGCCGGCCGAGCGGCGCAAGCGGCTGCAGCAGGACTGGGGCTACACGGACCTGGAGTTCCGCGACGTGGTCAACGCGGGCCTGATGGACGAGATCGAGGAGACCATCGCGGCCGGGGCCGGCCCCGCCGTCGCGCGTAAATGGTGGATGGGGGAGATCGCCCGGCGGGCCAAGATCGCCGAGGTGGACCCCGGCGCGCTGGGCGTCACCGCGGCCACCGTGGTCGAACTGGACGCGCTCATCACCGCCGGGAAAATCAACGACAAGCTGGCCCGCGAGGTGCTCGACGGCGTGCTGGCCGGGGAAGGCACGCCGGCCGAGGTCGTCAGTTCCCGCGGCCTGGCGGTGGTCTCCGACGACGGCGCGCTGCAGGCCGCGATCGACGAGGCCCTGGCGGCGCAGCCGGACGTGGCCGAGAAGATCCGTGGCGGCAAGATCCAGGCCGTCGGCGCGATTGTCGGCGGCGTCATGAAGGTCACCAAGGGCCAGGCCGACGCCGGCCGCGTCCGGGAGCTGATCCTCGCCACCCTCGGCGTCGGGTCCTGAGGCCAACGGCTACGCTGCCCCGCGGCTGTTACGTTCGCCGGCATAGCAGCAGCGGGGCAGCGTAGCCCGCGGGGCCCACAGCCTTACCGTCCCGGCCAAGCGTCAGCCGGCCAGCCCCGCCATGATCCGCTGCAGGGCCTCGCAGACCAGCTGGACCGACCGGCGCTTGAGGTTCTCCGGCCGGGCCAGAATGTCGATCCGCCGGCTGGCGTTGATGCCCAGCAGCGGCCGCAGCACCACGTCCGGGGCCAGCGCCGGCCTGGCCGTGTAGCGGGGCAGCAGCCCGATGCCACTGCCCGCGGCCACGAGCGCAGCCACCGTCGAGTAGTCGTTGATCCGGTGCATGACCGTCACCGGCCTGTTGCTGACCGAGGCGATCACGCCCAGCACATCCGCCGGCGAGTAGCCGGGCCGGCTCGTCACCCACGGCCAGCCGGCCACATCCTGGGCCGACAGGGCCTCCTTTACCGCCAGCGGATGCCCCGCCGGCAGGGCAACGTCCAGCGGCTCGTGGACCAGCGGAACCACCGCGACCCTGTCCGCCGGCCACGGCGGGCTGTGGTCAAGGCGGTGCGCCAGGACCAGGTCGTAACGGGCTGTGAGTCCCGGAAAGTCCTGCTGGGCCACGTCCTCGTCGCTGAACTGCAGCACCGGGGCCCCCGCACCGGACAGGTCCCTGGCCAGGGCGGAAAACAGGACCTGTCCCGCGCTGTGGAAGCCGCTGACGGTCACCGCCGTGTGCGGGTCGTCGTAATACACGCCGATCGCCGCCTTCGCCCCGGCCATGGCCAGCACGACGGCGGCGCCCGCGTCCGCGAGCACCGCACCGGCCGCGGTCAGCACCAGCTGCCGGCCCTCCCTGCGGGTCAGCGGCACACCGGCGCTGCGCTGGAGCTGGGCCAGCTGCTGGGACACCGCCGAGGGGGTCACCATCAGCGCCTCGGCGACGGCCTTGACGCTGCCGAGCTCGCCAAGTTCGCGCAGCATCTCCAACTGATGAATTTCCATCCGTTCAGTATTCATTAGCAATTACTTAACCGTCAATTGAGTAATTACCGGTTGTGCTAATGCGTTGGTGGCGGCTCTAATGGAGGGGACCGTCATCCGGCCCGCCTGGCCGCCCAGCCCGAAGGAAACCATGAAAGCCCTCTACAAGTCCGGTGCCCATGCAGGTTTTGAACTGGTGGACCGTCCGGAGCCGGAAACCGGGCCTGCGGATGTGAAGATCCGCGTGATGACCACGGGCATCTGCGGGACCGACCTGCACATCCAGGCCTGGGACGCCTGGGCCGCGGCGAATATCAACGCGCCGCTGGTGGCCGGCCATGAATTCTATGGCGAGGTGGTGGAGACCGGCGCCGATGTCCTGGATGTGAAGGTGGGAGACCGCGTCTCGGGGGAGGGACACGTGGTCTGCGGCATCTGCCGCAACTGCCGGGCCGGCCGCAGGCAGATGTGCATCAACACCGTGTCCGTCGGCGTGCAGCGCGACGG
>JBIOFK010000074.1:0-11143 GCA_044447065.1 Actinomycetales bacterium | reverse complement strand
TGGACGGCAGACCGACTCCGGCGCTGGCCGCCGCAGCCTTGAGCTCCTCGAGACGGGATGGCGGCAGGTCCCCGGGGCGGACCCAGCTGTCCGTCAGGTCGACGTTGCTGAACCCTGCGCCGGCAACCTGCGAGAAGACATTCTGCCACTGTTCCGCCGGTGCGTCCTGGACTGAACTGCCGTCCGGCAGGGTTCCGGGGAACTGCAGCAGGGCTGCGGCGATAGGCCAATTTTCGGCGGTATACGGCATTCGTGGCTCCTTCAACATCAAATCCTGTTTCCTATAGGATTTCCGAAAAAGGAGAGCCTGTCAAGCACGTGAGTCAGCTGAGGGACCCGGTAAAGGTCTCCCGTGCCGCCAGATCACGGAGCACGTACGCCCGCACCGGGCACCTGGCGCCCGGCGCCCGGTTAGTGCCGGGACTGGGCCTGCACATCCTGCTGGGACCGCTTCTTCACGCCGGAGATATGCGCGCTCATCATCTTCCGCGCCCGCACGGCATCGCCGTTTTTGAACGCCTCAAGAATGGCGGTGTGCTCCGCGATGGCGAAGTCGGCGTCCGTCACCCCCAGTCCGCCGAAGAAGCGGAAACGCTGGACCTGGCCACCGAGGGCATTGTAGGCGGAGAGCAGGAACTGGTTGTGCGCGCCCTCCGCGATCAGCCGGTGGAAGCGCTCATCGGCCTCCCAGTAGCTCCGGAACTCCGAAAAGGAGGGGCCCTTGGGTGCGGTCCTGAGGTCCATGATGGACTGTTCCAGCCCGGCACACAGCTCGGGCGTGACATGCTCGCAGGCGCGCTCGGCATTGACCGGTTCGATCACCAGCCGCGCGTCCATCAGGTCCGCCAGCTCCTCCCTGCTGAACAGCGGCGCCACCCGGTAGCCCTTGAGCGCGACCCTGCGCACCAGTCCGGTCGACTCCAGCCGGGCCAACGCCTCCCGCACCGGCGTCGGCGACACGTCCAGGTCCCGCGCCGTCCCGTCGATGCTGATTCCGGTGCCGGCCTCCAGCCGGCCATCCATCAGTGAGGCAAGCAGCTCCTGGTAGACATGGTCTGCCAGGACCTGGCGGTTGATGGTCCGCGGGCTCCCTGAAAGTATTGCCATGGATGAATCCTATAGGAAAAAGGCGCGGACGCGGGAGTCTTTTCGGCTCAGTGGCCGGACAGGTTGCCGCGCAGCACCTCGATCACCGAGGAGTCGTCGCGGCGCCCCAGACCGGCCCGGCGTCCGCTGAGGTAGAGCTGCTCCGCCGCGGCCGCCAGGGGTGCGGGAAACATGCTGTCCCGGGCGGCCTCGGCCACCAGCCCCATGTCCTTGACGAAGATGTCCAGCGCGCTGCGGACCTCCGTGCCGCCGTCGTCGACCATCCGTGCGCCGCGGTCATCGAGCATGAAGGACGCGGCCGCGCCGGAACGGAGCACCTCCCAGGTGGCCCTGGCGTCCAGGCCCATGGCCTCGGCGAACGCGAGCGCCTCCCCGGCGACGGCGATGTGCACGCCGCAGAGCAGCTGGTTGACCAGCTTGACCTTCTGGCCGTCGCCCACGTCCGGCCCCACCACCGGGGCGGAGCCGGCCATCGCGTCCAGCAGCGGACGGACGACGGCGAGCGCGCCCTCGGACCCGCTGACCATCATCAGCAGGTCCCCCGTTGCGGCGCGCTGGGTGCCGCCGGAGACCGGGGCGTCGACGACGTCGACGCCGGACTCCGCCAGCCGATCGGCCAGCGAGACCACCGCGGCCGGGCCGAGAGTGGCCATTAGCAGGACGACGGTTCCTTCCCGCAGCGAGCCGGCCAGCCCGTCCTCGCCGAAGAGTACCGCCTCGGCCTGGGCCGGTGTGGCGACCATCAGGGCGACGACGTCCGCTCCCGCCACCGCTTCGCTGGCCGTCGCCGCCGGGATGATCCCCTGCGGCGCCAGTGACACCGCGCGGCCCTCGGCGACGTCGAAGGCGCTCACCCGGTGCCCGGCCTGCGCCAGCACGACGGCCATCGGCCCGCCCATGGCACCCAATCCGATCCAGCCGACCCGAATGGTCCGGAGACCTGTCATGGCGAAACTCCCTTTCCCGTTGATCCGGCGTCCCCGGTGTCCCCGGTGTCCCCGCGGAACAGTGTAATGGTGTCCGCCAGCGCGTTGTCGTCCCCGACGTTTCCGGCGAAGACGACGTACGGCATCCCGGCCACGCCATCGGCCGCCTCAACCGGCCGCAGCACCGAGACCATGCCGGGGAAGAGCTGGCCGAGCACGGTGGCGCGGCGGATTCCCAGTCCGCGCACCGCGACGTCGTGCGAGGTGATGCCGCCCTTGGCGATGACCCACGCGGGTCCGGCCGCCAGCGCTCCGCGGACCACGTCGATGACGGCGCCGGAGACGGTGCGGGCGATGTCCAGGCTGGCCGCCGCGTCCGCGCCCGTGAGCAGGGACCGGGAGGTGTAGAGCAGGACGTCGGAGCCGCCCAGCGCGTCTGTGACCTTCGCCGTGGTCGCGGCCACGTGCCCGTCCCGGGAGGTGTCGTCGACGAGTTCGGCGACGGAGAGCTCGATTTCCGTGACGCCGCCGCGGGCCTGTACGACGGCGATCTGGCGCGCGGTCTGGCCCACGTGCGAGCCGACGACGGCCAGCCCGTGGCCGCCGGTCCTGCCCTCCGGCCAGATGTCAGCGGCCCGCAGGGTTTCCCGGGATTCGAGCCCGGCCAGCGCCCGCACGAAGGAGGGTCCGGTGCGGTGCAGGAAGAGCTTGCCCTCACGCTGGACCTCGGCCAGGCCAAGCACCACGGTTTCCAGGTCGGAATATTCGGTGGCATTGACGACGACGAACTGCAGGTCCGCGGCGGTCCGGAGGATCTGCGCAACCCGCGCCGCCCCGCCGTCGCGGATGTCCTCCAGCCCGATGCTGAGGACCTGTGCCGCGGGAATGGTCCCGCCGCTCTTTTCGGCGATGAAGTCCTTCAGGTCGGACGAGGCATAGCCGAACGTGGCGTCGCCGGCGAACTCGGTCTCCCCCGCGGGAACGGGCTTGCCGCCGACCATCGCCCAGTGCACATCGCCGGAGGTGAAGCGTCCCGCTTCGAAATACGACGGCGCCAGCAGCACGCCGTCGTAGCCGCGGCCGGTCACCTCGCGGCGGACGTCGTCCAGGGCGCGCACCTCGGCAATGACGTGTCCGCGCAGGGTGGAGTCGCTGCGGCTGACGACGTCGATCGGGGCGCCGAGCCGGCGCTCCAGCCCGAGGAGTGCCCGTCCGGCCTCCCGGTTAAGTGCGACGGCGTCGTCCGCGTCGAGGCTGCGGGTGTTCGTCAGGATGAAGCAGACGGAGCCGGCAGCGGCCAGGGCGGCCTCGTATTCCCGCGCTTCCAGCGCGGTGACCACCGAGACGCCGTAGACCGACTGTGATCCTGTCGGGTCGTCGTCGAGCACCACGATGCGGCGTCCGGTTTCGGCGCGGTAGCCGCGGATGCTGGCCCTGGCGTCGGGCTGCGGGCCCTGGCTCATGGTGGTTCCTTCCTGCCGCGCCGACTTCCCCTTTGATGCCTCGGGATCATCGGCCGGATGCCTGATCCGACCTAGATGCCTGATCTCCGGCCTATAAGTAGGGTAGCCCCGCCCGGCGCCGCCGTGGTCCCGGATGCGGGAAAGGCCCCCGCCTCTGCGGCCGGCGAGCGGCAGCGGTGGCGGGAGCCTTTCCGGGGTTAAGGACGTGCTAGAGCGCCGCGTAAACCTCACGCAGCAGTGTGGCGGTCTCGGACGGCGTCTTGCCGACCTTGACTCCCGCGGCCTCGAGGGCTTCCTTCTTGCCCTGTGCCGTACCGGCGGATCCCGAAACGATGGCGCCGGCGTGGCCCATGGTCTTGCCCTCCGGTGCCGTGAAGCCCGCGACGTAGCCTACGACGGGCTTGGTCACGTGGGCCTTGATGTATTCGGCGGCCCGCTCTTCGGCGTCGCCGCCGATTTCGCCGATCATGACGATGGCCTTCGTCTCCGGGTCGGCTTCGAACGCGGCCAGGGCGTCGATGTGCGTGGTGCCGATGACCGGGTCCCCGCCGATGCCGATGGCGGTGGAGAAGCCAAGGTCGCGCAGTTCGTACATCATCTGGTAGGTCAGGGTGCCGGACTTGGAGACCAGTCCGATCGGGCCCTTGCCCGTGATGTTGTTCGGCGTAATGCCGACCAGGGATTCGCCCGGGGTGATGATGCCGGGGCAGTTCGGGCCGATGATGCGGGTGACCTGCTTGCCGTCGGCGTCGACCTTGGACTGGGCCAGGGCCCAGAATTCGGCCGAGTCCTGGACCGGTACACCCTCGGTGATGACCACCACGAGGCCGATGCCGGCTTCGATGGCTTCCACAACGGCGTTCTTGGTGAAGGCCGGCGGGACGAAGACGATAGAGACGTCGGCTCCGGTCTGCTCCATGGCTTCGGAGACGGCGCCGAAAACGGGCAGTTCCACATTGTCGTGGACAACGGTGGTACCGGCCTTGCGGGCGTTGACGCCGCCGACGACCTGGGTGCCGGCCTTGAGCATCAGTGCGGTGTGCTTGGTGCCTTCGCCGCCGGTGATGCCCTGGACAATGACCTTTGAATCTTTATTGAGGTAGATGCTCATTGCGCGTCCCTTACTTCGCTGCGTTGGCGAGCTCGGCGGCCTTGTCGGCGCCCTCGTCCATGGTTGCGGCCAGCGTGACCAGCGGGTGGTTGGCTTCGTTGAGGATGCGGCGGCCTTCCTCGACGTTGTTCCCGTCGAGGCGCACGACCAGCGGCTTGTTCGCGGATGAACCCAGCTCGGCCAGCGCTCCGACGATGCCCTTGGCGACGGCGTCGCAGGCGGTGATGCCGCCGAAGACGTTCACGAAGACGCTCTTGACCTGGGCATCGCCCAGGATGACATCCAGGCCGGCGGCCATGACCTCGGCGGATGCTCCACCGCCGATGTCTAGGAAGTTGGCGGGCTTGACGTTGCCGTGGTTCTCGCCAGCGTAGGCGACGACGTCGAGAGTCGACATGACCAGTCCGGCACCGTTGCCGATGACCCCGACTTCGCCGTCGAGCTTGACGTAGTTCAGGTCCGATGCCTTGGCCTTGGCCTCCAGCGGATCGGCGGCCGCGGCGTCTTCGAGCAGCGCATGCTTGGCGTGGCGGAACCCGGCGTTCTCATCCAGGGTCACCTTGCCGTCCAGGGCAAGGATCCGGCCGTCGCCGGTCCTCACCAGCGGGTTGACCTCAACGAGCGTGGCATCTTCACCCTTGAAGACGTCCCACAGTGTGAGGATGACGGCGGCAACATCGGCGCGCAGGTCTTCGGCGAAACCGGCGGTGGCGACAATTTCGTCAGCCTTCGCCTGGTCGATGCCGACGGCGGGGTCGATGGCTACCTTGGCCAGCGCGTCGGGGCGCTCCACGGCGAGCTGCTCGATTTCCATGCCGCCCTCGACCGAGCACATGGCCAGGTAGTTGCGGTTGGAGCGGTCCAGCAGCACGGAGAAGTAGAATTCCTCGGCGATGTCGGCGCCCTGGGCGATCATCACCGTGTTGACGGTGTGGCCCTTGATGTCCATGCCCAGAATGTCGGTGGCGTAGCTGAACGCCTCATCCGCGGTCTTCGCGACCTTGACGCCGCCGGCCTTTCCGCGGCCGCCAACCTTCACCTGTGCTTTGACGACGGTCACACCGCCGATCTTCTCGGCTGCTGCCTTCGCTTCCTCAGGGGTGTGCGCCACGATTCCGGCAAGCACGGGTACACCGTGCGCCTCGAACATGTCGCGTGCCTGATATTCAAACAGGTCCACGGTTGGTGTCCTTCTGCGTCGAAGTAGGGTTGATTTCAATCAGCGGGCATGATGCGGCCCGGGAGTGCGGAGCCAGCAGGCCAGGACCTGCCGCCCCAATCGGAACTCTAGTGCAGCGGGCCCCATCGCCGGTTCAAGAGTACCCGTTTAGTGAGAAAGCACACACGGACCGCTAGGCCTGCTTGGTCAGCGGTGCGTAACGCAGCAGCAGGCGCTTCTCCCCGCCGTCGAACCGGACCTTCGCGACGGCTTTGTCCCCCGCGCCCTCCACGGCCAGGACCGTGCCGTTGCCGAAGGTGGTGTGGTTGACCTTGTCCCCCACGGTGACCGAGACGACCTCCTTTTGCGGCTGGACCCGCCCGGCGGCGGAACGGCTGGAGATGCTCGGCGGGAGCAGGCCGCTGTCCCGCCCGCCGACGGCGGTTCCCGCGCCCCAGAACGAGCCCGAGTAGCGGCTGGTGCCGAATCCCGGCGACCCGGTCGGCGCCGTCCGTGCCGTGCCTTCGCGACGCCAGTCGATCAGCTCGGCGGGAACTTCGTCCAGGAACTGGCTCGCCGGGTTGTACTGGCTTTGCCCCCAGAGGCTGCGTACCTCCGAGCGGGTCAGGTACAGCCTTCGGCGGGCCCGGGTCAGGCCCACATAGGCCAGCCGCCGTTCCTCGGCCAGTTCCTTGGGGTCGGTCGCGGACCGCGAATGCGGGAAGAGTCCGTGCTCCATGCCGGTCAGGAAGACGACCGGGAATTCCAGGCCCTTGGCGGTGTGCAGGGTCATCAGGGTCACCACGCCCTGCCGTTTCGCTTCCGCGACGGCGGCGGCCGCCTCCTCGGCGCTGGTGCCCGGTGCGTCGGGGATCTGGTCCGCGTCGGCCACCAGCGCGACTTGCTCCAGGAAGCCGGCCAGCGTCCCCTCGGCGTTGTCCCGTTCGTATTCGCGCACCACGGCCACGAGCTCGGCCAGGTTTTCCACCCGGGATTCGTCCTGCGGGTCGGTGCTGGCGCGCAGCCCGGCCAGGTAGCCGGTCTGTTCGAGCACCGCTTCTAGGGCGGCGGACGCTCCGGAGCCGGCCGCGACCACTGCCAGATCGTCCATCATTTTCACGAACGCCGAGACGGCGTTGAGGCTGCGGGTGGCCATCGCCGGCGCCTCCTCCGCACGGCGTGCCGCGGCCATGAACGGGATCCGGTCCCGCCCGGCCAGTGCCGCCAGGGCCCCCTCGGCCCGGTCGCCGATGCCGCGCTTGGGTTCGTTGAGGATCCGCCGGAGGTTGACGTCGTCGTCCGGGTTGACGAGGACCCGCAGGTAGGCCAGGGCGTCCTTGATTTCCTTGCGCTCGTAGAACCGGGTGCCGCCCACGACCTTGTAGGGCAGGCCGACGCGCATCAGGATCTCTTCGATCGAACGGGACTGGGCGTTGGTGCGGTAGAAGATCGCCACATCGCCGGGGCGCAGCTGGTCAGTGTCGGAGAGCCTGTCGATCTCCTCGGCGATGAAGCGGGCCTCTTCGTGTTCGTTCTCACCCACATAGCCGACGATTTTCTCGCCGTCGCCCTCGGCGGTCCACAGATGCTTGACCGGCCGGTCCGGGTTGCGGGAAATCACCGCGTTGGCCGCGCTGAGGATGGTCTGGGTGGAGCGGTAGTTCTGTTCCAGCTTGATGGTGGCCGCGTTCGGATAGTCCATTTCGAACTCCACGATGTTGCGGATATCGGCCCCGCGGAAGGCGTAAATGGACTGGTCGGAGTCGCCCACCACTGTCAGCTCGGCCGGTTCGATGCCGCCGTCGTCCGGCCCGGCACCGGCGTCCGGTTCCGCACCTGCGCCAGCGGTTCCGGCCTTCGGGACCCCCACGATTTCCTTCACCAGCGCGTACTGGGCGTGGTTCGTGTCCTGGTACTCATCGACCAGCACATGCCGGAACCGGCGCCGGTAGGAATCAGCCACCCCCGGAAAGGCCCGGAACAGGTAGACCACCTGGGCTATCAGGTCATCGAAGTCCATCGCGTTGGCTTGCCGGAGCCGCTGCGTGTAGCCCTTGTAGACCTCGGCCACGGCCTGCTCGAACGGGTCGTTGTAGTTGGCGCTGCCGGCGTAGGCGTCATCGTCGATGAGCTCGTTTTTCAGGGCGGAGATCTTGTGCGCCATGGCCTTGGGCGCAAAGCGTTTCGGGTCCAGGTCCAGGCCCTTGGCCACCAGGGTGATCAGCCGCAGCGAATCCGCGGAGTCGTATATGGAGAAGTTGGAATTCAGCCCCACGTTGGGGGCCTCCCGGCGCAGGATCCGCACACAGGAGGAGTGGAATGTGGAGATCCACATGGTCCTGGCCCGCTCGCCCACCAGCCCCAGGATGCGGTCACGCATTTCCGCCGCGGCCTTGTTGGTGAAGGTGATCGCCAGGATCTGGCCGGGATGGGCCCGGCCGGTGGCCAGCAGGTACGCGATCCGGTGGCTGAGCACCCGCGTCTTGCCGGAACCGGCGCCGGCGACGATCAGCAGCGGCGAACCGGCGTGTTTGACCGCCGCTTCCTGCTGCGGATTCAGGCCCTCCAGCAGCTCCTGCGGTCCGGGCAGAGCGGGAGCGGCGGGTGCGGGCGGCCGGGGGTCGAACAACATATCCATGATGGTTCCAGTCTAGTTCGCCGCACCGACACCTCCTCCCGAGGGCGGGGCCGGGACGGGCGGCGGCGGCGCGGCCGGCGCTAAGCGCCGGCGGAGGTGAGGGCCGCGCTGATCCGGGCGACCGCCGTCGGGCCTCCCGCAATAAACCAGTCCAGTCCGTTGACGCGCACGACGGCGGTGTCCCCGCCTGCCGCGCGCACGATGGCCTTTCCCGGCAGCCAGTCCCACTGCGGACAGCTGTGCTGGAACCACAGGCCCAGCTGACCGTCGGCGACCCGGCCGAGGTCGCAGGACCCGGACCCGAACATCCGCAGGGCCGCGGGCAGCACGGCCGCGGCCCGCCACGGATCGGCGGCGTCCGGGCGGGCCAGCCAGGCGGGGTGCAGGTAGCTGCCGGCGCTGAGCTGGCCGGGTTCCGCGTCGGACGGCGGCGCCAGGGTCCGTCCGTTCAGCGCCGCCGGCTGCCCCGTGCCGCCGGTCCACAGCTTGTCCTCCTGCGGCTGGTAGATCGCCCCGAGGATCACCTCCGGATCCGGATCATCGCCGGCCGCGCCGGCCGCGCCGGACGTTCCGATCGCGCTGTCCGCGCCGGCCGCGTCCCGGCGCAGCGCGATGGCGGAGCACCAGTACGTGGACCCGGAGAGGAAGTTGTACGTCCCGTCCACCGGGTCGATCACCCAGCTGCGGCCGCTGGTTCCGGTCCGGGAGGCGCCCTCCTCGCCCAGCACGCCGTCGTCGGGCCTGCACCGCTCCAGCTGCTCCAGGACGTACGACTCCGCAGCCCGGTCCGCGGCGGTGACCACGTCGGACACCGATGTCTTTTGCTCCCCGGTCAGACCCTCCCCGCGCATCCGCAGCGCCAGCGCGCCGGCCTGCCGGACCAGTGCGGCGGCCAGCTCGGAATCGGACGCGTCGGGGCTGGGCTCGGGGGCGGGATAACCGTTCATCCGGCCCACCCTACCGCGGCAGATTTCCGCCGGCCCGTCCGGGGGATAATGGGGGCATGGCAAAAACCCCCGCCCAGCGCGCCGCCAAACACGGCGGAAACCGAGCCCCCGCCGCCCCGGTCCGGCCCTCCAGCGGGCCTGCCGCAAAGCTGTGGGAGGCCGGGATCGAGCGCCGGCGGGCCGCCGAGCGGGCCCCGCAGCGGGAGGGCAATCCCCTCCTGATCGTCGTCGCGGCCGCGGGAGCAAGCGTCTTCCTGTTCTGGTACTTCCACCTGCTCACGCTGCAGCAAATGACGCAGGTCGCCAACGGGATGGCCATGCCGGATTCGCTGGTCGGCGGCTTCGACCTGGCCTACATCCAGGATCTGAAGCACGCGATGAACGCCGACGCGCTGGGGCAGCTGCAGTTTGTGCACAAGACCGCCGGGACGCTCTTCCCGATCGTGTTCGCGCTCGGCGCCGCGCTGACCATCGGTCTCCACGTGGCGCGCAAGCGGTGGCGTTGGGCCCTGCTGGCGGTTCCGGTGCTGTTCGCGCTGGTCCAGCTCGGCGCCAATATCGCCATCGACTCGATGCTGGGGGCCGGGGTCACCGTCGCGGCCCACGTCGGCTGGACAAGCTTCCTGGTCATCGCGTCCTGGATCCTGCTGGCCCTGTCGCTGCTCGCGGCGGCGGGAGCGGTTATTGCCGGCCGCCGCCGGCGGGGTCCTGCCGGTCCCGCTCCGCAGCAGCCCTAGCCAGCGTGGCGGCCAGCAGCCGCACGCGCTGCGAGGTGGCCGCGACCGTTATTCCGGTGAGGGCAACACCAATGGTGATCGGGTAGGCCACCATCCGTTCCCAGAAGCCCCCGGCGGCCCCGGGCGCCAGCAGGAAGACCGCCAGGGAGGCCAGCGAGACGACGCCGGCGGCCAGCAGCAGCGAGCTCACGGCCCGGCGCCGGCGCCACACCCACCAGAGCAGGATCAGGGCCACCGCCCCCGGCACAAAGAACAGCGCGGCGCCGGCATAATGCACCGGCGTCAGCGAGTCCTCCGGAACCAGGCCCACCACCGCGGCACCGGCTCCGGCAACAATCAGCAGAATCCGCGCGGCGCCGGCTGCGGCAGGGTGCCCCATCCTGGGCCGGATGGCTGTCCAGCCCCCGTCGGCGGCCCGCGCGGTGCGGAACTCGCCCTCCCCGTTGCGGGCCACGACGTCGAACATCGCCGCCGTCAGGAACACGGCCCCGAGCATCATCCCGACCCCCTGGGCCACGAAGGAGGCGTTCATCAGCAGGTGCAGGGGCGAGCACACCGCCCGGCCCTCATGGAGGCCGCAGTGCAGCGCGCCCAGGTCGCTGATCCGGTTGTACACGCGGCTGTACGGCGTGGGGCCGGCCCAGGCCGAGATCACGGCCGCCTCGGCCAGGAAATACTGCAGAATGCTGATCTTGGCCCACGCGCCGGCCAGGGCACGCCTGCCCTGCAGCGGGGACACGGGCAACGCGGCGGAGGCAGTCACGGCTCCAGCCTAGCCGGGACCCGGATCGGGCCCGGGGTAGGCGCCGGCGTGCGGATCCGGACGCAGGGGTTCCGGTCCGGGTGCACGCGCCGCGCCGGACCCGGTACAGTGGTTCGTGCGCATTCTTCCGGGACCTACCCCGGGGACGCGTAGGCGTGAGTAGCTCAGCAGGATAGAGCGTCCCTCTCCTAAAGGGAAGGTCGCGGGTTCGAATCCCGCCTCGCGCACGTGTGGAGCTTCGCCGTCGCCGATTTGTGCGCCCATCTGTCGGGCCGCTGGCGGCTGGAGCGGA
>JBIOFK010000073.1:0-11190 GCA_044447065.1 Actinomycetales bacterium | reverse complement strand
GCCGTCCTGGCGGCCGGTGCGGGCAGGGACGGCGGGATGCGCCGTGTCCGGATCGGGGGCGGACAGCAGCACATACATGGATCCATTGTGCCTTGCGCCGGCGCACGGCCGGCCCGATTCAGGACGGATTCGGTCCTCAATAAGTGTTGCGGCCCACGCGGGAGTCCTCCACACCCTCCACGCCTCCGGATTCCGCCCACATATGGCCGGACCGGCACCGCCGGAGGGCTGCCGGAGTTGCAGGATGGGGCCATGGCCTCTCCCGTAGCCCCCGCCCCGTCGTCCTCCCGCCGGTCCGCCCTGCTCCGGACGGGAACGCGGCCGGTGGCCGGATCCGCAGGGTCCGCCGTATCAGTCGTATCGGCCGGATCCGCAGGGCCCGGCCGGGCGCGCCGGGACGGCAGATCCGCAGCCGAGCTGACAGTGGTCCTGGTGACCGCCCTGCCGGCGCTCGCCGATGAAGTGGCACGGGTCGCCGCGGCCGCCGCCGTGCGCCTGGTCCAGGTCGGATCATTCCAGGAAAGCGCGGGCCTGCTCAGTATGGCCGGAGCGGTCCTCGTCGGCAGCGACATGCAGCATGCGCCCGCGGCGCCGGGGTGTCCGGCAGTGCTGGTGGGGCTGGCTGGAACGTCCGGGGCCCTGTGGCGGTACGCCGCGGATGCGGGTATTGAACGGGTGGCGGTCCTGCCGGAGGCGGCCGAATGGCTGGCTGGATACCTGGGCAGACTGCGTGACCCGGTTTCCGGGGGAACGGTGATCGGCGTGGCCGGCGGCTGTGGTGGCGCGGGCGCCTCCACCCTGTCGGTCCTGCTGGCCGCCTGGGCGGCGGGCGAGGGGATCGAGGCGCTGCTGGTCGATGGGGATGAATGGGGTGGCGGCCTTGAACTGGCGCTGTCCCCGGAGGGGCTTTCCGGGCTGCGCTGGCCCGATCTCGCCGGAGCCTCGGGTACCATCAATCCGGCCCAACTGGCGGCTTCGTTGCCCGTCACGGCGGGTTTTTCGCTGCTGTCCTGGGGGCAGGAGAGCCACGCCGCGGTGCATCCGCTCCGGTCCGGTGCGCTCGGGGCGGAGGTTCTGGCGGCTGCCCGACGCGGCTTTCGGCTGTGCGTCGTCGACCTGGGTCGGGGCAGGGAGGCGGTCGAGGGGCTTGCCCAGTACTGCGACCTGCTGATCGTGGTGGTTCCCGCCCGTTTGCGGCCGGTCGTTGCCAGTGCCCAGCTGCTGGGGCGTCTGCCTCCGCTGCCCACCTCGGTGGTGGTCCGCGGTCCGTTGCGGGAGGGGCTTGACCCGGAGATCATCGCGCGTTCGCTGGGGCTCCCGCTGGTGTCCTACCTCCCGGGGCTGCGCGGTGCCCCGGCGGCCGCCGAGCGCGGCGAGCTTGCCTCCCTGGCCCGGCTGCGCCCGGTCCGCCGGCTCGGGCGGGCGGTGCTGGGCCTTGCCGGAAGCTCCGCGGCATGAACCGCCGCTCGCTCCGCGCGCTCGCCGCGGTGGACGAGGATCTGATGGATTCCGTCAGGAACGCTGTGCTCTCCGAGGCCGGTCCGCTGACGCCCTCCCGTATTGCCACCGCCGTGCAGGCCAGCGGCCGCCTGCTGGGCACCTCCGGTTCGCTGGCCGCCGTCGAACGCATCAGCGCGGAACTGCAGGGATTCGGTCCATTGCAGCCCCTGCTCCGGGACCCGGCGGTGACGGACATCTTCGTCAACGGCCCGCAGTCAATCTGGCTGGACGCCGGCAGGGGTGCCGAGCGCTGCGGCGCGGCCTTCGATTCCGAAGAGTCCCTCCGTGCACTGGCCGCGCGACTGGTCTCCGCCGGCGGCCGGCGCCTGGATGACAGTTCGCCCTGCGTCGACGTCCGCCTTCCCGGCGGCTTCCGGGTGCATGCGGTCATTCCGCCGGTGTCAACCTCCGGCACGCTACTGTCCCTGCGGATCCGCCGATCCTCGGTATTCAGCCTGCAGGAGCTCACCGTCAACGGATTCATCGATGCCACGGCGGCACCGTTGCTGCGCTCCCTGATCGAATCCCGCCTCAGCTTCCTGATCAGCGGGGCCGCCGGCTCGGGCAAGACCACGCTGCTGTCCACCCTGTTGGGGCTGTGCGGCCGAAATGAGCGGATCGTGCTCATCGAGGATGCCGCCGAGCTGAATCCGGCGCACCCCCACGTACTAAGCCTCGAATCGCGGCATGCCAACGCAGAGGGCACCGGTGCGGTGGATCTCGCCGAACTTGTGCGGCAGGCCCTCCGGATGAGCCCCACCCGTCTCATCGTCGGCGAATGCCGCGGGGCAGAGGTCCGCGAACTCCTTGCAGCGCTCAATACCGGTCACGCCGGCGGCGGCACCGTCCATGCCAACAGCAGCGCCGACGTGCCGGCCAGGCTCCATGCCCTGGGGGCGCTGGCCGGCCTTAGCCCCCAGGCCGTGACCCTTCAAACAGCCAGTGCGGTGGACGTCGTCCTGCATCTGGAACGGTCCGGCGGCCGGCGGCGTCTGGCCGAAATTGCCCTGGTAGTCCTCAGCGACGGACAGCTGACGGTGGTGCCGGCGCTCCGGCGAACCGCGGCCGGGTGGAGCTACCGGCCCGGCTGGACCGAGCTGGAACGGCTGCTGCGCACTCCGACTGACGAGCGCTGATGGGCGTTCTCGTCTTTGTCCTGCTGGCCGCGTCCGCCGCGCTGCTGTTCAGGCGGCCGGCGGGCTGGAACGAACGCTGTGCCGCGGGCCTGTCCGCGACCGCGCTGGGTCTGTCCGCGACTCCGGCGGGCCTGTCCGCGGACCCGGCGGGCCCGGTCCGACGCACACTGACCGGTTTCGCTGTTTTCCGGCCGCGGAAGACCGCTCCTGCCGACCAGGAGGTCGTCCGTCTCGTCGAGCAGGCCGCCGCCCTGCTCGACGCGGGACGGTCGGGTCCTCAGCTCTGGGCGGCCGTGGGCGCCGGCGGACCGTTGGCGGAACCGCACTCCTCGGTGGTCAAGGCGGCTCTCCGGGCATCCCTGCTCGGCACCCCGGTCAGCGCCGCAATCCGCAGCACCTGTGAGCGGTCCTGCGGACGGGACTCGCTGCGCTGGTCGGCGCTTGCCGCGTGCCTCGACGTGGCGGAAGCCAGCGGGGCACCCCTTGCCGGTGTCCTGCATCGGTTTGCCGGGGCACTGGACCAGGACATTGATGCGGCCGCCCAGCGGGAGACTGCGCTCGCCGGACCCAGGGCAACGGTCAGGGTCCTTGTGTGGCTTCCCGCTGTCGGTGTTCTCCTGGGCTTTCTGATGGGCTCGGACCCGGTCCGGGTTCTCACGGGCGGCCCCCTCGGGTGGCTCCTGACTGCCGGCGGAACCGCGCTGATCGTCGTCGGGCGTTGCTGGTCGGCCGTGCTCCTCGGCCGGGCCGAATCCGTGTAGCCGGCCATGGCCGCCGTGGTCGTCTTTATCCTGCTCGCATCCTGTGTCTGCGTTCTCCTTCTTCCGACCCGGGCCCTCCCTGCCGCGGCCCTCCCTGCAGCCGGGCTGGGAGCGGCGGCGGTTGCGCGCGGGCGGCGGCCTACCGCCGGCCGCATCGCGGGTGTGGACCTGCCGCTTGCGCTGGACCTGGTGGCGGCGGCGATCGGAGGCGGGCTGCCCCTGGCCCGGGCCCTCGGTCTCGTCGCGAAGCAGCTTGACGGTCCGCTCCGGGGCACTCTGGCGACGGTGGCTGCGGGACTGGACATGGGAGCCTCCTGGGAGGCATGCTGGCACGCTTCCGGTGCGCGGGACCCGGAGGCGCTGGTGATCCGCGGATCGCTGGAATTCGGTGTGCTGACGGGGGCTCCATCGTCGGCGCTGCTGCACGCCGAGGCGGCAAGGCTGCGACGGACCGATCACCGGGTGCTGGAAAGGAAAGCCGCGGCGCTGGGCGTGGCCCTGGTCCTGCCGTTGGGGCTGTGTTTTCTGCCGGCGTTTCTTTGCTTCGGGGTGGTGCCGGTGGTTCTTTCACTGCTCCCTGTTCCCCAATAGCTGCCTGGCGGCTCCTCCACAGGGTCCAATCCGGGTCCATACCCGCACTTGGGCGGGGCGACGCATTCCACCCGACGACAGGGCGGGGAAGAGTTGGATTAGCCGCCGCAAGGGGTGGACACCAATCAAGGAGTAACAATGCGCAAGTCAGAATTGCTGGGTCCGGGGCATCCCGCCGTTTCACCTGTTCCGCATGCTTTTCCGGAGAACGTGGTGGAGCTATTCCCCGGTGCGGCAGCGCCATCGGTCCCGCCGGGACCGGCGGCCGGCCCGCTTCGAGCCGCCGTTAACGAGGCCGGTATGGCGACCGCCGAGTATGCGATTGCCACGCTGGCCGCGGTGGGATTCGCCGGATTGCTCGTGGTCATCTTGCGCAGCGACGAAGTCCGCGGCTTCCTGCTCGGGATCATCCGGGCAGCGCTGAGAATCCCCTAGACCGGTCTGTCGTGGTTGCTATCACCGGTCCCGGGCTTCGACCCGGCCGCACCCCGGCTGAGGGTAGTGTGACGGCCGAGTTGGCTGTCGGCCTTCCCGCTGTCGTCCTGCTGCTGGCGCTGCTGATGTTCGGCGCGACGGCCGGCATCAGCCAGCTGAGGTTGGAGGCGGCCGCCCGGGCGGGAGCCCGCGTCCTCGCCAGGGGTGAGCCAAACGCGAACGCCGAAGCCGCCGTGCGGGAACAGGTCGGGAATGCCGTCCGCGTGGCCATTGCCGCACACGGCGGCTCTGTGTCGATCACTGTGGAAATGTCAGTCCCGGGTCCGCTGGGCAGGCTGATGCCCGGCCCGTTGACGGCCTCGGCGACGGCCCGCGTCGACACGCCCGCGGCGCTGGCCGCTGCCGCTCTGCCGCAGGCCTTCAGGAGGCGGCCACCATGAGCCAGGCGGTATCCGCCAGATCATCCGCCCGTTCATCCGCCCTATCGAGGGACCGTGAGGACGGTGCCGGAACCGTGTTGATTGTGGGCCTGGTCGTGGTCCTTACCTGCATGATTGTGGCGGTCGTGCTGCTCCTGCAGGCCGTCAACGGGGCCGCCAGGGCAGCCACAGCGGCGGACCTGGCCGCCCTGGCCGGGGCCGATGCGGCCAGGGACCTTATTCCGGGTGATCCCTGTACCGTTGCCGCCGACGTCGCCGGTGCCCATGGCGCGGAACTCGTCCGCTGTCTCGTGTCCGGGCAGGATTTGGACGTGGTGGACGTACAGACCAGGCTCCCCCTGCCGGCTCCGCTGGGAGCCGCTAGCGGGAGGGCCCGGGCGGGTCCGCCCCCGTAGGCGGCAGCGGGAGCCATCGGGCAGTCGGCAGCGCGGACGCCGTTTCAGGCCCGGGTGGCCGGTCAGCAGGGTGGAGATCCTCGCGACGGTCACCCGCGTGCGCCAGGATGGTGTCGATGAGCAGTACTGCCCCGCCCTTGTCCAGCGGGTTGTTTTTGTTTCCGCATTTGGGAGACTGCACGCAGGAGGGGCAGCCGGACTCACATTCGCAGGCCTTGATGGCGTCCCGGGTGGCCCGGAGCCAGATCCGGGCCGCCTCGAATCCGCGCTCGGCAAACCCGGCTCCGCCGGCATGGCCGTCATAGACGAAAATGGTCGGCTGGCCGGTGTCGGCGTGCAGAGCAGTAGAAACGCCGCCCACGTCCCACCGGTCACTCGACGCCACCAGTGGCAGCAGTCCGATGGCCGCGTGCTCCGCTGCGTGCAGCGCCCCGGGAAACTGCGGTTCCACCAGCCCGCCGCGAATGAGCGTGTCGTTGTCCATGCTGAACCAGACGGCTTTGGTGAACAGATCCCGCGCCCCCAGCTCCAGGGGCTCCTCGCCGAGCACCTCGTTGGAGACGAAAGCCTTTCGCTGGAAGGAAACCACCTGCGTGGTGACCTGGACGTCTCCGAAGTGGACCTCCACCGGTCCCCAGAGTTCGTGCCGCAGGGAATCAAGAACCTCGATCTGGGTCACGTCGCGGGCAGTGGTGTAGTAGTCGGGGTTGCCGCGCCGCACCACGGCGCAGTGGTCCTGCTCATTGAGTTCCTGGACGATGAAGGTCTCGCCCTGGTGGACGTAGACAGCTCCTTGGTGAGCCTGATAGTGCGACTGCGGCGAGTCCATGGTGCCGAGCAGCGTTCCCGTGTCAGCCTCGACAATATTGATCGGACCGCCGCCGTCGGCGCGCAGATTGACCATTCCGGCGGCGCTCTGCGGATGTGTCCAGAACCAGCCGGCCGGCCGCCTGCGCAGGTAGCCATCGGCGACCAGCCGATCCAGGAGGCCCGCGCACGTCGGGCCGAACAGTTCCAGCTCGCCGGGGTTGAGCGGCAGTTCGGCGGCAGCCGCACACAGGTGCGGGCCCAGCACATAGGGGTTGGACGGATCAAAAACCGTCGCCTCGACAGACACGTCGAAAATCGCCTCCGGGTGGTGGACCAGGTAGGTGTCCAGCGGGTCGTCGCTGGCCACGAACGCCGCGATAGCGTCCTGGCCCGCCCGCCCGGCCCGGCCGATCTGCTGGAACAGGGACGCCCGCGTCCCCGGCCAGCCTGCCACCAGCACGGCATCGAGCCCGGAAATGTCGATGCCAAGCTCCAGGGCGGAGGTACTGGCAATCCCCAACAGCTCACCCGACCGCAGCGCCTGCTCCAGGGCGCGGCGCTCTTCCGGCAGATAGCCCGAGCGGTACGCCGCCACCCGCTGGGGGAGGCTGTGGTCCACCTCGTCCAGCAGCCGTTTGGCGATACTGGAGATACTCTCGGCGCCGCGCCTGGATTTGATGAATGCGATCGTCCGGACCCGGGCGGAGACCAGGTTGGCCAGCAGATCGGCGGTTTCCGCCACCGCCGTGCGCCGTTCCTTCGCGTCGTTCTCGCCGCGGAGCTCCGTCAGCGCGGGCTCCCAGAACGCCACGGTGGTGGAGCCGTGCGGAGAGCAGTCCTCCGTTATGGCGGTCACCGGGGCCCCGATCAGCCGGCTGAAGGATTCCGCGGGGCCGGAGGAGGTGGCGGACGCAGCTATGAACACGGGGTCCGAGCCGTAGTAGGAGCAAATCCGCCGGAGCCGCCTGAGCAGGTTCGCCACGTTGGAGCCGAAAACGCCGCGATAGCTGTGGGACTCGTCAATGATCACGTACGTGAGCCGGCGGAAGTACCGCGCCCACCATGCATGGTTCGGCAGGATCCCGAAGTGCAACATGTCCGGGTTAGCCAAGACGACGTTGGCGTGGTCCCGGATCCAGCGCCGTTCGCCCTGCTCGGTGTCGCCGTCGTACGTCGCCGCCCGCACGGTGGCCAGCTTCAGCGCATTGATCGCGTTCAGCTGGTCGGCGGCCAATGCCTTGGTCGGGGACAGATACAGCGCGACGGCACCCGCCGGGTCGATCTTGCCCGGATTTTCCAGCACCCGCAGCTCGGCCCGGTGAACCGCGTCCAGGGCCGGTAGCTGGTAAGCCAATGACTTTCCCGAAGCTGTTCCGGTGGCAATGACCACATGGCGGCCTTCGTGCGCCGCACTCGCGCCCAACACCTGATGCCGCCACGGCTCGTGGACCCCCAGCGAGCCGTAGGCCGCCACGATATCGGGATGCACCCATTCCGGCCACGGCTCGTTGACGGCACGTCGCGCCGGAATGGTCCGGACGTGCTGAAGCTGCTCCGGATCCGGGCCACGGCCCAGCAAGGAGATCAGGGAGTCGGAAAGGGGCACGCACCCATCTTTCCACCCGCGGCCCGGGTGGCAGGCGCCGCGTACGCTTAACAGGTGGCATTACACCGGATAGTTCTCTTCTACGGCTTCACACCCCTGGCCGATCCCGACGCCGTTCGCCTCTGGCAGCGGGCGTTATGCGAAAAGCTTGGCCTTCGCGGCCGCATCCTGCTGTCCAAAGACGGCATCAACGCCACCGTTGGCGGGGAGCTGAACGCCGTGAAGGCATATCTGAAGACCACCCGCGAATACAAGGGCTTCGCCGGCATCGACGTGAAGTGGTCGGACGGATCGGCGGAAGATTTCCCCCGGCTAAGCGTCAAAGTCCGGGCCGAGATCGTCAGTTTTGGCGCGCCAGGGGAGCTTCGGGTCGATCAGCAGGGTGTGGTCGGCGGCGGCACGCATCTTCAACCCGCGGAACTGCACGAACTCGTGGCAACAAGAGGCGACGACGTCGTCTTCTTCGACGGCCGCAACGCCTTCGAGGCGCAGATCGGAAAATTCAGGAACGCGGTGGTTCCCGATGTCGCCACCACCCACGACTTCATTGCCGAACTCGAGTCCGGCAAGTATGACGACCTCAAGGACCGGCCCGTGGTCACCTATTGCACCGGCGGCGTCCGTTGTGAGGTCCTGAGTTCACTGATGGTGAACCGGGGCTTTAATCAGGTTTACCAGCTCGACGGCGGGATCGCCCGTTACGGCGAAACGTTCCGGGACCGGGGACTGTGGGAGGGCTCCCTGTATGTCTTTGATCGGCGGATGCACCTCGAATTTAGCGACGAGTCAAAAACCATCGGCCGCTGCGTGCGGTGCAGCGCCCCTACCAACAAATTCGAAAACTGCTCCAATCCCTCCTGCCGGACCCTGAGCCTGTACTGCGCGGAGTGCGCCGCCTCGCCGGCCACGCTGTCCTGTCCGCGGGGCTGCGCGGCCTGAAACCGCGACCGGAAGCCGGAAGGCGGACGCGGGGTCCTGGCGCGGGACCGGCCAGCCGCGGGCAGGCCGAATCCCGACAGGCCCGCTTTGAGCCGGGCCGGACCTAAACTGGCAGCGTGGAATCTACTGCCAAATCGCCTGTGCCGGAGCCAGCCGCGTTCGCTCTAGTGCCGGATGCACCCGTCAGCGCGGATCTGTCGCTGCTGGCGGCTCTCGCGTCGGATCTGGCATCAGTTCATTACACTGTCGACGGTGTCGCCGAGCTACTGGGGGTGAGCGCCAGCGAGGCTCTCGGCCGGGACCAGACGGTGCCCGCGCTTCTGGTCGTCGATGATGTCCCCGCCGCCCGTGCGACCGAGGGACTGGCCGTTGTTGTCTTCGTGTGGCTGCTTGGCCAGCCGGTTTCCGAAGTGCGGCTGTCAGCGGCATTTCCGCGCACCGGCGTGAACGGTCTTCGACAGTTGGGCCTTGCCGCTCCGGTGGCCGCCGGCCCGGAGTTTGCCGGCACGGAGCTCACCGCTCCGGCGGGCGCCGCGCCGCAGAAACCCGCGGATGTGATGTGGACAGCCCTGGTCGACCTCCGCCCCTACGGCTGGGAGGCCACCGCGGACGGCGGCGGCGGAGCGGACTTGTGGGTTGCGAGTGATCTTTCGGCCCACCAGCGCGACGGAGTCCTGCGCAAGGACCATGTTCTGGGCATTGGCCACGCGTCCCTGACCCTTGCGCAGCTAACCGTCCGGCGGCCGGTGGCAAGGGCACTGGACCTGGGCGCCGGCTGCGGAATTCAGACCTTCCACCTGCTTCAGCACGCGCAGCATGTCACTGCCACGGATATCTCCGCCCGCGCCCTCGCATTCACTCGGTTCAACGTACTGCTCAATTCGGGAATGCTCGGCGTAGACCCAGAGCATCCCGAAGGACGGATCAGCCTGCGTCTGGGCAGCCTGCTCGAACCCGTCGCCGGGGAGAGCTTTGACCTGGTCGTGTCCAACCCGCCCTTCGTGATCACTCCGAGGAATCGGGGCGAAACGGCGGCCGAGCAGTTCACATACCGCGACGGCGGCCTGCCGGGAGACGACATTGTCGCCACGCTGGTGCGTAGGCTGCCGTCCGCCCTGATTGCCGGTGGAACGGCCCAGCTGCTCGGCAACTGGGAAATACCCGCCGACTGTCCGTGGGACGAGCGCCCGCGCAGCTGGGTCCCGGACAGCGCGGACGCGTGGTTTATCCAGCGGGACGTCGCATCGCCGGCCAGGTACGCGGAAACGTGGCTGAAGGACGCCGCCGAAGGCCGTGACCGCGGCCACTATGTTCGTGCGTACGGGGCATACCTGAAGGATTTTGCGGCGCGCAACGTCGAGGGGATCGGCTTCGGCTACATCTGGCTGCGCCGCCCGGATCGGTCCGCTGCGCCGCGGCTCAGGCGTTTCGAGGAGCTTACACATCCCCTCCAAAGCCCGCTCGGCCCTGTCCTCGGCGCCGCCGTCGAACGTTTCGACTGGCTGTCGGGCGCGGAACTGGACGCAGCCCACCTGCTGGTGGCCGAGGACGTCACCGAAGAGCGGCACCAGCGGCCGGGCGCGGAACATCCGGGAGTGATCCTGGTCCGCCAGGGGGCAGGACTGAGGCGGACTAACCTGCTCAGTACGGAGCTGGCGGGTTTCGTCTCGGCGTGCGACGGCGATTTGGCTGTCGGGCAGCTCATCGCGGCATTGGCGGGACTACTTGAGCGCAGCGATCCCGCGTTCGGTGTCCAGTTGCGCCACGACGTCCGCAATCTGGTGCTGGAGGGCTTCCTGATCCCCGGCTGAGCTGCGGGTCTCCGCCGCCGAACTCGCCCCTGCTGGATTCCCAGCCGCCGAACCGTCAACCGCAGAACCATCCGCCGCCGGACGATCAACAGCCGGACTATCCGCCGCCGGACGATCAGCCGCCGGGGCGCCGACGCCCGGGACGTCGAGCACGGGGTGTTGAGCCGCCACCACGGCGGCAAGGATCATCGACACCAGCAGGCTGAACGCTCCGCAGATCAAGAACCCGGTTCGGGGATCGAACAGGCTTCCCAGCAGCCCGCCCAGGCCGAGGGCGCCGATGGATACGGCGCGCGTGAGGCCCACCGAGATGGCCGAGACCTGGCCACGCTTGGCCTCCGGCGTGCGCATCATGATCAGCGCCCCGAAGGTGGCGTTCAGTGCGCCGATGGCTATCCCGCCTATAGCGACGACGACGTACAGCACGCCCAGCGAGGGAACCAGGCCCATGGCGAGGACCATCAGCGACGCCCCGCCAACGGAGCCCAGGAAGGCGATCAGCCTGACCTTTTCGGTCCTGATCTGGCCCGCGGCCAGCGAACCGGCAATCACGCCGACGCCCATCACCGCGGAGAGCAGTCCGTATTGGGTCTCCGTGGCGCCCAGCGTGCGCCGGGCCAGGAAGATCTCCAGCACGTTGATGGCCTCAGCAGTGAGTACCACGAACATCGCGCCCACCATCAGGGACCAGAGCAGCGAGTCCGCATTGAGGACGCGCAATCCATCCAGCAGCCGGGGTCTTTCCGGCGTGGCCCCGTGGCCGGCG
>JBIOFK010000072.1:0-11286 GCA_044447065.1 Actinomycetales bacterium | reverse complement strand
GGCCTGCTGCTGGCCGCGATCGGAGTGCTGCTGATCCTTGCCCGGCAAAGCGGACTGGCCCTCGACGCCGGCCAGGTGCTGCTTTGGCTGCTGCTGGGCACCGGTGCGGCACTGGCCATCGGCGGCATCATCCGGGCCTCCGGCGGCCGGAACTGACCCGGCGCCGGCCCGCCGCAGCCGCCGCTGGTGCCGCGTCCGGGTTGCCTACGTCACACCACCGAATACAATCGGAGAGTTGAGCTCAACGGAGTGCTCGCGGAAACACGACCCTCCACGACAGGATTGAGCTCGCATGAAAATCGGAATTCTTACCAGCGGCGGCGACTGCCCCGGGCTGAACGCGGTGATCCGCGGCGCCGTGCTCAAGGGCATCAAGGTCCACGGACAAGAATTCGTCGGGTTCCGCGATGGCTGGCGCGGCGTCGTCGAGGGCGACGTGATGGACCTGCCCAGGCAGAGCGTGCGCGGCATCTCCAAGCAGGGCGGCACCATCCTGGGCACCTCCCGGACCAACCCGTTCGACGGCGGCGGCGGCCCCGAGGTGATCAAGGGCCACATGAAGCGGCTGGGCATCGACGCGATCATCGCGATCGGCGGCGAAGGTACCCTCGCGGCGGCGAAGCGGCTCACCGACGTCGGGCTGAAAATCGTCGGCGTTCCGAAGACCGTCGACAACGACCTGGACGCCACGGATTACACCTTCGGCTTCGATACCGCCGTGCAGATCGCCACCGAGGCCATCGACAGGCTGCGGACCACGGGCGAATCCCACCACCGCTGCATGATCGCCGAGGTGATGGGCCGGCACGTGGGCTGGATCGCGCTGCACGCCGGCATGGCCTCCGGCGCCCACGCGATCCTCATTCCGGAGCAGCGGGTCAGCATGGACGAGATCGTCGGCTGGGTCACCGAAGCCCACGACCGCGGCCGCGCCCCGCTGGTTGTCGTTGCCGAAGGCTTCGTCCCGGCCCACCTTGAGTCCCCGCATTCGGAGCGCGGAATGGACACCTTCGGCCGGCCGAGGCTGGGCGGCATCGCCGACCAGTTGGCCCCGGAGGTCGAGGCCCGCACGGGCATCGAGACCAGGGCAACGACGCTGGGCCACATCCAGCGCGGCGGCGTTCCCTCCGCGTTCGACCGCGTCCTGGCCACCCGGCTCGGGATGGCCGCCATCGATTCGGTGGTCGACGGCCGCTGGGGCACCATGGTTTCCCTCGCCGGCACCGATATCCAGCATGTCGGCTTCGACGCGGCGCTGGGCAACCTCAAGACCGTTCCGCAGTACCGCTACGACGAGGCCGAGGTCCTGTTCGGCTAGGGCGGTAGCGTGGGGGAATGACCTTCGAGCCCTCGTCTGCCGCCATTGTCCTGCTCGCCTGGGAGCGGATGCTCGGCTTCGCGGACGGCGCGCTGGCCGGCTCGACCGGACGCCAGTACCGGATTAGCGGCGATGGCGGCGCGTCCGCCGTCTTCGTGCGGCTCTTCGGCCGCAGCGCGCTCGTGGCGCCCGCCGCCGTCGTCCGGACCGCCGACGGGCTCGACGACGACGAACTCGCCGACCATGCGACGCTGCTTCGGATCACCCGTGCGCACGGCGGTCACGGGCTCGGCACCGGGTCCCTGTACTTCGCCGACGACCTTCCGCTGCGCCAGCCCGCCCGGGAGACCACCGTTTCGCAGTCCGCGTCCGACGCCACGGCCCTGGAACGGCTCTGCCCGCCCGATGACGTCAATGAGGTGGGGCTGGACCGGCTGGATCACCGGTTCACCCTGATCGACGACGGCGCCCCGGTGGCATGCGGTGCCTACACCGAGGTGCAGGGGCTGCTGGCCCAGCTGGGAGTATTGGTGGCTCCGGAGAGCCGGCGCAGAGGAACGGGCCAGCTGGCCGCCGCGATCGCCGCACATGACGCCCTGGCCTCCGGGCTGGTGCTGCAGTGGCGCGCCGAAGTCAGCAACACCGCCTCCAACAGGCTGGCCCGCTCGCTGGGACTGGACTGGGCGGGAACCCAGACGTCGGTGCTGCTGCGCTGAGCAGCACCGGCGGGCGCCGGGCGCCCAGCCGGCGGAACCGCGCCACCGAAACGGCTTCGCGCCGCCGAAAAAGGAATGCGCCGCGGATAATTCCGCGGCGCATTCCTTTTTCCCCGGCGCCCACCGGTTTCCCCGGCGCAAAACCACTTCCCCGGCGCGCCGTCGTGTCCG
The DNA here is from genome assembly GCA_044447065.1 of Actinomycetales bacterium. Classification (GTDB taxonomy): domain Bacteria; phylum Actinomycetota; class Actinomycetes; order Actinomycetales; family Micrococcaceae; genus JBIOFK01. The sequence continues at coordinate 9,081 of JBIOFK010000072.1, read as the reverse complement.
ACAAGACGGCCTAGACGGCCTAGCCGGCTTGGACTTCCGCCGCCGGGGCCGCGTGCTTGCCGGCTGCCGCGTGGGTCCAGCCGTTGGTCGCCTCCGGTTTGGCAAAGAAGACAGCCGTCAGGGCTCCGAGGATGATGACGCAGGCCGGCAGCAGCGTGGCCTGGCTCATCGCCGTCGAAAATCCCGCGTGCAGCGCGTCCGGGAGCGGACCGGAGAACTCCATCGAGGGCGCGGCCGCTCCGCCGGGCTTGTGCGGCAGTTCAACGGCCAGCCGGCCGGAGATCAGCGCCGCGATCGCCGCCGAGCCGAGGACTGCGCCCACCTGCCGGGTGGTGTTGTAGATACCCGCCCCGGCGCCGGCCTGGCGCGGCGGCAGATTGCGGGTGGCGGTGGTGGACAGCGGCGCCCAGATGCCGGCGTTGGCCAGGCCGAGCACCGCGCTGGGCAGCAGGAAGAGCCAGATGGCGGTATCCGGGGCGATCAGCGCCGCGTTCCAGAACAGGGCCACGGCCATCAGCACGAACGCCCCGGCCGTGATGAACTTCGGATTGACGATATCGATGACCTTGCCCATCACCGGGGCCAGCACGCCGGAAAGCACGGCCATCGGAACCATCATCAGCGCGGACTGGGTAGGGGTCAGGCCCCGGACCACCTGGTAGTAGAAAATCAGCGGCAGCGTCATGGCGGTAATGCTGAAGCCCATCACCGTGATGCCGACATTGGCGAGCGAGAAGTTGCGGTCCTTGAACAGGGCCAGGGGCACCAGCGGCTCGCCGGTGTTCCTGGCCTGCCAGATCACGAACACCACCAGCACCACGATGCCGGCGATGATCAGTCCCCAGACCGTGATGGGACCGGTGATGGTGCCCCAGCTGTACGTGTTGCCTTCCTGGATGCCGAAGACGAGCAGGAACAGGCCGACGGCGCTGAGCAGCACCCCGGGGATATCAAACTTGTGCGGGTGGGTCTGCAGGGACGGAACCAGCCGCCAGGCCAGGATGAACGCCACGATGCCGATCGGAACGTTGATGAAGAAGATCCAGGCCCAGCCGAGCCCGTCCACCAGGACGCCGCCCAGGATCGGTCCGACCAGGGTGGCCACGCCGGCCGTGGCGCCCCACAGGCCCATGGCCTGTCCGCGCCGGTCCGGCGGGAAGATGCGGGTGATCACGGCCATGGTCTGCGGCGTCATCAGGGCGGCACCCAGTCCCTGGAACACGCGGGCGACGATCAACATCGTGATGTCCCCGGAGAGCCCGCACCAGAGCGAGGACAGCGTGAAGACGACCAGTCCCGAGAGGTAGAGCTTTTTCGGTCCGAAGCGGTCGCCGAGCCGGCCGGTGACCAGCAGCGGCACGGCATAGGCCAGCAGATAGGCGCTGGTGACCCAGATGACCGAGTTAATGTCGGTGTTCAGGCCCTCCATGATCTTCGGATTCGCCACCGAGACGATGGTGGTGTCGATCAGGATCATAAAGAAGCCGATGACGAGCGACCAGAGGGCCGGCCACGGTTTGGCCACGTTTTCCATGGGTTTTCCTTTGCAGAGTCCGGACGCTACCAGTGGATGGCGCCGGAGCGGAGTTCGGTGTGAAGTTTTGTGATCCAGTCGATTTCCGACTGGAGGATGGCTTGCTGGTAGCGGATATCCAGCCAGTATTTCGGTGCCAGTTCCTTGCCTTCGACGGCGGCGGTGGCCGCCGAGAGGTTGCCGGCGGTGCACTCGAGCGCACCGAGCCGGCGCTCCAGCAGGGCGAGGACCTCCTCCCGGGGCAGGTGGTACGCCTCCGAAACAGCCAGCGGAAATCCCGGGTATTCATTCAGCGGGACCGCCAGCAGTTCGCGCAGCCGCGCCCGCAAGGCGGCCCGGCCGGCGGCGGAAATCCGGTAGGTGGTCCGTTCGGGCCGGTTGCCTTCCCGTTCCGTACCCGTCGCCTCCACCAGACCGTCCTCGGCCAGCCGGCCGACGCCGTGGTACAGCGTTCCCGGCCTGACCTTGACCAGCCTGTCCCCGCGGCGCTGGATGAGGAGCTGGTACATCTCGTACGGGTGCATCGGCCGTTCCGCCAGCAGCGAGAGCGCGGCGACGCCCAGCGGCGTCAGCGGTGCGGTTCCGGCCATGGCAGCAGCTTTCATTGACGGACTCGGACTAATAGTCCACCTTGATTATTCCACCCGGAGTATCTGCTGGCAACAGGGTCCGCGTTCCGCACGGGCTCCTAGTGCGGGGTGCGGAGGAAACCCTTCTGCCGGCCCACGACCTGCCCGGCGTCCGGGGCCACAATCAGTTCCTGCGCGGCGGCGTAAAGTTCACCGGCGTCGTCGACGGTCAGGACCGCGCCGGGGTCGACGCTGCGCTTGATCACCGCCAGCGCCACCGGACCCATCTCGTAGTGCTGGGCCACCGACGTCGCGGTGCCGACGGCGCGCCCGCCGGCCAGTACCGCGCTGCCGGGGGCGGGCAGAGTGTGCTGGCTGCCGTCGAGCTGAAGAAAGACCAGCCGCCGCGGAGGATGCCCGAGATTGTGCACCCGGGCGATGGTTTCCTGGCCCTTGTAGCAGCCCTTAGCCAGGTGCACAGCGGTGCGGAGCAGGTCCAGCTCGTGCGGAATCGTTTTCTCGTCCATGTCCGCTCCCCAGCGCGGCCGCCAGGCGGCAATGCGCAGCGCTTCGGCGGCCCACGCGCCCGCCAGCACGCGGCCCTCGACCGCCGCCTCGAATTCGGCGGCGGGAATCAGGTATTCATGCCAGGAGCGTTCATAGCCAGGATGCTGCGCCTCGGCAACAGCGGTGTAGGCGTAGCCGCCCTCGGCGACGGCGGGCCACGGATCCGTCCAGGCCTGATACGCCTCCCAGCCGGGGACGGGCACCGTTGCACCGGCCACGGCCCACGCTGCGGAGACGTCGGCCACCTCCACGCGCAGCATGAACCGCATGCCGTCCAGCCATTGCGCCAGCGGGGCGGCCTCGGCGGTTTCGACGATCAGCCAAGTGGCCTCGCCGTCGTCCAGTACCCTGGCGTCGTAGTCGATCCGGCCCTGGATGCTGAGCAGGAGAAGTTCGGTGGACACGCCCGGGGCCAGACCGGCGAGCTGCTGGGAGGAGAGCGAGTTGAGCCAGGACAGCCGGTCCGGGCCGGTGACGGTGACCACGCCGCGGTGCGAGAGATCCACGACGGAGCTGCCCGGCTTTCCGTGGTAGCCGGCCAGGGCACGCTGCTCGCCGTGGGGATTGCCGTAGTGCGCGGCGACGCCGGCATCCAGACCGCCGGCTTCGACGGCGCCGGGACGGGACAAAAGAGGGCTCAGATAGCTCATACTGGGGCAACGCCGAAGCCGGTGGGGCTATTCCTGCCGGCGGACGCTAGCGCTGCGGAGGCAGTTTTTTCAGGATCGCGGAGGCATGCGCCTCGAGCGCTTTTCCGGAGGCCGCCACGTCCCAGCGCCAGAAAAGGTCGCCGCTGACAAGCCCGAAGATCCGGGTCGCCGCCGTGTAGTCCTTGGCGCCGGCGCCGCGCATCACCGCGTCCGTGGCGAGTTGGATCTGCGGGCCCTTGATGCTGCCGTAGTACAGCTCCGCGATGCCGCCGGGATGGACGATCGTGGCGGTGATGTCGAAGCCGCCGTCCGCGTTGCGCAGCGCTTCGACGTCGTCGGCGGTGGTCAGCGCGGGGACGATGTCCGCCGGAACCAGGCCCGGGCCGCCGTCGGCGTCATTGAGTTTGCGGTCAAGCGCCCAGAACCCGGTCTCGACGGAGAGCGGCCGCAGCCTGGTGCCGTCCTCGTCCGTGAGCCAGCTTTCCGCGGTGTAGCGAAGATACGGCAGGCCATTGGAGGTGAAACTGACCAGCTGGCTGAAGTGCGCGGAATCCGCCTCGCCCGTGCCGAGCCTGCCGGATCCCTCCCAGTGCCCCATCAGCCAGGACAGCGGGACCAGCTCGGGAGTCAGGTCGGACGGTATTTCAATGGGCATGCCGGCTCATCCCGCTCCGGCGGTTTATTGCTGGCCCTTGAACAGGCGCCAGACCACCAGGCCGGCGAACCAGGCCATGGACAGGCCGGCAACCACCAGCAGGCAGATGAAGAAAATTTCCAAGCCAAGTACGGACATGCCTTCATCCTACAAGACCGGCGGGACCGCGCCACACGGTGCCGGCGGGCCCAGGACGCAGGTGTCTTGGCCACCTACCGGTCGGGTCCTGATCAGGTGATGAGCAACTTGTCGATGAAGTAGACCAGCGCGCCGAGCGCGAGAATGGGCGCGATGCCCATGGCGGCCCCGGCCGGCACGCTCCGCCGCGGGCCTCCCGCGACGGCAAGGCTGCGGAAGCTTGCCAGCACGGCCGCCACGGCAGCGCCGACGACGGCGGCGGGGAGCAGGTGCACATCCGTCAGCAGCAGCGCGGCCAGGGGCCCGGCGAGCGCGCCGAACAGGATGGCCAGCGGGGCGACGATGCGGTCCGGCCAGCGGATCAGCCCGATTCCGAGGGCGACGGCGGCGCTCACCCCGGTAACCAGCAGCAGCTGCCGGTCCGCAACGAGGAAGCGCTGGGCGGCGATCCAGCCGGCGCCGAGGCAGGAAATGACGACGCCGGTGCTGGCGCCCAGCGTGGATTCCAGCCGGTGGCTCTGGCCGGTGCCGCGCAGCAGCTGCACCACGAAGACGGCGGCCACTCCCAGGGCCAGCGGCACCGGCAGCCAGCGCAGGTAGCCCGGGGCGCCGGTGTACGCCGCGGCGATGGCGCCGCCGGCACCCGCCAGGGCGATGATGGCGCCGAGCGTCTTGGCGGCGGGAACGCCGAGATACTGCGGCCAGCCGATCCCAAAGGCGGCGACCAGTACGAACGCGACGGTCAGGGTGAGGCCCAACGGGCCGAAGGCTCCGGCAACGACGGCGACCAGCGCCACCAACGAAGCCACACCCATAGTCCACTGTTTCACGCTTCCATCCTGCCCTATGCCGCCGTCATACGAAGACGTCATACGAAGATCCGGGGCGCCGGCGCAGCCTCCCGCCGGACACCGGACGGCTATAATCCTTACAAACCAACCGCACCCGCTGCGGGAGGCGCCCGATGGTGTGCGCTGAGCACATTGGAGGATGTATGGCGCAGATCCTGTTACTGACGAACCACACCGGACCCTCGGTGGAGATCCTTCCTGCCCTGGAGCTGCTCAGCCACCGCGTGCACATTCTTGCCGCCGAACCGACGGCGCTGCTGGACACCGAGCCTACCGACGTCATCATGTTGGACGCGCGCAAGGATCTGGCCGGCGCCCGTTCGCTGACTCAGTTGCTGCGCGCCACCGGGCCGGGAGCGCCGCTGATCCTGATCCTTACCGAGGGCGGCATGGCCGCGATTTCGGCCGGCTGGGCTGCCGATGACATCATCCTGGAATCCGCCGGACCGGCCGAGGTAGAGGCCCGGCTCCGGCTGGCGATGGCCCGCAGTTCCAGCGGGGACCCGGACGCGGAAAGCACCGAGATCCGGGCCGCCGGGGTGGTGATTGACGAATCCAGCTATACGGCCAGGGTCAACGGCGAGCCGCTGAACCTGACGTACAAGGAATTCGAGCTGCTAAAGTACCTGGCGCAGCACCCGGGCCGGGTCTTCACCCGTGCGCAGCTGCTGCACGAGGTGTGGGGCTATGACTATTACGGCGGGACCCGGACGGTGGATGTCCACATCCGCCGGCTCCGGGCCAAGCTCGGATCGGACCATGAGAATCTCATCAGCACCGTGCGCAACGTCGGGTACCGGCTGACCCTGGTCCGCGTTCCGGAGGAGGAAGCGGACTTTCCGGTCCAGTAGCCGTTTCACGGCCAATGCGCCGTCATGGTGAAGACATGGCCGTCGTGGTGGAGGACATACGGGTCGAACGTATCGCGGGCACCCCACTGGTGCATCCCCCTCGGTCCGGGCAATTCCGGACTGAGTCTGCAACTATACACAGCGGCCCGTCCCGGGTTCAAACCGGGGCATGCCTCGCCTGTGCTCCCCGGGCGGGGCGCACTAGGCTGTGGCCATGAGCCCTACACCCTTGCTGGACTGGCCCGTGGAGCAGATCGCCGGAGCCCCGGAGCCGCCGCTGGCCGCACAGATAACGCTGCTGGCCGCCGCCGCCGCCGAGGAGGACGGCAACCCGCCGCTGTCGGAGCAGACGCTGATCGACCTGCGGTCCCCGGCAACCACAGCTGATTCCCTCCTCACCCTGGCCGCCTACGCCACCGCTGACGGCACGGCCTCCGGCGCGCGGACGGACCTGGCCGGCGTCGCCGTCGTCGTCCTCCGGGGCGGCGACGGCGTGCTGGAGCTCGCTGTGCACCCCAGCTACCGCAACCAGGGGGTCGGCGAGCTGCTGGTGCGCACGCTGGCCGCCGCCCGCGGCCTGGACGGCCTTAAGGCGTGGTCGCACGGCAACCACGAGGCCGCCGAGGAACTCGCCGCCCAATTCGGTTTCGTCCCGGTGCGGGAGCTGTGGCGGATGCGCCTCGGCGGCCGGCCGGCCGCGGCGCCGGCGGCCGGTCCGCCGCTGCCCGCCGGGGTCACCCTGCGGACCTTTCTGCCGGGGACGGACGAGGAGGCGTGGCTGCGAGCCAACGCGGCGGCCTTTGCCCACCACCCCGAACAGGGAGCAATGACCCGGGCGGACCTGCAGGCCCGGATGGACGAGCAGTGGTTCGATCCGGCGGGATTCTTCCTGGCCAGCCGGGACGCCGATCCCCGGGAGATCCTCGGTTTCCACTGGACGAAGGTGCATCCGGCCCGCGGCGGGCACCCGGCGGCCGGGGAGGTCTACGTCGTCGGCGTCACCCCCGCCGCGCAGGGCACCGGACTCGGCAAGGCCCTGACCGTGGCCGGGATCCGGCACCTGCAGAACGCCGGGCTGAAGGCGATCATGCTCTACGTCGACGCGGACAACGCGGCCGCCGTCGCCCTATACGAGGGCCTCGGCTTCACCCGCTGGGACGCGGACGTGATGTATGCCCCCGCCAGGACGCAGCGGCCGGGCAAAAACTTGTAGTGTTGAAGCCAGTAAAAGCCACCGCCTGAGGGAGCCGAGGATGAAACCGGAAACAACCGGCACCGCCAGCACGTCCGCCGTGGCAGCAACCGACCGTTTCGGTTCCTCCGAGGTGCAGGCCGCCCGTGCGACGCAGGACCGGATCGACATTCCGGAATTCGCCCCGAACCTGCTGCCCTCCGGCGACATCCGCCCGGACAGGTTCCTGGACCGGGAGCTGAGCTGGCTCGCCTTCAACGCCCGGGTGCTGGAGCTGGCCGAGGATCCGGACCTGCAGCTGCTGGAGCGGGTGAACTTCCTGTCCATTTTCGCGTCCAACCTGGACGAATTCTTCATGGTCCGGGTGGCGGGCCTGAAACGGCGCATTGCCACCGGGCTGGCCGTGCCCTCCCCCGCCGGCCTGAGCCCCATCGAGGTGCTGGAGCAGATCAGCAACGCCGCCCACGAGCTGCAGGCCCGGCACGCGCACGTTTTCGCCGACCAGATCCGCCCCGCCCTGGCGTACGAGCAGATCCACATCGTCACCTGGGACGAGCTGGACGAGGCGGCTACCCTGCGGCTCTCCGCCATGTTCGCCGAGAAGGTCTTCCCCATCCTGACCCCGCTCGCCGTGGACCCGGCCCATCCCTTCCCGTACATTTCCGGGCTGTCCCTGAACCTGGCAGTGGTGGTCCGCAACCCCGTGAGCGACAAGGAACTGTTCGCCAGGCTCAAGGTGCCGGACCAGCTGCCCCGGCTGATCGCCGTCGACGGTCCCCGCGCCGGAACGGTGGCCGGCCGGATGGCCCGGTTCATCCCGCTGGAGGAGGTGATCGCGCAGAACCTCGACCAGCTGTTTCCCGGCATGGAAGTGCTTGAGCACCACAGCTTCCGCGTCACCCGCAACGAGGACCTGGAGGTCGAGGAGGACGACGCCGAAAATCTGCTGCAGGCGCTGGAAAAGGAGCTACTGCGCCGCCGGTTCGGACCTCCCGTGCGGCTGGAGGTGACCACGGACATCAACCCCAACATCCGCGCCCTGCTGGTGCGGGAGCTCGGCGTCGAGGAGTCGGAGGTCTATGCCCTGCCGGCCCCGCTGGACATGCGCGGGCTGTCGGTGATCGGGCGGATCGACCGCAGCGACCTGCGCTACCCGAAACAGGTTCCGCACACCTCCCGCTACCTCAACGAATCCGAGACGTCCAAGGCGGCGAATGTCTTCGCCGCGATGCGCCGCCGGGACATTCTGCTGCACCACCCCTATGACTCCTTCTCGACCTCCGTCCAGGCCTTCCTGGAACAGGCCGCCGCCGATCCGAAGGTGCAGGCCATCAAGCAGACCCTGTACCGGACCTCGGGCGACTCCCCGATCGTTGACGCGCTGGTGGATGCGGCGGAGGCCGGAAAGCAGGTCCTCGCACTGGTGGAGATCAAGGCCCGCTTCGACGAGCAGGCCAACATTTCCTGGGCCCGGAAACTGGAGCAGGCCGGCGTGCACGTGGTGTACGGGATCGTGGGCCTGAAGACGCACTGCAAACTCTCCCTCGTGGTCCGCCAGGAACTGGACGGCCTGCGCCGCTACTGCCACATCGGCACCGGCAATTACCACCCGCGCACGGCCCGCTACTACGAGGACCTGGGCCTGCTCACGGCGGACAACCAGGTGGGCGAGGACCTGTCCAAGCTGTTCAACCAGCTTTCCGGGTATGCGCCGAAATCGACGTTCAAGCGCCTGCTGGTGGCCCCGCGTTCGGTGCGGTCCGGGCTGATTGACCGGATCGAGAAGGAAATTTCCAACGCCCGGGCCGGCATCGCGGCGAAGGTGCAGATCAAGGTCAATTCGATGGTGGACGAGGCGATCATCGATTCGCTCTACCGCGCCTCGCAGGCCGGGGTGCGGGTGGACGTCATTGTCCGCGGCATCTGTTCGCTGCGCCCCGGCGTCCCCGGGCTCAGCGAAAACATCACGGTGCGCTCCATTCTGGGCAGGTTCCTGGAGCATTCCCGGGTGTTCGCCTTCGCCAACTCCGGGGATGCGGTGGTGTATATCGGCTCCGCAGACATGATGCACCGT
>JBIOFK010000071.1:0-11365 GCA_044447065.1 Actinomycetales bacterium | reverse complement strand
GCAACGGCCCGTCCGGTGCGCCGGCGGCGAAGAGCTCCCGCAGCGCCCCGCCCCAGCCCAGATCTGTCAGCCTGGCCAGCGCCCGGCCCTCGGCCATGAGCTCGCCCGGCTTGAGTTTGCCCTTCACCGGCACACCCAACCGGTCCATTCCGGACGGCCACTGCAGCCGCGGCTCCAGGACCACGCCAGCCCTGGCCAGCGTGGCGGCCGCGGCGTCCACCGCCGTGTGGGCGATGTCCTCCGGGAACCAGCGGCCGGCACAGTTGTCGCAGCGTCCGCACCGGGCCGCCGTTTCGTCGTCGAGCACGGAGGTGACGTATTCCATCCGGCACCCGGAGGTCTGCTCGTACACGATCATTGAATCCTGCTCCGCGACCCGGGCCGCGGCGATCCGCCGGTACCGCTCGCGGTCGTACACCCACGGCACGCCGGTGGACGTCCAGCCGCCGCCGACCCGCTCCACCGCGCCGTCCACCGCCAGGACCTTCAGCAGCAGCTCCAGCTGGGTCCGGCGCAGGTCCACCCGGGCCTCCAGCGCCACGGTCGACATCGCCGTCCCCGCCTCTCCCAGCACCTCCAGCAGCGCCGCCGCCTTCTCCTCGGACGGCATGGACGCGGTGGCGAAATACTGCCAAATGTCCTTGTCCTCGGTGCCGGGCATGAGCAGCACATCGGCGTTGGCCGCGCCACGGCCGGCACGGCCCACCTGCTGGTAGTACGCCACCGGCGAGGACGGTGCGCCCAGGTGGACAACGAACCCCAGGTCCGGTTTGTCGAAGCCCATCCCCAGCGCGCTGGTGGCCACCAGTGCCTTGACCTCATTGTTCTTCAGCAGGCCCTCGGCGGTTTCCCGCTCGGCGGGGTCCGTCCGGCCGGTGTACGGCAGCACCCGGTGGCCGGCTTCGGCCAGCAGCCGGGCGGTGTCCTCCGCGGCCGAGACCGTCAGCGTGTAAATGATGCCGCTGCCGGGCAGCGCGGCCAAGTGCGTCAGCAGCCAGCCCAGCCGCGCGCGGGAGTCGCTCAGGCGCAGCACGCCCAGCCGCAGCGAATCGCGTCCCAGCGGGCCGCGGATCGTGTACACGTCCCGTCCCAACTGCTCCTCGATGTCGGCGACGACGCGCGAGTTCGCCGTCGCCGTCGTCGCCAGCACCGGCACGCTCTCCGGAAGCCGGGCGATCAGGTCGGCGATCCGGCGGTAGTCCGGGCGGAAGTCATGACCCCAGTCGGAGATGCAGTGCGCCTCATCGACCACCAGCAGCCCGGTCCGGCGGATCAGTTCCGGCAGCTGGTTTTCCCGGAAGGAGGGGTTGGTCAGCCGCTCCGGGGACACCAGCAGCACGTCCACCTCGTCCGCGGCCAGGGCATCGCGCACCAGCCCCCAGTCCGTCGCATTGGCCGAGTTGATCGCCATCGCCCGCACCCCGGCCCGCTCCGCCGCGGCCACCTGGTCCCGCATCAGCGCCAGCAGCGGCGAAACGATGAGCGTTGGCCCGGCCCCGCGCTGGCGCAGCAGGAGCGAGGCGACGAAGTAGACGGCGGATTTTCCCCAGCCCGTGCGCTGGACGACCAGGGCCCGGCGGCCGTTGTCGACGAGGGCCTCGATGGCCTCGAACTGGCCGGGGTGGAAGGCCGCCGCATCGGAGCCGACCAGCCTCCGCAGCACGTCCAGGGCTTGGCTTCGGGTCTCCGTGCTCGTCTGCTGGTCCATGCCTCCAGTATTCCAGCCCGGGGCGACAGCGTGTCCGGCGCGGCACCCCGGCCTGTGGATAACGCCGCTCCGCCCGGGGCCGGCGCCCGGGACCGGCCTTGTACGATGGTGCGGTGACCAGCACTGGAAAGACCTATGACCTCTCCGCCTCATTCAAGGCGTACGACATCCGCGGCCTGGTCGGAGACACCATCTCCGACGACATCGTCGAAGCCGTCGGCGCCGCCTTCGTCGACGTGCTTTCCCTTGCCGGCGGGAGAGTGCTGGTGGGCGGGGACATGCGCCCCTCCTCCCCCGACTTCAGCAAGGCCTTCGCGGCCGGCGCCACCCGACGCGGAGCGGACGTGCTGCTGCTGGACCTGATTTCCACCGATGAGCTCTACTTCGCCTGTGGGTCGTTGAACGCGCCCGGTGCCATGTTCACGGCCAGCCACAACCCCGCCGCGTACAACGGCATCAAACTGGCCCAGGCCGGCGCGGTTCCCGTGTCCTCCGAGACCGGGCTGAAGGAGATCCAGGCGCTCGCCGAGACCTACCTGGCGGAGGGCATCCCGGCCGCGGAGAAATCCGGCACCACCGGCGTGCATGACGTGCTCAAGGACTATGCCCTCTACCTGCGCTCGCTGGTGGATCTGGGCGGATCGCGGCCGCTGAAGGTCGTCGTCGACGCCGGCAACGGCATGGCGGGCATGACGACGCCCGCCGTGCTCGGGGACCGGCTGCTGGACGCGCTGCCGCTGGACATTGTGCCGCTGTATTTCGAGCTTGACGGCTCGTTCCCGAACCACGAGGCCAATCCGCTGGAGCCGGCCAACCTGGTGGACCTGCAGGCGGCGGTGGTCAGCCACGGCGCGGATATCGGCCTGGCCTTCGACGGCGACGCCGACCGCTGCTTCGTGATCGATGAGAAGGGCGCCCCGGTCTCGCCCTCGGCCGTGACGGCCCTGGTGGCGCGCCGGGAGATCCGCCGCGCCAGGGCCGCCGGCGAACAGACGCCGGTGATCATCCACAACCTGATCACCTCCCGCGCGGTGCCGGAGCTGGTGGCGCACGACGGCGGCCGGGCCGTGCGCACGCGAGTGGGGCACTCCTTCATCAAGGCCGTGATGGCCAAGGAAGGCGCCGTCTTCGGCGGCGAGCACTCCGCGCACTACTACTTCCGCGACTTCTACAACGCCGACACCGGCATGCTGGCGGCCATGCACGTGCTGGCCGCCCTCGGCGAGCAGGACGGTCCGCTGTCCGAGCTCGGCCGCGAGTACGAACCCTACGTTTCCTCCGGCGAGATCAACTCCAAACTCGCTGACGTCCCGGCGGCCGTGGCCCGGGTCCGGGCGGAGTACGAGGTCGACGGCGTCGGCCTGGACGAGCTCGACGGCCTGACCTTCACCTCGGACGACGGCCAGTGGTGGTTCAACCTGCGCGCATCCAACACCGAGCCGTACCTGAGGCTGAACGCCGAGGCCGTGGACCGGCCGACCATGGAACGGCTGCGGGACAGCGTCCTGGAACTCGTCCGCCGCTAGCAGCCCCCGCCCTCTCACCCAACTGGGTCGCAGATAATGCACTCATGGGCGTCGAATGAGTGCACTATCTGCGACCCAGTTGGGCCAGGGGGTCAGGCGGAAGCGAGCCACAGATCGGGTCCGAAGACCTCGTAGTGGATGTGCTCCGCGGGGATGCCGGAGGCCAGCGCCTGCGAGCGGATGGACTTCATGAACGGCAGCGGTCCGCAGAGGTAGACCGACGCATCGGCCGGGATGTCCAGGCCGTCGAGCGTCATAAAGCCCTGGCGGAATCCTTCTTCGGGCTGTTCGAGCCATAGCTGCAGCCGGGCGGAATCCAGCCGGTCGACGTCGGCGCTCATCTGGTCCTTCAGGGCCCAGCTGCCCATTTCCTGGTCCGCGTGCAGAACCAGGACCTCGCGGCCGGAGCCTTCGGCGGCGAGTGACCGCAGGATCGAGGCCGTCGGGGTGCAGCCGATGCCCGCGGACGCCAGCACGAGCGGGTGCTCACCGTCGCCGAGCGTCACGTCACCGTACGGATTGGACAGTTCGACGACGTCGCCCACCTGGACCTTGTTGTGCAGCACGGGCGAGACCTCCCCGTCGTTGTCGATCTTCGTGGTGAAGATCCGCTGCAGTGAATCAGTGTCGGAGTGCAGCGAGTACTGGCGGACCTGCCGGATGCCGTCGTCCATGGCGACTCGGACGCTGACGAACTGACCCGGTTTCGCCGGGCTTACCGGCGTCCGGTCGGCGGCCTCGAACACAAAGGTCACGGACCCGATGCCGGCGGGGCGCTTGTCCACAAGCGTCCAGGGCGACCAGGGCTTGTCGTTGCCGGTTGCGGCGTACAGGCCCTTCTCGATCTTGATCAGGGCGTGGGCCATCAGCCAGTAGACCTCGGTCCAGGCGTTCGCGATGTCCTCGGTGATGACGTCGGACAATTCCTCGGCGATGGCCTCGAACAGGTACTTGTAGACGACCGGATACTGCTCCTCCACGATGCCCAGTGACGCGTGCTTGTGCGCGATCCGGGACAGCACGGCCTCCGGCAGGGTGCCCGGATGGTCCACCAGGTGCGAGGCGAAGGCGGCGAAGCCTCCGGCCAGGGCCTGCTGCTGCTTGGCGCTCTTCTGGTTGGAGCGGCTGAAGAGGCCGTCCAGCAGCTCCGGGTGGGCCGCGAAGAGGCGCCTGTAAAAGTTGGGGGTGATCAGCGGAAGCCGTTCAGCCACGAGCGGCAAGGTGGCTTCGATGATGGGGCGGGCCTGGTCCGAAAGCATGTCATTCTCCTGTCGAGGGGTTCAACCGACAGTTCAAAACTAGCATTTCAAATGCTAGATATAGCCTAGTTTTCTACGATCTGTAGAAGTATTTCTATGATCCGTAGAAAAACCGCGGCAGGACGGGATCAGACGGGCTCCCGGGTGCCCAAGGTCACAAACACCGGCCCCATCTGCCGGGCGTGCGGCAAGCGGGCGATGATGACGTCGTCGAGCTCTTCGTAAAACGCCTCCCGGGCCCTGGACAGCGCCCTCCGCAGCCCGCAGTCCACGTTCAGGGGGCATTCCCCGCCCGGCGTCACGCAGTCCGCGACCGTCTCCCGTGTATCCAGGGCCCGCAGCAGAAAGCCGACGCTGGCCTTGCGGCCTGCCGGGCTGACGGCGGCCCCGCCGGAGCGGCCGCGGGTCACCTCGACCAGTCCCAGCTCGCGCAGCCTGATTACCGCCTTGCTGACATGGCCGTAGGGAAGTTCAACGCCGGCGGATATCTGCTGCGAGGTCAGCCGCGTCCCTTCCGGGGCAGCCGAGAGCAGCATGACCACGCGCAGGCACAGATCGGAGAAGACATTGAGGCGCACCCTTCAACAGTAGCCGCGCCCGTCCTCGGCAGCCGCGGCCCCGTCCGTCCGCGGCAGCCCCGCCGTCGCCCAACTGGGTCGCAGCTAATGCACTTATGGGCGCGGAATGAGTGCATTATGTGCGACCCAGTTGGGTGCGGGCGTTGGGTGCGGGTGTCGGGTGAGGGGTCAGGCGTTGAGGCGGGCCTTGAGTCCGTCCAGCTCGCCCTGCAGTTCGGCGGGCAGGGAATCACCGAAGAGCGAGTACCACTCCTCGATGCTCTTCACCTCGGCGGCCCACTCGGCCGGGTCCACGCGCACGGCGTCGGCGACCTCCCCGGCGGTCATGTCCATCCCCGTCAGGTCCAGTGATTCCCCGGTGGGTACGAAGCCGACGGGGGTTTCGACGGCGTCGGCGGTGCCCTCGATGCGCTCGATCGCCCACTTCAGCACCCGGGAGTTGTCGCCGAACCCCGGCCAGGCGAAGCCGCCATCGGCGGTCCTGCGGAACCAGTTGACCAGGAAGATCTTCGGCAGCTTGTCCGGGTCCCCGGTCTTGCTCAGCGCCACCCAGTGCTTGAGGTAGTCGCCGGCGTCGTAACCGATGAACGGCAGCATCGCCATCGGGTCGCGGCGGACCACTCCGACGGCGCCGGAGGCGGCCGCCGTCGTCTCCGAGGACAGGGTGGAGCCCATGAAAATGCCGTTGGTCCAGTCCCGCGACTGCGTCACCAGGGGGATGGTGGTCTTGCGGCGGCCGCCGAAGAGGATGGCCGAGACCGGAACGCCGTTGGGCTCGTTGTACTCCGGGGCGAGCATGTCGATCTGGTCGATGGGAGTGCAGAACCGGGAGTTCGGGTGCGCGGCCGGGTGGCCCGAGCCTGGCGTCCAGGAGTCGCCCTGCCAGTCGGTCAGGTGCGCCGGGGTTTCCTCGGTCATCCCTTCCCACCAGACGCCGCCGTCGTCGGTCAGGGCGACGTTGGTGAAGATGGAGTTGCCCTTGGCGATGGCGCGCATGGCGTTCGGGTTGGTGCCCCAGCCGGTGCCCGGAGCCACGCCGAACAGACCGGCCTCCGGATTGGTGGCCCGCAGCTGGCCGTCGGCGCCGAACCGCATCCAGGTGATGTCGTCGCCGAGCGTTTCGACCTTCCAGCCCTCGATGGTCGGGTCCAGCAGGGCAAGGTTCGTCTTGCCGCAGGCCGACGGGAAGGCCGCCGCCACGTAGTAGTCCTTCTTCGCCGGAGAGGTGAGTTTGAGGATCAGCATGTGCTCGGCCAGCCAGCCCTCGTCGCGCGCCATCACCGAGGCGATGCGCAGGGCGAAGCACTTCTTGCCCAGCAGCGCGTTTCCGCCGTAGCCGGAGCCGTAGGACCAGATGGACCGCTCCTCCGGGAAGTGCACAATCCACTTTTCCTCGCTGCAGGGCCAGGCGACGTCGGCCTGGCCGGGTTCGAGCGGAACGCCGACGGAGTGCACGGCGGGAACGAAGAACGCGTTGCGCTTCTCCATGCCGCGCAGCACGGCGGTGCCGATGCGGGCCATGATCCGCATCGAGGCGACGACGTAGGCCGAATCCGTTACTTCCACGCCGAACTTCGGGTCGTCGGCGTCAAGGTGGCCCATTACGAAGGGAATGACGTACATCGTGCGTCCGCGCATGGATCCCGCGAACAGGCCACGCAGCTTCTCCTTCATCTGCGCCGGTTCCATCCAGTTGTTGGTGAAGCCGGCATCATGCTTCTTCTCGGAGCAGATGAAGGTCTGCTCCTCGACCCGGGCCACATCTTTGGGATCGGAGAACGCCGCGAAGGAATTCGGGAACTGGCTCTCGTCCAGGCGCACCAGGGTTCCCTGGTCGACCAGTTCGCCGGTGAGCCTGCGGTTTTCCTTTTCGGACCCGTCCACCCAGTGGATCCGGTCCGGCTGAGTCAGCTCGGCAATCTCCGCCACCCAGGACAGCAGCCCCTGGTGTGTGGTCGGAGCATGCTCCAAAGTCTGCAGGTGCGGCGAATCGCCCATGATTCTTCCCTTCATCGGGTCAGCGGTGTGCCTAAATGCTATGAGGAGAAACGTCGTGTTCACCGCGCCGGAGGGGTCTGCCGGAGTTGCCGGCAGACGGCAAAATCCGCGCCGAATCAGGGTTTTCGCCGAATAGGGGGATTTGCAAAAGTGACTTATGTCACGTAGACCGGTCTAGTCAATCGGTGTGATCCTGACGCGATTTGTGGCCCGGGGCGCCCACGAGTTAGAGTTATTCACGGCCCAAGGGCCGCAATGAATGCGTGCGTAGCTCAACGGATAGAGCATCTGACTACGGATCAGAAGGTTGGGGGTTCGAATCCCTTCGCGCGCACCACGGAAAGCCCGTCACCGGAAGGTGGCGGGCTTTCGCCGTTAAGGCAGGCGCTAGGATCTTGCCATGACGGACGTCCAGGAATTTGACGTAATTGTGCTCGGTGCCGGCGCTGTCGGCGAAAATGCTGCCGACCGGGTGGTCCGGGGCGGCCTCAGCGCCGTCCTGGTCGAGGCCGAACTGGTCGGCGGCGAATGCTCCTACTGGGCCTGCATGCCGTCCAAGGCCCTGCTCCGCCCCGGCACCGCGCTGCTGGCCGCGCAATCCGTGGCCGGCGCCAGGGAGGCCGTCACCCGCACCCTCGACGTCCGCTCGGTGCTGGCCAGACGCGACACCTTCACCTCGCACTGGCAGGACGACGGCCAGGTCGACTGGGTCCGCGGAGCCGGCATCGAGCTGGTCCGCGGCCACGCGCGGCTCACCGGCGAGCGGACCGTGGAGGTACACGGGAACGACGGCGTCCCGCGCCTCCTGCAGGCCCGGCACGCCGTGGTGCTGGCCACCGGATCCGCCCCGACGCTTCCGCCGCTAAAGGGCCTGGACGGGATCAGCTTCTGGGGCACCCGGGAAGCCACCTCCAGCCAGACCATCCCCGACCGGCTGCTGGTCCTTGGCGGCGGGGTGGCCGGCGCGGAGCTGTCCCAGGCCTTCGCCCGGCTGGGCTCTGCGGTGACCCTGGTGGCCCGCGGCGGACTCCTGTCGATGTACCCGGCGGAGGCGTCCACACTGGTGGCCGCCGGGCTGCGGGCCGACGGCGTCGAACTACGCCTGCACACCTCCACCTCCTCCGTGGCCCGCGCCGGTGGCGGCGAGGTGGCCCTCACCCTGGAGGACGGAACCGTGCTGCACGGCGAGGAGCTGCTGGTGTCTACCGGACGGCATCCCGCGCTGGCGGGGCTGGGACTGGAATCGGTGGGGCTGGAGGACAGGAAGCTGGCGACGGATTCTTCCGGCCGGGTGGAGGGCCACGACTGGCTCTATGCCGTGGGCGACGCCGCCGGCAAGGCCCTGCTGACGCATCAGGGCAAATACGAGGCCCGGATCACCGGGGATGCGATAGCCGCCCGCGCCGCGGGGAAACTGTCCGGCGAAGCGGCCCCCTGGTCACCGTACGCGCAGACGGCGGACGCGCACGCGGTGCCGAATGTCGTCTTCACCGACCCGGAAATCGCCTCGGTCGGGTTGAGTCCGGCGGCGGCACGGAAGGCCTACGCCCGCACCTCGGAGGTCTCGCTCCCCATTGCCGTGGCCGGATCCTCGCTCTACGCGGACGGCTACCAGGGCTGGGCGCAGCTGGTCATCGACGAGGACCGCAAGGTGATCGTGGGCGCCACGTTTGCCGGCCCCGGGGTGGCCGAGCTGCTGCACTCAGCCACGGTCGCCGTCGTCGGCGAAGTCCCGCTGGACCGCCTGGTCCACGCGGTCCCCTCCTACCCGACCATCAGCGAGGTGTGGCTGCGGCTGCTGGAGAAATACGGCCTCTGATCCCTCGGCCGGGCCGACCCCCGGGGCCACGTTCATTCTCGGACTGGACCGGCAGGTGTGCACCCGGGCCGGAGCAAGGCGGCGGCGCTGACAACACCCGCGCGGCCTCAGCGCGGAACGACGAAGGCGGTGACCCTGGCGTCCGGACCGTCCAGTTCCGCCCACGGCTTGTCGTGCTCGAACACGGCCAGCGCGCTGGTCGGATAGGACATGGCGAGCTGCATGTACGCCTGCTCGTCCGAATCCCGTGCGGCCAGGCGCAGCCCCAGGGCCTGGATGCCGGGCAGGTGGCTGATCACCAGCAAGGTCCGCACCGTCTCCGGCACGTGGTTGAGCACCGCGAGCATCTCGGTGGCGCTGGCGGCGTACAGCCGCTCCTCAAGCTTGGGCGTCGGCGCCAGGTCGCCCAGTTCCTTGCAGACCCAGGTGCAGCTCTGCCTCGCCCGCAGGGCACTGGAACAGAGAATGAAGTCCGGCACCACCGCATTCGTGAGCATCCAGCGCCCCGCCAGATCCGCCTCGGCGTGGCCGCGCTGGGCCAGCGGACGGTCATGATCGGCCACACCGCGCGGATAGGCCGCCTTGGAGTGGCGCATCAGGACCAGCCGCTTCAGGTGATGATCACTCATGCACCCATCCTAGTTGCGCCTCAGGCGGCAGCTGATCCGCTCAGATGGAGTATTCCGGCGCCGCCCAGACGATCACTTCCGGGTGCTCGTAGAACCGGTAGCCCTCGCCGCGGACCGTGCGCACGGTGTTGGCCAGCCGTCCCAGCTTGGAGCGGAGGCGGCGGATGTGCACGTCGATGGTCCGTTCGTTGGGGACCTCGTCCGCGTTGCTCCACAGCGCCTCGAGGATCTCGTCCCTGCCCACGGTGCGGGTGCCGTTTTCCACGAGGTAGTTGAGGAGTTCGAATTCCTTGAACGTCAGGTTCAGGGTTTCGCCATCCAGGTGCACCTCGCGGCGGGCCAGATCGATCAGTACACCGGAGGGACGGTGCTCCTCCGCTGCCAGCCGGCTGGCCTCCTGGCGCTGGCGGGCGGCAACTGTCGGGTCCCCGAAGGTGGAGCGGACGACGTCGAGCGCGCTGCCGGGAGTATCGGACGGTGCGATGGCGACGGCGGCGTAGCTTTGCGCCTGCGGCACCAGGGACTGGGCGAAGGCCCGGATTTCCTGCGCCAGCCGGGCCAGGGACGTTCCTGCCGCCGCGGCGGTGTCCTCGTCGACGCCGACATAGAGGACGAAGCCGCGGGCCACGTTGTCCTGGCCGACGCCGCGCAGCCCGTCGCCGGCGATCACGGGGGTGGGGCCCGTCAGCGGCTCGGCGGAAACCGGACGGGGACCGGTGAACGACGTCGGCTGCCGGGCGTCATGGCCGAAGGGCGTGGAGCCGGCCGAACCAGGGAAACCGGGCCGGGGGGCGAAAGCCTGGCGGACACCGCCGGAGTAGTTTGCGCCGGCTGCGGCTGCCTTAGCCGCGTTACGGACGGAGATGTGGACGTATCCGGATGCTACTGACATGTGAATTGCCTCAATGTGAATGGCCGTGTGGCGGCGCGAATGCTTGTGCGAGGTCCCCGTCGGAGATTAAAGGGGAGATGCCCGTCATTGGGCGGGTCCGTCCTGGGTGGACGGCGGCGGCATAACTTGGGGGTATTAAGTTAGGCCTGCATTCGACAACAGCACATGACCGCGACGGCGGGTAGGCCGGGACTGGTCGCTGCGGCTGCAGATGCGCTTGAGTGGGTGTTCACACTCAGAGTGTGCAACGTAACAATGCGAACTCGCAAGTAACAAAGGGCCTGAAAGTCCATCATGTGAGACGACTGAAGAAAATGTGCGGCAAATCACTGTTGACGGTCTGCCGGAATCCGCCCGATTTTCGACCCGATGGCAATGTTTTGTCTTTGCAATAAGGAAAATATGAGCCAAACGTCCAGAAGCCAGCGCAAGGGACTTGCTTTTCGTTGACCAATCCCGGCTGGACATGGACGGCGTGGGCGACGGGCTTTTCCGGCAGGCGGCCCCGTGCCCGCGCGGGCTGCCCGGGACAGCAAACGGCCCCCCCCAGCGGCTCGGGAGAGCCGGCCGCCGGGGGCCGTTCGGAAGCGCTAATTCGGGTGCGGGAGAACCCCGTTGATTCGGGGACGCGGGGGTCCCTATCCTTCGGGGCCGGGAGAACCCGCTAACCCGCGGGCCCACCGGGACGCGTCAGGAAGACCCGCTGCCCGACGCCGGGGCGGAGGCGCCCCCGCTGGATCCTGGTCCGCGCCGGCCCTGGCCGTTTTGGCCGGCACCGGGGAGGTGTCCGTAGCGGTATTGGGCTGCCCGGTGCTCCGACGCCCCCGTGCCGACGGAATAGCCGATGGCGCCGCCGCCCCCGCCGGCCAGGATCACGGCGATGCCGGCGGCGACCAGCACCTTGGGCACGGTCCACCAACGCCGCTTCCCGCCGCGGACCGGCGGTGCGCCGGCCG
>JBIOFK010000070.1:0-11424 GCA_044447065.1 Actinomycetales bacterium | reverse complement strand
GAGGCGGTGAGCTCGCCGGATACGCTCTTGGCAACCAGCGGACCGCTGTGGAAACGGGCGATGATCTCCCCGCTGACCGCGTCCATCCGCAGGGCGCCCTCGGTGTCGTCGGCCATGATCGATCCCGAAACCGTCTTGAGCGAGGTGGTCTTGCTCGTGCCGCAGACCAGGCCGTCCCCGCTGACCGTCGACGCGCTCACGTCGATGCCGGCCGGGACGGCGATGCTGACCACCGCCCGCTGGCTCGTGAGGCCGACCATGCCCAGCCAGCCGGTCTGCTCGGGGCGGCCGATGCTCAGCACGCCGTTGTCGACGGTGATCTCCAGGGATTCGCCGGAGAGCTCCGAAACCTCGATCCGGGTGGTGGGCTCGTCGTGGGTGATGATGTCCAGCCGGCCGCGGTTGATGGCGGCATGCAGCGCGCTGACGCCGTCCACATCCAGGGTTCGCGCTCCGGTGACCGTCCAGTGTTGGGTTTCCATGATTCCTCCAGGACTTGCGATATATCGCGTTGATGGGATCACGCTATATCGTGATTTGCCCGGTGTCAAGATATATCGCGTTTCGCGGCGGGAAGTGCCGGGAAATCCAACGCGCCGGCGGCCGTGCGCCATGGAAACTGCCGAGCGCCGGTGAAACCAGCGTGCGCCACGGATTTTTCCGCGGCGCACGCTGGTTTCACCGGCGTCGGGCCTAGACGGCTTCGGGAATGTTCAGCCAGCGGTACCAGCCACGGTGCAGCACAAGCCACGCCATCAGCCCGTAGCCGGCCTGGCCGGGCGCGCCGGCATTGCCGGCAAGGTCGGTCCGCCACTGCTCGTGGTTCAGCAGCGGGGAGAAGGTATCCACATACTGGTGCTTCCGGCGCGTGGTGACGTCCGCGAAGGCCGAGTTGATCTCCGCCAGCCGCTTGTTGGCGACCGGATCCAGCGTCGGCGGCGGCCCCACCACGAAGACGGGGATGCTCAGCTGCGCGGCGCCGTCGAGGATATTCGCCAGATTCAGCCGGCTGCGCGCGGTGGACAGCCCAAAATCGACGTCCCGTCCGGACAGGCCCACCACCAGTCGGTTCTCATGGAAGTCGTCGAAACGCCGTCCGGACTCCTGGAGCCAGCGCGCGGCCAGTCCCTCGGTGCCCTCCTGCGGGCAGGCCAGGGAAAACGCCTCCAGCGTCAGGTCCTCCTGCGGGGTGCGTGCCAGCACGCGGCCCCACCAGCCCAGCGCCCGGGGATCGCCGACACCGGCCAGCAGTTCATCCCCCACAGCCGCGATGCGCAGCTTCCTATCCTCCACGATATGCCTTTCGTTCACTCAGGTCCCTACGGAAACGACGGTGCCCAGCCTGCAACCAGGCTGGGCACCGACCCGGACTACTTGCGGTCGAACGCCTGGCGTATCAGCTGTTCCAGTTCCAGCGCGTGGCGCTTGGCGGAGCCGGTTGCCGTGGAGGCCGAGGCCGGCCGGGACACCAGGGTCAGCGTGCGGTCCAGCTCCGGAGCCAGGTTCAGTCCCATGTACGGCCAGGGCCCCTGGTTGGCCGGCTCGTCCTGGGCCCAGACCACGTCCGCGTTCGGGTACTTGGCCAGCTCGGCGCGGATTTCCTCCAGCGGCAGCGGGTAGAGCTGCTCCACCCGGACGACGGCGGTCCTGCCGTCGTCCGCCTTCGTCTGGGCGGAAAGCAGATCGTAGTAGAGCCGTCCGGAGACCAGGATGACCCGCTCCACGGCGTCGGCCTGCACGACCGCGTCGGGAATGACCTTCCGGAAGGCGCCGGTGGTGAAGTCCTCCACCGAGGAAGCGGCGGCCTTCAGGCGCAGCAACTGCTTCGGGGTGAAAACGATCAGCGGCTTCCGCGGCCTGGAGTAGGCCTGGCGGCGCAGCAGGTGGAAGTACGAGGCCGGCGTGGTCGGATTGACGACCACCATGTTCTCCTCCGCGCACATCTGCAGGTAGCGCTCGATCCGGGCGGAGGAGTGGTCCGGCCCCTGGCCCTCATAGCCGTGCGGCAGCAGCAGCACCAGGGAGGAACGCTGTCCCCACTTTTGCTCGGCGGAGGAGACGAACTCGTCCATCACCGTCTGGGCGCCGTTGGCGAAGTCGCCGAACTGGGCCTCCCAGAGGACCAGCGCGTCCGGACGCTCGACCGAGTACCCGTATTCGAAGGCCATCGCCGCGTATTCGCTCAGCAGCGAATCGTAGATCCACAGCTTCGCCTGGTCCTCGCTGAGTTCGGAAATCGGCGTCCACTCGTGCCCGTTGGCCCGGTCGTGGAAGACGGCATGGCGCTGCACGAAGGTGCCGCGGCGGGAATCCTGCCCCGCCAGCCGGACCGGAACACCCTCGATCAGCAGGGACCCGAAGGCTGCCAGCTCGCCGAAGCCCCAGTCGATGCCGCCCTCGCGGGACATCGCATCGCGCTTTTCGAGCAGGGCCTTGAGCTTGGGGTGGATGGTGAAGCCGTCCGGAATGCTGATGTGGGCATGCCCGATCCTGGCCAGCATCTCCGCGCTGATCGCCGTTGTCGCCGGGGCGTTGACGCCGTCCTCCGAGCGCTGGGAGATCGGCCGCTCCAGGTCGGACACGGCCCGCGTGTCCGAGGTGATGATCTGCATCGGGGAGGTCTGGGCCGCATGCGTTTCGGCGAAGACGCGTTCCAGCCGCTCCTGGTAATCGCGGAGCAGCTGGTCCGCCTCGTCCTCGGTGATGTCGCCGCGGCCGATCAGGGCTTCCGTGTAGAGCTTGCGGACGCTGCGCTTGGCTTCGATCAGGTTGTACATCAGCGGCTGGGTCATCGAGGGATCGTCGCCCTCGTTGTGGCCGCGGCGGCGGTAGCAGACCATGTCGATCACGACGTCCTTGCGGAACTTCTGCTGGAACTTGTACGCCAGCTGGGCGACCCGGACCACTGCCTCCGGGTCGTCGCCGTTGACGTGGAACACCGGGGCCTGGATCATCTTCGCCACGTCGGTGGAGTACACCGAGGAGCGCGACGACGACGGCGCCGTGGTGAAGCCGACCTGGTTGTTCACGACGACGTGGATGGTTCCGCCGGTGCGGTAGCCGCGCAGCTGGGAAAGGTTCAGCGTTTCCGCCACCACGCCTTGGCCGGCGAACGCGGCGTCGCCGTGGATCATCAGGGGCAGCACGGGGAACTTCTCGCCCTGGTCCAGCCTGTCCTGCTTGGCCCGGACGATGCCTTCAAGCACGCCGTCCACGGCTTCCAGGTGGGACGGGTTCGCTGCCAGATAGACGTTGGTTTCGTTGCCGCTGTCGGACTTGAAGGTGCCCTCGGTGCCCAGGTGGTACTTGACGTCGCCGGAGCCCTGGACGCTGCGGGGATCCTGGATGCCCTCAAATTCGCGGAACACCTGGGCGTAGGTCTTGCCGGCGATGTTGGTCAGCACGTTCAGCCGGCCACGGTGGGCCATGCCGATCGCGACCTCGTCGAGTCCGTCGTCGGCCGCGTTGGAAATGATGGCATCCAGCAGCGGGATCAGCGACTCGCCGCCCTCCAGCGAGAACCGCTTCTGGCCGACGAACTTCGTCTGCAGGAACGTCTCGAAGGCCTCGGCCGCGTTGAGCCTGGAGACGATCCGCAGCTGCTCCTCGCGGCTGGGCTTGGAGTACGGGTGCTCCAGCTCGTCCTGGAACCATTGGCGCTGCTGGGGGTCCTGGATGTGCATGTACTCAATGCCGGTCGTCCGGCAGTAGGCGTCGCGCAGCACGCCCAGAATGTTGCGGAATTTCAGCATGGACTTGCCGCCGAAGCCGCCGGTGGGCCACTCGCGGTCCAGGTCCCACAGGGTCAGCCCGTAGGTCAGGATGTCCAGGTCCGGGTGCTTGCGCTGGACGTATTCCAGCGGGTCGGTGTCCGCCATCAGGTGGCCGCGGACACGGTACGCGTGGATCAGCTGCTGGATCCTGGCCACCTTGTTGATCTCGTCCGCGGGATCGACCTGGACATCGGGGCGCCAGCGGACCGGCTCGTACGGGATCCGCAGCGATTCGAGGATCTCATCGTAGAAGTTGTCCTCGCCCAGGAGCAGCTGGTGGACCAGCTTCAGGAATTCGCCGCTGCCGGCGCCCTGGATGACGCGATGGTCATAGGTGGAGGTCAGCGTGAGGATCTTGCTGATGGCGTTCTGCGCGATGATCTTCTCGCTGGTGCCCTGGAACTCGGCCGGGTAGTCCAACGAGCCGACCCCGATGATCGCGGCCTGCCCCTTGGAGAGCCGCGGCACCGAATGTACCGTGCCGATGCCGCCCGGGTTGGTGAGCGAGAACGTGGTGTGGGCGTAGTCGTCGGCCGTCAGCTTGCCGCTGCGGGCGCGCTTGATCAGGTCCTCGTAGGTGTGCCAGAACTCGGAGAAGTTGAGGGTCTCGGCCTTCTTGATGTTCGGGACCACCAGCAGGCGGGAGCCGTCCGGTTTGGGCATGTCGATGGCGATGCCGAAATTCACATGCGCCGGCTGGACCGCCACGGGCTTGCCGTCGATCTCGTCGTAATAGACGTTCATCGAGGGGAACTGGGCGAGGGCACGGACGACGGCGTAGCCGATCAGGTGCGTGAAGGAGACCTTGCCGCCGCGGGAACGGGCAAGGTTGGAGTTGATCATCAGGCGGTTGTCGATCAGGGCCTTCGCCGGGACGGCACGGACGCTGGTCGCGGTGGGGACTTCGAGGCTGGCCACCATGTTGGTGGCGATGGCCTTGGCCGGTCCGCGGAGCACGGACACCGTATCCTCCTCCGGCGCGGACGTGTCCTTGGCGGTTTTCGGCAGCTGGGCCGGGATCGGGGTGGTTCCGGTGCGGGCGGCATCCTTGGCCGGTCCCTTGGGGGCGGCCGACGGCGGTACGGCCGGCTTAGCGGGCGACGCCGGGCCTGTTGCCGCTGCGGGGGCTGCGGCGGGAGCGGCTGCAGCGGGAGCCGGGGCTGAGGCGGGAGCCGGCGCTGCCGCCGGGGGCGCGTCGCTCTTGGCCGCGGCGCCGGAAGCGGCAGGAGCCGCAACAGGCACTACCGGAAGTTCGCGGGTGGCGGGCCGGGACGCCGATTCCGCGGAGCTGCTGTGCTTGCCGTTCGAGGTGCCGGAGCCATCAGCGTCGAAGGACTCGAAGAGCGGCCACCACTTGCTGTCCACCGAATTCTTGTTCTCCTGGTAGCGCTCGTACAGCTCATCAACGAGCCATTCGTTTCCGCCAAATTCCTCGGGTAAACGGTGGATTGATTCGTCTGGCACGTGTAATACGCCTCTTCCATGAGTTCTGATTGCCCGCAGCTGCGGGTCCGGTGGAACGAGGTCAGTGATGACGCTGACCGGGCCGCCGTACCCGCATTCTGTGCGGGACCGCGGTACCCACACCATCGATAGTCTAGTGACGTAGCGTATGCCGGGGCCAATTCATATCCGTATTTCGTCTCACGTCCGCGGGGGGCCGACCGGTAGACTTCACTCGCCCGCGCCGACGCCTCAATCCCTAGGGGAGAAGCATGAAGTTCCTCACCACTCCGACCACCGATCTGACCTACTCGGACGTCTTTCTTGTTCCGTCCCGTTCCGAGGTGGTCTCCCGGCTCGATGTGGACCTTCACTCGGACGACGGAACCGGCACCACCCTTCCGCTGGTCGTGGCGAACATGACGGCCGTGACGGGCAAACGGATGGTCGAAACGGTTTCCCGGCGGGGCGGGCTGGCCGTGCTGCCGCAGGACATCCCGCTGGAGGTTCTGGCCGACGTCACGGCATGGGTGAAGAAACGGCACGACACGTTCGAGACCCCGCTGGTGCTGGAACCGGGGAATACGGTCATTGACGCCCTGCACCTGATGAACAAGCGCAGCCACGGGGCGGTCGTGGTGGCCGACGGCGGCCGGTGCGTCGGCGTGGTCCGGGCGGCCGACTGCGAAGGCGTGGACCGCTTTTCGTCCCTGGCCTCGGTGATGCGCCAGGACCCGGTCACCATCGACGCGTCCCGGTTCGACGGTGTGTCGGGAAGCACGGAGCGTGCCGCCGCGCTGCAGGACGCCTTCGGGCAGCTGGACGCATCAGGGGCGGCGCTTGCCCCCGTACTCCGGGACGGATCGCTGGCCGGCATCCTGACCCGCACCGGGGCGCTGCGCTCCACCATTTACCAGCCCGCCGTGGACAGCCAGGGCAGGCTCAAGGTGGCCGCCGCCGTCGGCATTAACGGGGATGTGGCGGCGAAGGCGGCCGCCCTGCTGGACGCCGGGGTGGACGTTCTGGTGGTCGACACGGCGCACGGGCACCAGAAGAAGATGATGGAAGCCGTCCGCGCCGTCCGCGCGCTGGACCCGAAGGTTCCCCTGGTGGCCGGAAACGTGGTCAGCGCCGCCGCGGTCCGGGACCTGGTGGAGGCCGGAGCGGACATCCTGAAGGTGGGCGTCGGACCAGGGGCGATGTGCACCACGCGGATGATGACCGCCGTCGGACGTCCGCAGTTTTCGGCCGTCCAGGAGTGCGCCGCCGCCGCGCGGGAGCTGGGTGCTTTTGTCTGGGCCGACGGCGGCGTGCGCTATCCGCGGGACGTGGCCCTGGCGCTGGCCGCCGGCGCCAGCCAGGTCATGATCGGTTCCTGGTTCGCCGGAACCTACGAGAGCCCCGGGGATCTGATGCTCGACAGCGACGGACGCCAGTACAAGGAGAGCTTCGGCATGGCTTCGGCCCGTGCCGTGCAGAACCGCACCGCCCGTGAGGGGGCCTTTGAGCGTGCGCGCAAGTCCCTCTTCGAGGAGGGAATCTCCACCTCGCGGATGTATCTGGATCCGCTGCGTCCCGGGGTGGAGGACCTGATCGACTCGATTGCCTCCGGCCTGCGCAGCGCCATGAGCTACGCCGGAGCCTTCGACCTCGCCCAGTTCCGCGACCGGGCCATCGTCGGCATCCAGTCCGCCGCCGGTTACGAGGAAGGCCGCCCGCTCCAGCAAAGCTGGTAGCAGGCACCGTGACGGGCATGCACGGTGGTCGGCGCCACCGGCGGGCACGGCGCTGTTATGCCCGCCGGCCGTGACGGGCATGCCCATTGGTCGGCGCCGCCGCCGGGCAGGTCCGGTAGCCTTGACGACCATGGATGCAGCCCCCGTACTGAAAGTCCTGGCCGCGCTGGCCAACCCGGCCTGCTATCGGCGGTTCATCGAGGTTGCGGCCGCGGGGTCGCTGCCGCCGGACGCCGCCAAGACCGACGGGATCCTGTCGACGGCCGGACTGCTTATCCCGGCGGCCGGCGGCCAGGTTGCGGCCAATGCGGCGATTTTCCGCGCGCTCCTCGCGGGACTGCGGCCCGCCGACCCCGCCGTGCCGACCGGGGACGGGACCGGCCGGTTCCTCCGCAACGGCAGGCTGGAGAGTTACCCCCGCAAGCCGGAGGACCGGCAACGGGTCTTCGGCGCGATCGCGGCTGATGTGTTCAGCGCCGTCGCCCGGCTGTCGGAACGGGAGCTGAACGCCGCGCTTTCGCCGCTCACCGACGACGTCGCCCGCCTGCGCCGGGCGATGATCGACGACGGCGTGCTGGTCCGGACGGCCGACGGTTCGCGCTACACGCTGGCCGTTCCCGCGACTCAGGCCGGTCCGGCGGGACTGTAGACTGGAAGTCCTATGGACAGCAACTCTAGGGGCCGGCGTCCGGGTTCAATCCGAACCGCGGAATCCGCCGGCAGACCCCGTACCCGTGCCCATCGTTCATCAACTCTGTCCGCGTCCGCCGCTCCGGCGCCGGACCGGCCGCCGCCGGCCCGCTTCCCGAGCGCCCGCAGACCTTCCCCGCAGACCCCCGCGGCGGTGCCCGCCTGATGGAGTGGCTTTTACTCGGCGTCGGATTCCTGCTGATCCTGGGCACCGGCTTCTTCGTCGCCGTCGAATTTTCCCTGGTGGCCATCGACACGCCCACCGTCCAGCGCGCCGTCGAGGCCGGTGATACGGGCGCGGAACCGCTGCTGCACTGCCTGCGCTCGCTGTCCACCCAGCTCTCCAGCTGCCAGCTGGGTATCACGCTGACCACCTTGCTGACCGGGTTCGTGATGGAGCCATCGCTCGGCGCCCTGCTCGCGGCCCCGATGCGGGCCCTCGGGATCCCGGCCGCCGTCACGGCGCCGATCTCGCTCACCGCTGCCATGGTGGTGGCGACCCTGGCGTCGATGCTGATCGGCGAACTGGTGCCCAAGAACATGGCCATCGCCAGGGCCTTCGCCATCGGCAAGGCCGTGGCCCGGCCGCAGCTGGTTTTCACCGCGATCTTCAAACCGGCGATCGTGGTCCTCAACGGCATGTCCAACCGGGTGCTGCACCTGTTCGGGCTGGAGGCCAAGGAGGAGGTCTCCGGAGCCCGCACGCCGGCCGAGCTGTCCTCCCTGGTCCGCCGCTCCGCCGAAATGGGCACCCTGGACGCCGGGACGGCACGGTTCGTCTCGCGCACCCTGAGCTTCTCCGACCGGACCGCCGCCGATGTCATGACCCCGCGCATCCGGGTGGAGACCATCGAGGCCGAACAGTCCGTGGCCGACATCGTGGACGCTGCCCGGCGCACCGGCTACTCCCGGTTTCCCATCATCGGTGAGTCCCCGGATGACATCCGCGGCGTGGTGCACGTGAAGAAGGCGATCGCCGTGCCCGCCGCCAAACGCGCCGGTCTGCAGGCCGGCGCGATCATGACCGACGTGCTCCGCGTGCCGGAAACCATCCATCTGGATGCGCTGCTTGGTGAACTGCGCGACGGAAACCTCCAGCTCGCCGTCGTACTTGACGAATACGGCGGAACGGCCGGCGTCACCACGCTGGAGGACCTGGTTGAGGAAATCGTCGGCGAGGTCTCCGACGAGCACGACAGGATCAAACCCGGGGTGCTGCAGAGCGCCGCGGGCGAGTGGTATTTCCCAGGCATGATGCGTCCGGATGAGGTCAGCGAGCAGATCCCGGGCCTCGAGGTGCCGGACGAGGGCAGCTACGAGACGGTGGGCGGCTTCGTCATGGCCGAACTGGGCCGGATTCCCGCGGTCGGGGATGTGCTCGAGCTCGACGGCGGCCGTCTTGAGGTTGAGCGCATGGACGGGCGCCGGATCGACCGGATCCGCTTCGTCCCCACCGCCGGGGGTGCCGACGGCGGGACCGACAGCGGGACCGACGGCACGGGCGGTGGACCCGGCGGTGCCGATGCGCCCGGCCCCGGTTCCGGCGCCGACGGGGGAACGCGATGAGCGACTGGGCCGGAGTGGCCTGGCTGGTGCTGCTGCTGGCCGGCAACGCCTTCTTCGTCGCGGCGGAATTCGCCATCATCTCGGCCCGGCGCAGCCAGATCGAGCCCCGCGCCAATGAGGGCTCGGCCCGGGCGCGCACCACGCTGGCGGCGATGGAAAACGTCTCCCTCATGCTCGCATGTTCGCAGCTGGGCATCACGGTCTGTTCGCTGCTGATCCTGAACGTGGCCGAACCGTCCCTGCACAACCTGCTGTCCGGGCCGCTGCACCTGGTCGGGATCCCGGAAGACGTTGCCGCACCGGTGACTTTCGTGCTGGCGCTGCTGCTGGTGACGTTCCTGCATGTGACCCTCGGGGAGATGGTGCCCAAGAACATCTCCGTCTCGATGGCGGACAGGGCGGCGCTGCTGCTGGCGCCGCCGCTGGTGTTCATCGGCCGGGGCGTCCATCCGGTGATCATCGCGCTGAACTGGATGGCCAACCATATTGTCCGGCTGTTCGGCATCGAGCCCCAGGACGAGGTGACGTCCACCTTCACGCTCGAAGAGGTCCAATCCATCGTGGCCGAATCCACCCGGCACGGCCTCGTCCAGGACAGCACGGGCCTGATCACCGGGGCGCTGGAGTTCTCGGCGCACACGGCCGGCCACATCATGGTTCCGCTGGATGCGCTGGTGACCCTGCCGACGTCGGCCACCCCGGTGGACTTCGAGCGCGCGGTGCGCCGGACCGGCTTCTCCCGCTTCGTGCTGGCCGACAGCGGCAACCTCACCGGGTACCTGCACCTGAAGGATGTGATTTCCATCCCGGCGGACAGCTACACGGCGCCGATGGCTGAGAGCCGGGTCCGCACCCTGGCCAACATCGCGGTGGATGACGAGGTCGAGGACGCCCTTGCCGTCATGCAGCGCACCGGCTCGCACGTGGCCCGGGTGATCGGCTCGGACGGAAGCACCCGCGGGGTGCTGTTCCTCGAGGATGTCCTCGAACAGCTGATCGGCGAGATCCGCGACGCGACCCAGGCCACCGGGGTGCGCCGGTTGGGCGGAAACGCCGCCACCGCGTAGCCCAACTGGGTCGCAGATAATGCACCCATGGGCCGTCCATAACTGCATTATCTGCGACCCAGTTGGGTGCGGGCTGGGCCGTTAGTGCGAATGATTCCCATTATGGGATATGCTCGGTCCGTTGACATCAACGTGCCCCTCCCACCCGCTGGGTAGAACCGAGGTTTCCATGCGGCGACGCTTTGCCGTCCTTTCCGCCCTGTTCGCGCTGGGCCTGATGCTCACCGGCTGCGGCACCGCGGCCGGGGCATCGGCCTCCGCGGACGGACGGATCGCCGTCGTCGCCTCCACCAACGTGTACGGCAGCATCGCCGAACTGGTCGGCGGGGACAGGGTCTCCGTGACATCCCTGATAGGGCGGCCCGGCCAGGACCCGCACTCCTACGAGGCGAACGCGCAGGACAAGCTCAGCGTCTCCAAGGCCCGGCTCGCCGTTGAAAACGGCGGCGGATACGACGACTTTTTCGACGTACTCGCCCACGGGGTGCTTGACCCGAACAAGATCATCAACGTGGTAGGTCTCTCGGGGCTGGAGACGAATGCCAACCGGAATGACTTCAACGAACACGTCTGGTACAGCCTGGATGTGGTCTCCACCTTGGCTGACACTATCGCCGCGCGGCTCGCCGCCATCGAACCCGCGAACGCCCCGGCCTTCACCGCCAACGCCGCGGCGTTCAAAGCCTCGCTGGCGCCGCTGAAGTCGCAGCTGGCAACGCTGCGCGGCGCGCATGGTGGCCAGCCGGTGGCCATCACCGAACCCATCCCGCTCTACCTGCTGCAGGCCGCCGGACTGGAGAACAGGACACCGGCGGCCTACAGCCACGCGATTGAAGCCGGAACCGACGTCCCGGCCGGGGTACTCAAGGAGACGGAGGACCTGATCAGCAGCCGCAGCGTGAAGTTCCTGGCCTATAACTCCCAGACCGAGGGACCGCAGACCGAGGTGCTGGCCAAGGCCGCCCGGGACCACGGCGTGCCGGTGGTCGACTTCACCGAGACGCTGCCCGAGGGGCAGGATTACGTGCACTGGATGGGCTCGAACGTCGCTGCGGTCGCGGCGGCACTGTCGTGACCGCCACCCCCGGCCCCGGCGCAGCGTCTGCCGCCGCCGCCGCCGTCCGGCTGGCCGGAGCGCGGCTGGACTTC
>JBIOFK010000069.1:0-11654 GCA_044447065.1 Actinomycetales bacterium | reverse complement strand
CCCCCCCCGCTGAGGCCGCGGGTGCCGCCCCCACAAACGTGGCCGCAGCACCCCAGGCCCCCCCGGGTGGGGCATCGGGCCTGACTGAGCGGCCGGATTCGCCCGAAGGACGCAAGCCGTGCCGCGAAGGGGCGGGGGCGGCATCGGGTGCTGCGGCGCCCCTCGCAACGGACTCACCGTCGGGTACTGCGGCGGCGGACTCAGCGTCTCAGGCGGCTCCGGACCGTAGCCGGCTGGGCAGCCTGGACGTGCTGGAATCCGAGGCGATCCACAACATCCGCGAGGTGGTGGCCGAGTTCGAACGCCCGGCGCTGCTGTTCAGCGGCGGCAAGGACTCGGTGGTCATGCTGCACCTGGCCACGAAGGCGTTCTGGCCGGGGAAGGTCCCGTTCCCGGTGCTGCACGTGGACACGGGGCACAATTTCCCCGAGGTGCTGGCCTTCCGGGACCGCACGGTCGAGCGGTTGGGGCTGCGCCTCGTCGTCGGCCGCGTGCAGGACTTCATCGACAGCGGCGAACTGGCGGAACGCGCGGACGGCACACGGAACCCGCTGCAGACGGTTCCGCTGCTCGACGCCATCGCGGGCAACCGCTTCGACGCCGTGTTCGGCGGCGGCCGCCGCGACGAGGACAAGGCCCGGGCCAAGGAGCGCATCCTGAGCCTGCGCGACGAATTCGGCCAGTGGGATCCCCGCAACCAGCGCCCGGAGCTGTGGAACCTCTACAACGGCCGGCACAGCGTGGGCCAGCACGTGCGCGCGTTCCCGATCAGCAACTGGACCGAGCTGGACATCTGGCGCTACATCGAGCGCGAAGGCATCGAGCTTCCCGGGCTGTACTACGCCCACGAGCGGCAGGTCTTTTCCCGCGACGGCATGTGGCGTGCGGTCGGCGAGGTGTCTCTGCCCCGGCCGCACGAAGACGTCCTCACCAAGACGGTCCGATACCGCACGGTCGGGGACATGTCCTGCACCGGCGCCGTCGAATCCGACGCCGCGGACGCCCGGGCCGTGGTCCTGGAGGTCGCAGCCTCCACCCTGACCGAGCGTGGCGCCACCCGGGCGGATGACCGCATCTCCGAGGCCGCCATGGAAGACCGAAAAAAGGACGGCTACTTCTAATGAGCGCAGAACTTCTCTCTCCGCCGGACCTGGGCGGGGCCACGCTCTTCCGCTTCGCCACCGCCGGTTCGGTGGACGACGGCAAATCCACCCTGGTGGGCCGGCTGCTGCACGATTCCAAGGCGATCCTGGCCGACCAGCTGGAGTCCGTCACCCGCACCTCCGCCGAGCGCGGCTTCGGCGGGGCGGACGCCGTCGGCCCGCAGGCCATCGACCTGGCCCTGCTGACCGACGGGCTGCGCGCCGAGCGTGAACAGGGCATCACCATTGACGTGGCGTACCGCTACTTCGCTACGGACCGGCGCAGCTTCATCCTGGCGGACTGCCCGGGACACGTGCAGTACACCAAGAACACGGTGACCGGCGCGTCCACCGCGGATGCCGTCGTCGTGCTGATCGACGCCCGCAAGGGGGTGCTGGAGCAGACCCGCCGGCACCTGTCCGTGCTGCGCCTGCTCCGCGTCCCGCACGTGGTCGTCGCCGTGAACAAGATCGACCTGGTGGATTTCAGCGAGGACGTGTTCGCAGCCATCGCCGCGGAGGTCCGGCAGGTGGGCGCGGAGCTGGGCCTGGCCGATGTGCTGGTGGTGCCCGTCTCCGCGCTGGAGGGGGACAACATCGTCACCCGCTCCGCGCGTACCCCCTGGTACACCGGCCCGGGACTGCTGGAGATCCTGGAAACGCTGCCGGCCACGGATGACCTGGAGCGCGGGCTGGAACCGTTGCGGCTGCCCGTGCAGCTGGTGATCCGGCCGCAGGGCGCGCTGGCCCCGGGGCTGGCGGACGACGACGGCGGCGCGGTCTTCCGCGACTACCGCGCCTACGCCGGGCAGCTGGCTTCCGGGTCGGTGCGCGTGGGGGATCCGGTGACGGTGCTGCCGTCCGGCCGCAGGACCACGGTGGCGGGGATCGACTCGGCCGGCTCGCCGCTGCTGGAAGCCGTCGCGCCGCAGTCCGTGTCGCTGCGGCTGGCCGACGATATCGACATAGCCCGCGGGGACCTGATCGCGGCCACGGGCACCATCGGCACACCGGACCGGGATCTGTACGGGGAACTCTGCTGGCTCTCGCCCAAGCCGCTGCGCGAAGGGGCCAAGGTGCTGATCAAGCACGGCACCCGGACCGTCCAGGCGCTGGTGCGCGAGGTGAGCGGCAAACTGGACCTGGCGACCTTCACCGAGCGGCCCGCGTCCGGCCTGGAGCTGAACGACATCGGCTCCGCCCGCATCCGGCTGGCCTCTCCGCTGCCGACCGAGCCGTATGCGCGGCACCGCCGTACCGGCGCGTTCCTGGTGATCGACCCGCAGGACGGGAACACCCTCGCCGCCGGGCTGGTCAAGGCCTGAGAGCGCCGGGTGGCCGGCCTGCGTGCGGGCTGCGCGCCCATGCGCCCGCGAAACTGGCGTGCGCCCGCGAAACAGGCGTGCGCCCGCGAAACAGGCGTGCGCCGCGGAAACTTCCGCGGCGCATGTCTGTTTCTGCGGCGCAAAAGCGTGCCTGCGCCGACGCGGTGCGGGCGACATCCGCTATTCACACTCTCGGCGCGGTCGGTGGTTCAGGTTCCGGCCCGGTAGCGGCGCGGCCGTCGTCGGAAAGAAGCGCAGACCTCCCTGCGCCCCGGGTTGGCGACGACATTGTTGAGCACACCTGGATCCGGTCCTTTCAGGCTCCCGCGATCCGTTCTGCGCAGCGACTCAGTCTGGCTCGGCGCAGGACGCTGTCGTGCGCAGATCTGCGGCCAACCGGTGCGCAGGACGTAACGGGCGGGCGCGGAGAGCCGGACCGGCCTCCGCGCCGCGCACGGCGGTTCGTTGGCCGTTCAGCGACTTCGGAAATGCTGCCGCGTGGAAACAATCACAGGCGAGGCCGTCGCACTATCTGGAGTGCTTGGTTCGTGTAGTTAGCTCGCGGAAACGATCCTGAGATAGCCAATCTCCGTCAACAACACGTGGAATCGCTGGGAATCCACTGGTATTCTTTTCCCTATGGAAACAACTGTGGATTCGGTGGGGCGGATTGTCGTTCCCAAGGCACTGCGGGATGCTTTGGGGCTTCGCGCCGGTTCGGTTGTGGATATTTCCCCCTACGGAAGCGGGCTACAGGTAGTCCCTGCCGGTCGGACGGCGCAATTGACCGAGGAGTCCGGGGTCCTCGTTGCGGAGGGCACGACCGAAATCGACGACGACACCGTCTTTGGCCTCATCGACTCCGGCCGGCGTTGAATCCCGCGATTGCGCTGGACACCAGCATTGCCGTTCCGCTGCTGGTGAAGAACCATCGAGCGCACTCTCTGGTTGTCGAGTGGTGGCAGGGACGAGAACTTGCGTTGAGCGGACATGCCTTTGTAGAGACATACTCTGTGCTGACCCGCTTGCCCGGAGACATCCGGCTCGCCCCTGGCGATGCCGCTAGGCTGCTGAATGAACGTTTCACGGAGCCCCTGCTTTTGAGTCCAACCGCTTCGATAGGACTCCCAAAAACACTGGCCGGCCTTGGCATTGCGGGCGGCGCGGTCTATGACGCGATGGTTGCACTCGCTGCCCTTGAGCATGAGTACGTTCTCGCAACCCGCGACGCTCGGGCCAAGTCCACCTACGACGCGGTCGGGGTTCAGGTGGAGATAGTCGCCTGATCCGGAAATACTTTTCCTCACCCCGATCTGAAAGCACTATCGGCGGACCTTAGGCTTAAGGTGTCGAATGCGTTATCAGCAACTGGTGACCTCGGACGTCCGGCAGCGTCTGCTGCTATTCAAAGAAGTCTTCATCCAGCTCGACGACGTCATAGCTTTGCTTTACCTGAACGCCCACCCGGTATTTGATCATCAGGGCAGCAAACCGGTTCTCGTCGATCAGGATCACCCGCGACTGGACCGCATTCGCGTACTCCGTTGCCCCATGTGTGAAGGCACTTGTCGTGATGAAGACACCGCGGGTCGCACCAACGCCGTGCAGGGCGCCAACGAATGCTTGGATAGTTTCGCGACCCACATTGTTGCCCTCCCCCTAGCGCTTCGCTTGGACGTAGACCTCGTCGAGACCCAGCGGGTCCTGGTCGATGACACCGTCAACGCCACCGTCGCCCACGCCGCCAATGCGCCTGCCGCGCTGTTCGGCGCCGCCGTAGCCCATTTTGAGGAGAAGATCGATTACAGCCTGTTCAAAGAACGCAGGGTCGCTGGCCCGTAGACGTCCGATACGGCTGGCGCTGACCTCGGCTTGAATCAGGTTCATTCCGCGCGTGTTCGGCAGAAAGCCCGTCAGGACGCCTGGATTCCACCCGGTCGATCACGCCGCGCAGGCGGCGGAATCCGTCGTCGTCCTCAAACACGAAAAGCGCCCGCCCCACCTCAACCGGATCGTGAAAGCGAATCGTTGTAGATTTCAGCACGGCCGCTATTCCGTCGTAATAGACGCTGTTGAAGCGGACGAACCGTGCCGGCGCGGTGTCCGGATAGCGGTAGCCATAGGGCAACATCTGCCGACGGGTACGTAGCCCGGACCGTCCGTCGTCGGAACGATGACCAAGCAGTCCGGATGAAGGTCCAGGAGTGTCTGCCGGCAACGCCCGCAGGGACCGAGCACGCCCCGGCCGCCGCCAACGACGGCCACCATCGTTGCCAGGGGCCCGGCACCGGCCGCAGTGGCCGCGCTGAGAACGACGAGTTTGGCGCAGGGGCCGCCTGTGAAGTTGAAGACGTTCACCCCTGTGTAAATGCGGCCCGCGGTGTCCACCTCCGCCGCGGCCACCGTTTGCGTGGTCCCGCCGTCAAGCCCCGCGGCAGGGTCAGTGGCGGCATCGAGCACCCGCTGTTCGTTTGGACAGAGCATGGCGCCATCCTTACATTGCCGGCGGCGCGGGCCGCCGGGACGCCTGCGGGAAGGTGGAGACTCCACAGGGGCGCCGCTGCTCAGGGCGCGGCGGATGGTTGAGGAACCGTCCCGTAGCTGTTCTTGCGTTCCGTTCTGCGCAGCAACTCAGTCTGGCTCGGCGCAGGACACTGTCGTGCGCGGATCTGCGGCCAACCGGTGCGCAGGACGGAACGGGCCAGGCGCAGACCCGCTCGTCCAATAGGGCGGCATGGCTGGGAACGGTACGGCAATCCTGCGTACCTGCTTCTGCGGCCCGCAGTGTGACGCCGCATGAACGTGCGTGACCCACCGTTTCCCCTCTATTGAGCGGGGATTCAGGCCTCTCTACTGTGAATCCATGATCACTCCCAAGCCCCCCGCCACCGTCAGGATCGTGGCCGGCGAAAAGCCCCGGCGCCGCCGTCGGACTCTTGAATTCGGCCTCGCCGCCGCCCTGGTCGTGCTGATCGGAATCGGCGCCGCCGTCGCCTCGGTGGTCAGCGCGACCAGCCGCGACGCCGTGCCGGTGGCCGACATCAAGGCCGGAACTCCCGCGTCCGAGCTGCGGTTGGGGTACTTCGGCAACGTCACCCACGCTCCGGCGCTCGTCGGCCTGCAGCAGGGCTTTTTCCGCCAGCATCTGGGCAGCACCACGCTCAGCACGCAGGTCTTCAACGCCGGCCCCGCCGCCGTCGAGGCCCTCAACGCCGGGGCGATCGACGCCGCCTACCTTGGCCCGAGCCCGGCTATCAACTCCTATGCCACCAGCCACGGCTCTTCGATCCGGATCATCGCCGGCGCAGCATCGGGGGGCGCCCAGCTGGTGGTCAAACCCGGCATCAGCTCCGCGGCCGACCTGCGCGGCAAGGTGCTCGCCAGCCCGCAGCTCGGCGGCACCCAGGACGTGGCGCTGCGTTCCTGGTTGGGCAAGCAGGGGCTGAAGACCGCTCCCGGCGGTGGGGGCGATGTCACGATCAATCCCACGGACAACGCGCAGACGCTGAAGCTTTTCCAGGAGGGCAAGCTCGACGGCGCGTGGTTGCCCGAGCCGTGGGCCTCGCGACTGGTGCTCCAGGCCGGGGGCAAGGTGCTGGTGGACGAAAAGGATCTGTGGGATCAGGGCCAATTTACGACGACCATCCTGGTGGTCAATGCCGCCTTCCTCGCCGCGCATCCCCAGACCGTCGAGGCGCTGCTGCGGGGCCATGTGCAGTCCGTGGACTGGCTGCGGGCCAACACCGCGGGCTCGGCGGACGTCGTCAACGCCGGCCTCAAGGCGGCCGCAGGATCCGCGCTCAACCGGGATGTGCTGGACCGTTCGCTGGGAAACCTCAGCTTTACGGTGGATCCGCTGGCTGCCACCTACCCCGAACTGCTCCAGCACGGGATCGACGCCGGCGTCACGAAGCAGGCCGATATCAGGGGTATCTTCGACCTTCGGCTTCTGAACAAGATCCTCCGTCAGACCGGGCACCAGGCCGTGTCGGCTGCGGGACTGGGGGAGCAGTGACCGTCGGGACGGTCCCGGCGACCCAGGGCCGGGCACACCCGAGCGACGACGGCGCCCCCACCGGGGCGCTGATCTCGCTGGAGCACCTGGGCAAGAGCTTCGGCCGGGGCGTCCCCGTGCTCGATGACGTCAATGCCACCATCCGGCGGGGCGAATTCGTCGCCCTGCTGGGTGCCTCGGGCTGCGGCAAGTCCACGCTGCTGAACTTCATTGCGAGACTGGAGCCGCCGACGTCGGGCGCCCTGGAGGTGCCGGCCGACGGGGCGGCGTTCATGTTCCAGGATCCGGCGCTGTTTCCGTGGCTCAGCGCCCGCGGCAACGTTGAACTGGCCCTCAAGCTCAGCGGCGTGGGCAGGACCGAGCGCGCCGCCCGGGCGGCGGAGCTGCTGGAGCTGGTGCATCTGGGGGCCGCCGCCGACAAGCGCCCGCACGAACTGTCAGGGGGCATGCGCCAACGCGTTGCCCTCGCCCGGTCGCTGGCGCAGGAGCGGCAGGTGCTGCTGATGGATGAGCCGTTCGCCGCCCTCGACGCGATCACCCGCGACCTGCTTCACGA
Organism: Actinomycetales bacterium; assembly: GCA_044447065.1. Taxonomy (GTDB): domain Bacteria; phylum Actinomycetota; class Actinomycetes; order Actinomycetales; family Micrococcaceae; genus JBIOFK01. The sequence goes on along the minus strand of JBIOFK010000069.1, from coordinate 4,616 downwards.
CGAGCTGGAACGCATCTGGACGGAGACCAACCGGACCATCGTGTTCGTCACGCACAACGTCCGGGAGGCGGTCCGGCTGGGCCAGCGGGTGCTGCTGCTCTCGTCCCGGCCCGGCACGGTGGTGGCCGAATGGACTGTCTCCGGGGCGCACCGGACGGATCCGGCCAGCGCCGGGGAGCTGACCGGGATCATCACCAACCGCCTGCGCGAGGAGATCCGCCGTCATGCCTGAATCAACCGTTCTCCCGCCGTCCGATCCGCGCTCGGTCACCGCCCCCGCCCTGCGGTACGGCGGCGAGTACCGGGACCTGGAGGCCGGGCTGGATTCGCTGCAGTCCGAACCCGTAGCCAAGGCCGGGACGGACTGGGGCCGGATTCTGCTGCCGCTCGCCGCGGTGGCCGTGCTGCTGGCGGCCTGGCAGCTCTATGTTTCGCTGGGCCTGCGCCGCCGCGACCTGGTGCCCGGCCCGCTGGACGTGCTGGGCTCCCTCGGCACCCTGTGGCAGGAGGGCACCGTCCGCGATTCCGTCCTGACCTCCCTGCAGCGCGGGATCATCGGGTTCGCCATCAGCGCGCTTGTCGCGACACCGATCGGACTGCTGCTCTCCCAGGTCAGGTCCCTGCGCCGGGCGTTCGGTCCGCTGGTCTCGGGACTGCAGGTGCTGCCGTCCGTCGCCTGGGTTCCGGCAGCCATCATCTGGTTCGGGCTGACCGACGGCACCGTGTACTTCGTGGTCCTGATGGGTGCCATCCCCTCGATCATTAACGGCATGCTCTCCGGCGTGGATCAGATCCCGCCGCACTACCGCAGCATGGGCAGGGTGCTGGGCGCATCGCGGCTGGAGATGGCGGTGCAGATTGTACTGCCCGCGGCCCTGCCCGGCTATCTCGGCGGGCTCAAGCAGGGCTGGGCCTTTTCCTGGCGGTCGCTGATGGCCGCCGAGATCATCGCGATGGGCGGCTCGCTCGGTTTCGGACTGGGATCGCTGCTCCATCAGGGCCGCGAACTGGCCGACATGGGCACGGTGATGGCCGCGATCCTGCTGATCCTGGCGGTCGGTATCGCCGTCGAGCTGCTGGTCTTCGCGCCCGTTGAGAAGCGGCTGCTGCGCAGCCGCGGCCTGCTCGCCGGCGGGACCCGCTAGGCGGAGGTGACGAACTGGGCCAGGGCGCCGAGCTGATCCCGCCGGCACTCCGGGTTGACGTACATCATGTGCCCGGCCTCGTGGAAGTGATGGCTGAACCTGGCCCGCGCCTCGTCCGAAATATTCAGGTGCGCCCAGACGTACTCGGCCGCAAAGTGCGGCGTGGCGCCGTCGTGGTAGCCGTAGTCCACGTGTACCCGCAGGCCGCGGTTGTAGTTGAGCAGCCGTTCCAGGTCCCCGGTCACATCCACCGGAGCGCCCTCGAACGTCTTGTAGCTCCATGGCTGCACGCGTCCGGTGAGGATCTCGTAGGGCAGGTCGTTTTCGTAGCCCAACTCGGCCCGGACGTAGTGGTTGATGGCGGCGGCGTAGGGGCCGTTGATGGCGCGCAGCGAGGGATCATCGGCGTTGCTGGACTCCTGGCCGCGCAGGTGCCGCTGGGTAAACCGGCCGTCGATCCGGCCCACGGTGAGGCCGTCCCCGCGCAGCAGCTCGGCGGAGAACTCGGCGTAGTCCCAGCGCAGGTTGCTCCGCCGGATGAACTCCTCGCCCAGGGTGGTCAGGACGCTGAGGCGGCGGACGACGTCGTCGAACTCCTCGGCGCCCAGCCGGGAGCCTTGGGAGAGGGCATAGCCGAAATCCCTGCCGGCGAACTCTTCGGCCTCGCGCACGACGTCCGCCAGCTGCCGTCCGGGATGGCGGCCGTGGTAGTGCGCGATCGCGGCGTAGGTGGGCAGGTGCAGGGCGTAGGGCAGATCGCTGCCGGGGTGGAAATTCAGCGTGGACATGTTCAGCACGGTGGAAATGAGGCCGAGACCGTTCACGGCCATGCCGTAGGCGTCGAAAAGCCGGGCCGCGACGGCGACCGCGCGCAAAGTGCCGTAGGACTCGCCCACCAGATACTTGGCGGACAGCCACCGGTTGTTGCGCGTGGTCCACAGCCGGATCACCTCCGCCACCAGGTCCCGGTCCTCGATGAAGGCATGGAACTCGTCGGCCTGGCCGCCCTCCACGACCCGGGAAAAGCCGGTGTTGACCGGGTCGATAAGCACCAGGTCCGCGTGCTCCAGGATGGTGCCGGGATTGTCGACGACGGCGAACGGCGGCTCGGTCAGGGCGCCGGCGTCGCCGCTGTCCACCAGCCGGGGCCCGAGCAGCCCCATGTGCAGCCAGACGCTGGAGGAACCCGGGCCCCCGTTGAAGGCGAAGACAACGGGACGGGAGCCGGCTGGCTGCGCGGGTGAGTCCGCCACATAGCTGACGAGGAAGATCTCGGCCTTGGCCTTGAACCCGGTGTTCTTCCCGTCCTTGGTTTCCTCCTTGCGCAGCACCAGCCGGCCGGTGGCGGTCGTGTACTGCAGCCCGGACGGTAGGGTATGGCTTCGGACGGCGAAGTCATCGGTGACGTCTTTGTCTTTGGCGGTACCGGTGAGCTCTTTGGCGGTACCGGTGAGCTCGCGGGGGCTGGCGGCATCGTCCGGGGCGTGGTCTTCAGGCATGCCACGAGCCTACCGGCCGGGCGGCCCGGACCGGAGGTCCAGGGTCCAGTTCTGGCCGACCAGATCATGGCCGAAGCTGTGATGCCTCTCCTCATCGGCCAGGGTGAAGCCGGCGGCCTGGTAGATCTTCCGTGCGGCGACGAGCACGTCGTTGGTCCACAGGGTGATCCGGTCATAGCCGGCCCGGCGCGCGAAATCCACGCATGTGTCCACCAGCCGCCGCCCCAGGCCGTGGCCCCGGCCGGCGGGATCGACCAGCAGAATGCGGAGTTTGGCGGTGGTGGCGTCCTGTGCCACGCAGAAGACGCATCCCACCCGCCGGCCGGCGAGCTCGGCGATCCAGGCAGCCTCCCGCCGGTCGTCGTGGCGCGTCCCGAATTCGGCCACAATCCCTCCGACGAGGGCTTCGAAATCGGTATTCCAGCCGAACTCCCGGTCATAGAGCTCCCCGTGGGCCATCACGACCCAGCCCAGATCACCGGGCCGACCGATCGGCCGTATCACCGCTTGGGTCGTGTCCGTCCCGCTCATCATGGTCTCCGGTCCTTAGTCCGTGCCTGCCTTGCACTGAAACGACTGTTTCAGTCATGCCATACTAAGGTCATGACGCCTCCGGACTCAAGCCCCTCTGCCCGGAAGGTGGAACTGCTTGAACGCTCCTACCGGTATGTCCTCGAGCACGGCCTGGCGGATCTTTCGCTGCGTCCGCTGGCCGCCGCGATCGGCTCCAGTCCGCGGGTGCTCATCTTTCTCTTCGACAGCAAGGACGGTCTGGTCCGGGCCCTGCTGAACCGCGCCCGCGCCGACGAACTGGCCCTGCTGGAGCGGTTGCCCGGTCCGGGCACCGAGGATCCGGCGGGTCTGCAAGTGGTGGCGGAGCAGGTCTGGTCCTGGTTGTCGAGGGCGGATCACCGGCCGCTGCTGATGCTGTGGTTGGAGGGCTACTCCCGGTCGCTGGTCAATCCCGGCGGCGTCTGGTCCGACTTTGCCCGCGTCACGGTGCAGGACTGGATGGCGGTGCTGGCCGAGGCCCAGCCGCCGGCCGAACGCGACAGCGAGGCCGGCCGGGCGCGGCGAACGCTGCTGCTTGCGGTGCTCCGCGGGGCACTGCTGGATCTGCTGGCGACCGGGGATACGGAGCGCACCACCGCCGCCGTCCGCCAGCACCTTGATGAACTGGGCAGCCGATATCCGGGCTGATTCCAACAGCCTGTGACGGTGCATTAAAGTGCGGTTTCGGAAGTGTTTCCTGCCCATAGGGCCCTCACCGCGGAAGGGTTAGCATCATGAGTGTCCTGTTTCTCCCTCGCGGCGTCGCTGTTGTGGGGAACGGCTGATTTTCTCGGCGGCCGGGCCAGCCGGCGCCTGCCCCTCCTCGCGGTGATGCTTTTCAGCCAGGGCGCCGGACTGGTGGGACTATTGCTGGTTCTCCTGTTCCGGGGTATGCCGACCTTGGCGCTGCGGGGTGGGGCGTCGCTGCCGGGGTCACCAGTCTGGGAAGCCTCGCCTGTTTTTACCGGGCCCTGGCTGTCGGAACGATGAGCATCGTGGCTCCGATTGTCGCTACGTCGGCCGTCGTTCCGGTGATCGCCGGTTTCATCATGGGTGAGCGTCCGCGGCCCGCCGTTCTCGGCGGAATCGTCGTTGCCCTTTTCGGCGTCGTGCTGGCCAGCAGGCAACCAGCCCACGCGCCGCAGGCGGACCACCGCCGAAGCATCATTTTGGCAGTTGCCGCTGCCGGGCTGCTCGGCCTCCAACTGATCTTCCTCCAGCGGGCCGGGGTGCTCGACACCGCAGCGAACCTGGCCTTCACCCTGGCCACGCTTAACAGTTCGCTCGCCATCGTCGCCGTCCTGAGCAGCCGGTTCCCCCCGGTAACGCTCGGCTTGGCGTACCTCGGCCTCCAGGAGCGACTGACCCGGCCGCAGCTGGGCGACGTGGCCGCCGCCCTCACCGGCGTTCTGCTGATCGT
>JBIOFK010000068.1:0-11849 GCA_044447065.1 Actinomycetales bacterium | reverse complement strand
GCTCCAGCGCGGCTCCCGCGGCGAGACCGTACGCGGCGGCGAGTTCCACCGCGTCGGCGCTCAGCCGCTCATCGCGGAACCCCGAGAGCAGGCCCCCGACGGGGCCGTCGTCCTCATCCATCCTGCTTGCTCCTGCCCCTTGATCAGTCGGTTGGTTCATGGTGGCACAGGGCGCCGACACGCGCCCCGAGTTATCCACAGGAGGCGGCAGTTGGCCGGCAGGGGCCGGCCGGCCGCGGTAACGTCGTGGTATGGCCGCCGACGACGAGACTCCCGCACCGTACTTGCCGGACGTGGACGTGGTGGTCCGGCGCTCGGCCAGGCGCAGTCGGACGGTGGCGGCGTTCTGGGAAGAGGGCCGGGCCGTCGTTGCCATCCCCGCCCATTTCAGCGCCCGGCAGGAGCGGGAATGGGTCTCCAAGATGCTGCTCAAGCTCAAGGCCAAGGAACAGGCCGGGCGCACCCGCGGGAGGCGGCCGCGCTCCGACGCGGGCCTCGCAGCCCGGGCAGCCCAGCTGTCCGTGCAGTACCTGGGCGGACGGGCCGCGCCGGAGTCCGTGCGCTGGGTGGGCAACCAGAACTCCCGGTGGGGTTCTGCCACCCCTGCCGAACGCAGCATTCGGCTCTCGGACAAACTCCAGGGGATGCCGGACTGGGTGGTCGACTACGTCCTGCTGCACGAACTGGCCCATCTGCTGGTGGCGGCCCATGGTCCGCGCTTCTGGGCCCTGCTGGAGGGCTACCCGGACCTGCAGCGCGCCAGGGGCTTCCTGGACGGGGTCAGCTACGCCTCCAGCCGGGGTCTGCCGCCAGCCGGCACGGACGAGATGTAGTCGAAGGCCTTGCGGTATCAACGTGACGGCTTCACCCGCTCGGCCTTCGGCGCACTCATTGGATTCGGTTTCCTGAACGCCGTCCTGGGCCCCGCACTGCCCTACCTTCGTGCCGTTGAACACATCCCGTATCTGGCCGGATCTGCACACCAGGCGGCGTTTGCGGTTGGCGGCGGTGCGGCCGGGCTGCTTGCCGCACGCCGCGCCGGGGGGACGGGCCGCGCAATCACCGTTCGCCTGGGACTCGCAGCAGCGGCGCTCGCCGGACTCGGAATCGGCTACGGCAACCAGGTATGGGTCACGGTCACGGCCGCGCTGGCCGTGAGCTTTTTCGGAACGTCGGCGCTGATCCGGCTCTGGGCGGCGTTGGCCGACGCGCACGGAGCACATCGGACCGTGGCGATGGCGGAAGGCGAGGTGTCGGTGAGCCTGGGCGGGATCATCGCTCCGCTCTGTGTCGCTGCCGCGGCCGCCACGGTGCTCAGCTGGCGATTTTCCTTCGTCATCGGGGCCGGGCTGACGTTCGTCGCAGTGCTCGCGTCGACGCGGGTCCGGATTCCCCGGGCGCTGCCGGCCGACGGCGGCGGCCCGGATTCCCCGGGCATCTCCGGCGGTCCCCGGCTGCGGCCGACGCTCGTGGTGGTTTTTGCGATTGTCGCGCTGGAGTTTTCGCTCAGCTTCTGGCTGGCAAGCTACCTGAATGACAGCGTCGGCGTTGAAAAGGGGCTGGCAGCGGCAATGGTCAGTGTGCTGTATGCCGCTAACCTTCTCGGCCGCCTGCTGGCAAGCCGGCTCGCGCGCCGGGTCATCCCGGAACGGCTGCTCCTGGCCTCGGTCGGGCTTGCCCTCGCGGGACTGCCGCTCCTCCTTCTGGCCCACACCGCTGCCGTCGCGGCCGCGGGAATCGCGCTCGCGGGCGCGGGAATCGGCGCGACCTTCCCGCTGGCCTCCTCGTTGCACCTCGCAGCCAGCCCGCGCGGGTCGGACAGCGCCCTGGGGCAGGTACTGTCGGTTGCCGCGCTCGGCCAAATTGCCGGACCGGTCGTTGTCGCGGCCATCGCCCAGGGCGCGGGCCTTCGCATCGGCCTGCTCGTCCTGCCGCTGCTCGCGGTGCTGGCCGCCGCGGTTCGGGTCCACAGTTTCCGCGGCGGAGTCCTGGGACGCTAAATTCCTCGGTTGCAGGGCACCGGTTGCAGGGCACCGGTCGCAGGGCACCGGACACCGGTCTCCTGGCTCTGGCCCGCGGTCCTCGGTCCTATTGTCCGCCGGACCGGCCGGGCGGGATCGGCCCTCCCCGGATAGGCCAGACCGGATCGGCCCAGGCAACGACCGGTTCGGCCCTGCTTGGTTAGGCCCTCCCGGGTTAGGCCCTGCCGGGTTCCGCGCCGCCGGTCTCCCGGTCGTCGTCGTGCCCGCTTCCGGGCTCCCCTGGCTCCCCGGGCTGGCCGGCATTTGGCGCCCGGTCCTCCGGGTCGGCGGCGGGCTCAAAATCGCCGGCCAGCAGCTTCTCGAGGGCGGCATCGACAGCGGAATCGGATGCCTCCGCCTGCTCGCGGCGGTTGCCGAAGCCGGCCGGATCGTCCAGATCGGCCGAGGTGGGCAGCAGGTCCGGGTGCTGCCAGATGGCGTCCCGGCCGGCGATGCCGCGCTGTTCCTTCAATGCCGCCCACAGCGCCGCGGCCTCGCGGAGCCGGCGGGGGCGCAGTTCGAGGCCGACGAGCGAGCCGAAGGCGTGCTCGGCGGGCCCGCCGGTGGCCCGGCGCCGCCGCACCGTCTCGCGGAGTGCGGCCGCGGAGGGAAGGTTCCGGGACGCTTCGAAACTGAGCTCGTCGACCCAGCCTTCCACCAGGGCCAGCGCCGTTTCCAGCTTGGCCAGCGCAGCTTCCTGTTCGGGGGTGCGCTGTGGCATGAAGACACCTTCGGACAAGGCTGCCTGCAGCGCCTCCGGGTTTCCTGGGTCCACACCGCGGGCCAGTTCCTCCATCCGGGACATGTCGATGTGGATGCCGCGAGCGTAGGACTCGATCGCCCCCAGCAGGTGGCCGCGGAGCCAGGGAACATGGACGAAGAGGCGCGCGTGCGCGGCCTCGCGGACGGCCAGGAACAAGGTGACTTCCTGCTCCGGAATGTCCAGTCCCTCCCCGAAGGCTGCGACGTTGGCCGGCAGCAGGGCCATCTGCAGGTCCGCCAGCGGAACACCGATATCCGTGGAGCTGACCACCTCGCGGGCCAGGGCGCCGACGGCCTGGCCCAGCTGCATGCCGAAGATGGCCCCGCCCATGTTGGTCAGCATCGATCCGGCGGTGCCCATCATGGATTTCATTTCCTCGGGCAGCTGCTCGGCCAGGGTGCTGGAGAGGGCGAAGGCAATGCTGTTGGCCACGGGCTCGGTCAGCCGCTTCCAGGTGCCGAGGGTCTCTTCCACCCATTCGGCGCGGGACCACGCCTTGCCGATGATCCCGGTGCCGGGCAGATCGGTGACCGGGTCCAGCCAGAGTTCGGCCAGGCGCAGGGCCTCGTCCACGGCATGGGACTGGGCGGGAGTGATGGACGGATCCCCGCCGGAGGCCGCCTGGCGGGCATTGTCATGCGCCAGCTGCCAGTTCACCGGTCCCTCGCTCTGGCTGTTCATCATCGCCTGCACCTGGCCGAAAAGCTGAGCCAGCATGGCTGGGTCCTCCGGGAGGCCGGCCGCCCGGGCCAGTTCGGCCGGGTCAATGCCCTCCATGCCGCCGCCGCCCATGAGCTTGGCCAGCATTTCGGACAGCGGGTCCTTGGGGGCGTCGTCGTCGTTGTTGGCTGGGTTCGAGGTCATCGGCTGCCGATCTGTCGAGAACTTGCTAAGGCTTTTACGTTACCGCCAGCGCCGCACCTTGCGCCGGACTTTCGCTACAGGCAAAGCGGGCTCCGGGCGCGGCGGGCCGGCGGCGGTTCCCGGGCGCGGCGGGCCGACGGCGGTTCCCGGGCGCGGCGGGCCGACGGCGGGTCCCGGGCGGGGCTGCCCGGGCACCCAGCCGCGCAACGTAGGCTAGAGGCACGATGCCGGGGCGCGTGCCCCATTGCCCTAGCGGAGGACACCAGAGTTGAGCGAGCCGACCACACAATGGACAATGGACGGCGGCCCGGGGCAGGCCCCGCCGGCGCCGCAGCGGCCGCGGGACGGCCGCTTCACCGCGATGATCGTTTCCGGGGCGCTGGCCCTCGCTCTTGTACTGGTGGCGCTGATCCTGCCCGTGCCCTACGTGATCGAGTCTCCCGGACCGACCTTCAACACGCTGGGCAAATCGCAGGGCAAACCGGTGATCCAGGTCAGCGGGCACGAAACCTATGCAGCCTCGGGAAACCTTGATCTGGTCACCGTCTACGTCAAGGGCGGCCCGCAGTCCTCGGTGAACATCTTCGACGCCTTCCGGGCCTGGCTCAACCACAACGACACGGTTGTTCCGGAGGAACTGCTGTACGCCCCCGGAACCAGTTCGGACCAGGTGGCGCACGCGAACGCGGTGGAGATGACCGATTCGCAGGAGAACGCGACGGCCGCGGCCATGACGCAGCTGAAGATTCCGTACACGACCCAGCTGTCCGTCTTCGCGCTCGCCGACCCCTCGGCCTCCCGTGGCAAGCTCGACCCCAACGACGTGCTCACGACCATCAACGGCGCCCCGATCACCGACATCAAGGTCATCCAGGACGCGCTGGCCGCCAGCGCCGGAAAACCCGTGACCGTCGGGTTCACCCGCAACGGCACGGCCATGGACGCCGCCATCACCCCGCAGAAGGGGGACAACGGCACCTACCTGCTGGGCGTCCAGCTCCAGCCCAAGTACACCTTCCCGTTCAATGTCGACATCTCTCTGGCCAACGTCGGCGGCCCCAGCGCAGGCATGATGTTCGCCCTGGGCATTATCGACACGCTCACTCCCGGAGACCTGACCGGCGGCAAGCACTTTGCCGGCACCGGGACGATTGACCCCACCGGAGCGGTCGGACCGATCGGAGGCATCGCGCAGAAAATGGTCGGGGCCCGCTCCGGGGGCGCCACCGTGTTCTTCGCCCCGGCCACTAACTGCAACGAGGTGGTGGGCCATGTGCCCGCCGGCCTGCAGGTGGTGAAGGTGTCCACCCTGCAGGACGCCTATAACGATGTGAAGACCATTGCGGCGGGCAAGGACGCATCGGCTTTACCCACCTGCTCAGCGAACTAGAGTGAAAGCAAGCTGACAGCTGCGGAACCCGGACCGGTGCCCATTCGTGGAACCGGCAAGGCCGCAACCGTTGCCCGCGCAATCAAAGAGGATAACTGTGACGTTCCGCCCCGCTTCTGACCACACCCCCGGCAGCCAACGAAGACGCCGGCGCGGCCCCCTGCTGCCAACGCTGATTACCGTCGCGGTCCTGGTGGTCGGTTTCGTCTTCTTCGCCAACATCTACACCGAAATCCTCTGGTTCAACCAGGTGGGATTCGGCGGGGTCTACTGGCGGGAAAACCTGTCAAAGCTGCTGATCTTCGCGGCAGCATTCCTGATCATGGCGGTCGCGGTGTACTTCTCGATCCGCGTCGCCTACCGCGCCCGGCCGGTCTACGCACCCGACTCCGCCGCGGCGGATGCGCTGAACCGCTACCAGGAGCAGCTGGAACCCGTCCGGCGCGTCGTTATGATCGGCGTACCCATGGTCTTCGGCCTGTTCGCCGGGTCCGCCGCCGTGGGGCAGTGGCAGAAAGTCCTGCTGTTCTTCTACCAGGAACCGTTCGGCAAGACGGATCCCCAGTTCGGCCTGGACATCAGTTTCTACACCAACACGCTGCCCTTCCTGGGCTTTATCAGCGGCCTGCTGATTTCCGTGGTGATCATTGCCGCCATCACCGGGCTGCTGACCCACTACCTCTACGGCGCCATCAAGGTGGCCGAGCGCGGCCTGTTCTTCAGCCGCGCCTCCCAGATCCACCTTGCCGTCCTGGCCGCCGTCTTCCTGCTGCTGCTGGCCGCCAACTTCTGGCTCGACCGCTACGCCACCCTGCAGGATAACGGCGGGCTGCGGACCGGCGCGCTCTACACGGACGTCAACGCCGTCATCCCCACCAAAGCGATCCTCGCCGCGGCCGCCGCCATCGTGGCGATCCTGTTCATTGTCAGCGCCGTGATCGGCCGCTGGCGGCTGCCCGTGATCGGGACGGCGATGCTGATTGTGACAGCGGTCCTGGCCGGCGGCATCTACCCGTGGGCCATCCAGCAGTTCCAGGTCCGGCCGTCCGAGCAGTCGCTGGAGAGCGAATACATCCAGCGCAACATCGACATGACACGATCGGCCTACGGGCTGGACAACATTGACGTGACCCCCTACAACGCGACGACGACGGCGACCCCGGGCGCGCTGCGCCAGGACGCGACGACGACGGCCAATATCCGCCTGCTGGACCCGAACCTGATCTCCTCCACCTTCGCCCAGCTGGAGCAGTACAGGCCGTACTACAAATTCCCGTCCACCTTGAACGTGGACCGCTACACCATCAACGGCAAGGTCCAGGACACCGTCATCGCCGTCCGCGAACTGAACCAGGACGGCATTCCGGCGGCGCAGCAGACCTGGTACAACCAGCACCTGGTCTACACCCACGGCTACGGCGTGGTGGCGGCCTACGGCAACACGGCCACCGTGGACGGCAAGCCCGTCTTCATGCAGTCAGGAGTTCCCTCCACCGGGGTACTGGGAACGGACACCAGCTACCAGCCGCGGATCTACTTCGGCCAGTCCTCCCCGGACTACTCGATAGTGGGCGGCGAGCCCGGCGGCACGAACGTGGAGCTCGACAGGCCGCAGAGCACCAATGGCGGCGGCGACTCACAGACCACCTTCTCCGGCAACGGCGGTCCGAACGTGGGCAACTGGTTCAACCGGCTGCTCTACTCGATCAAGTTCCAGTCCTCCGACCTGCTGCTGACCAACGGGGTCAACGACAAATCCCAGATCCTGTACAACCGCACGCCGGAGGAGCGCGTGCAGAAGGTGGCGCCGTACCTGACCATCGACGGCAATCCCTACCCCGCCGTCATCGACGGCCGGGTCAAGTGGATCGTGGATGGCTACACCACCAGCTCCGCCTACCCGTACTCGCAGCAGCAGCAATTGGATTCGGCCACCACTGACTCGCTGACTGCCAGGAACGGCGGCACCGGCGCCCTGGCGGGCAACTCCATCAACTACATCCGCAACTCCGTCAAGGCCACCGTCGACGCCTACGACGGCTCCGTCTCGCTTTACGCCTGGGATCCCCAGGATCCCATCCTGAAGGCCTGGGGGAAGATCTTCCCGAACACCATCAAGCCCATCTCGGACATGTCCGGGGACCTGATGAGCCACATCCGCTACCCGGAGGACCTGTTCAAGGTCCAGCGTGAGCTGCTCGGCCGCTACCACGTGACGGATCCGGGACAGTTCTACAAGAACACGGATGCCTGGAGCGTTCCGAACGACCCCACCGTCACCTCCAGCGCGGTTAAGCAGCCTCCGTATTACCTTTCGCTGCAGATGCCCGGGCAGAAGACCACAGCATTCTCACTGACCACGTCCTTTATTCCGCAGTCCGTGGCCGGCACGGACTCCCGTAACGTGCTGTACGGTTTCATGGCGGCGGACGGGGATGCCGGAAACAAAAAGGGGGTCAAGGACCCGGGCTACGGCAAGCTCAGGCTGCTGGAGCTGCCGACGGACACCCAGGTACCGGGTCCGGGGCAGGTGCAGAACACTTTCACCTCCGACCCGGCCGTCTCGCAGCAACTTAACGTGCTCCGGCTGGGCCAGTCCACCGTGATCAACGGCAACCTGCTGACCCTGCCCGTCGGCGGAGGCCTGCTCTACGTCCAACCGGTGTACGTGAAGTCCAACGGCGAGACCTCCTACCCGACACTGCAGCGCGTGCTGGTGGCGTTCGGCGACAAGATCGGCTACGCCGCCACGCTGAACGACGCCCTGGACCAGCTCTTCGGCGGCAATTCCGGGGCGACGGCAGGGGACTCGAACAAACCCACGGGCGGCACCGGCGGGGCTACCGGCGGCGGCGCCACCAATACAACGAACAACACGGCGCTTGCCCAGGCCCTCAATGACGCCAACCAGGCCATCAAGGACGGTCAGGCGGCCCTCGCCAAGGGTGACTTCACTGCCTACGGCCAGGCCCAGCAGAAGCTCAATGACGCCATCACGGCCGCTATCGCCGCCGAAGGCGCCACCGGCGCACCGGCGGGCTCGTCGTCGGCCTCCCCAACGCCGAGTCCGACGGCAAGCTCGACGCCGACGCCCTCGCCTTAGTGCGCGGCCGGGGGCCGGGGAGGGGCACGTCACACGCCCCCGATTTGGTTCCCCGGCCCCGCCCGCGTAGAGTTGATCTTGCGACGCGGGGTGGAGCAGTTCGGTAGCTCGCTGGGCTCATAACCCAGAGGTCACAGGTTCAAATCCTGTCCCCGCAACCATGAAAGAGGCCCTGACCGCCGGAAACGCCGGTCAGGGCCCCTTGTTTTTTGTCGTGCTCAGGGTGGCATCCACCGCTTTCCCGGAAACCGCGGAATCGGCGGGACTGGATGCGCCCACGGTGGTCCGCTTCGAGAAGGCATCCGTAGCGTGCCGATGGCCTGCCAGTTCATTTCACAGCCGCTGTCGGCGCACGCGTAGGCGGCGAAAATCAACGCAAAATCCGCCGTGCCGCCGTTTCAGTGGCCCGTTTGGATCGGCAGCGCCAATGTGAGAACCCATTTTCCCTGCACCCTTGTCTGCCCGCGGTCCAGCGTCCTAGGGTGATAAGCAGGCTTTCTGATACAGGAGGGCCGGCCTTTTGCGATCGCCTCCAAGCGGTCACTTCCCAAGGAGCTCTCCTCATGCCAGCAGACCAGAACATCGTCATTCCCGGGTCGGTATCGGCGGAGCCGCCCGCGCTGGTCGAGCCGACAACGCCGCGCGATCCGATCCCGCCCAAGCCGGACCAGCACGGCCCCGAGCCGGTGTCCGTAACCGGCACTCCCACCGGCGCTCCGGCCTCGTCGCGGTCGCAGTCCGGGCCTTACCTCACCACGGCGCAGGGCCTTCGTCTTACCGACACGGACCATTCACTGAAGGCCGGCAGGCGTGGCCCCGTCCTGTTGCAGGACCATCACCTGCGCGAGAAAATCACCCATTTCGACCACGAGCGGATCCCGGAGCGGGTGGTGCACGCCCGCGGCGCCGGCGCACACGGGATCTTTCGGTCCTACGGGTCGGCGTCGAAAATCAGCCGGGCGGGGTTCTTGGCTAAGAATGTGGAGACTCCGGTCTTTGTCCGCTTCTCCGCCGTGCTGGGCTCCCGCGGTTCGGCGGACACGGTCAGGGATACCCGGGGCTTCGCCACGAAGTTCTACACCGGCGAAGGCACGTTCGACCTCGTGGGGAACAACATGCCGGTGTTCTTCATCCAGGACGGCATCAAGTTCCCGGATGTCATCCATGCGGGCAAGCCCCGCCCGGACCGCGAAATCCCGCAGGCCCAGAGCGCACATGATTCGTTCTGGGACTTCGTCTCACTGCACACCGAGGCCCAGGCCCACACCATGTGGAACATGTCCGACCGCGCCCTTCCGCGCTCCTTCCGGACCATGGAAGGGTTCGGTGTGCACACCTTCCGTTTCGTTAACGCGGAGGGTAAAACGAGTCTGGTGAAGTTCCACTGGAAGCCCAAACAGGGCGTCCACTCCCTGCTCTGGGAGGAAGCCCAGCTGATCAACGGCATGGACCCCGACTTCCACCGGCGCGACCTGGCCGACGCGATCGAGGCCGGCGCCTTTCCCCAGTGGGAACTTGGCGTGCAGGTATTTCCGGACACGGAGGAGGAATTCTTCGCGGGCATCGACCTGCTGGACCCCACGAAGTTCATTCCCGAGGAGCTGGCTCCGGTGCAGCTGATCGGCATCATGACGCTGAACGCCAATCCGGTGAACTACTTCGCCGAAACCGAACAGGTGGCCTTTCACCCCGGCCATCTGGTTCCCGGGATCGATGTGACCAACGATCCGCTCCTCCAGGCACGGCTATTCTCCTACCTTGACACCCAGATCAGCCGTCTTGGTGGTCCGAACTTCGGCCAGCTGCCGATCAACCGGCCGCACGCACCGGTCAATGACATGCTGCGGGACGGCATGCACCAAAGTGCGGTTCACGGCGGAACGGCGCCCTACCGCCCGAACTCGCTCGACGGCGGCTGTCCCTTCCTGGCCGGCGACGATCTCAGCGCCTTCATTGACGTGCCCGAGGCGCTCGCGGCGGCGGTCAAGGAGCGCAAGGCCCCCGCCTCGTTCGACGACCACTTCAGTCAGGCCCGGCTGTTCTTCCGCAGCCTGGCCATGGTGGAGCAGGATCATGTGATTCAGGCCTACACGTTCGAGCTGGGGAAGTGCCGCGAGGAGGTCATCCGCGAGCGCCAGCTGATGGCCCTGGCCAATATCGACGGGGGCCTCTGCGCGGCAGTGGCCGCCGGCCTGGGAATGCCCGCGCCGAAGGCCGGCGACGACGTCCCGGACGCCGCACCGAGCCCGGCCCTGTCACAGCTCGGCGGGACATGGCCGGTGGCCGGCCGGGTGGTGGGCATCATCGCCGACGGAGCCAGTGACCTTGACGCCGTCAGGGCCGCGCGCGCCGCGCTGGACGCCGTCGGGATCGTGCCTTTGGTGATCGCTCCGGCCGGGGGCTTTCTTGGGGATGCCGACACCGGCGTCCCGGTGCAGCGCAGCTACCTGACCGCGCGCTCGACCGAGTTCGACGCCGTGCTGGTCGCCGGCTCCGGGGCGCCGGCCCAGGACGCCCCCCGGGGACCGGACACGAAGGCCGGGACGCCGGGCGCCCCGCTGGATCCGAGGGTCGTGCTTCTGCTCTCGGAGATGTTCCGGCACGCCAAGGCGATCGGCGGCTGGGGCCCCGGGGCCGCCTGCCTCGACGGAGCAACCATCCCGGCCGATTCCGCCGGGATCGTCCTCGGCGAAGGGCCCGACGACGTCGTGCCCCGGCTGACCGAACTGCTCGCCGCACACCGGTCCTGGGAACGGTTCCCCGCCACGGGCTCGTAAGCCGGCGCGATGCGGGGAGCGTCGATTCCGGAGATGTCGGCACGCAGTCTGTCGCGGACGGAGATCAAGGTGAAGTCGGCCGGCAGCTCCGCGGAGAACTCGTCGTCGGACATGGTGGCCGTCTCCGGCAGGTGCCCGACGGGGAGCCAAGAATTCCGGAACCTCCAGCGGCATCCTGGCTTCCTCCGGGGAACGGAAGGCCGGCGCCCCGCAGAACGCCGAAGAAGGACGATGCGCGGCACACCGACCGCGGTGATACGACCATCGAGGGTACCGCGGCGGCGAAGCTCGCCGGCATGGCCACCCGCGTGGTCGCCGGCGTCTACGCCATGGAAAGCGGCCTGAACGGCAAGCCGTGGGGCCGGCAGCGCTGGACGAGGGCGATTGCGCGGCTCAGATCACGATCCGCAGCGGATCCTCCAGCCGTCGCTTCAGGTCGCTGAGGAACGCCGCGGCGGTGGCTCCATCCAGTACCCGGTGGTCGGAGGTCATCGTGATTTTCATGATGCTCCGGCTTTGCAGTTCCCCGTCCTGGACGAACGGCTCCCGGGTGGCCGCCCCGACGGCGAGTATCGCGGCCTCCGGCGGGTTGATGACAGCGGTGAAGTTGTCGATACCGAACATTCCCAGATTGCTGACGGTGAAGGTCCCGCCGCTGAATTCCTGCAGCGTCAGTGTCCCGGAGCGCGCCTTTTCCGCCAGGGACCGTGTTTCCGCAGCGATCTGGTCCAGGCTCTTGGTGTCGGCCCCGGCGACCACTGGGACGATGAGGCCTTCGTCCAGGGCCACTGCCACACCGATGTTGATCCGCCGGTGCGCCAGGATCTTGTCTCCGGCCCACGACGAGTTGACCTGGGGGTGCGTCCGCAGTGTGACGGCGCACGCCCGTACCAGCAGGTCGGTGACGCTGACCTTGATACCTCGGTCCGCG
>JBIOFK010000067.1:0-11852 GCA_044447065.1 Actinomycetales bacterium | reverse complement strand
CACGCACTTCGTGATCGGCTCCGGCGCGAACGACCCGCAGAAGTACGACCCGACCGCGTCCAGGGAAACCCTGGACCACTCCATCCCGTACATTTTCACCGTGGCCCTGCAGGACGGATCCTGGCACCACGTCGACTCCTATACCCCGGAACGCGCCGGCCGGCCGGACACGGTGACGCTCTGGCACAAGGTCAGCACCGAGGAGGATCCGGAATGGACCCGGCGGTACCACTCCCTCGATATTGCCGAGAAGGCCTTCGGTGGCCGGGTGGAGATAACCCTCACTGACGGCACCGTGATCACTGACGAGATCGCCGTCGCGGATGCCCACCCGCTCGGCGCCCGTCCGTTTGCGCGGGAGCAGTACATCGGCAAGTTCCGCACGCTGGCCGAGGGCGTTGTCGCGCCGGACGAGATCGAGCGCTTCCTCACCGCGGTCCAGCGCCTGCCCGAACTCGGCGCCGGCGAACTGGACGCACTGAATATCACAGCCGCCGACGGCGTGATCGACCTGGCCGCCGCACCGAAGGGACTGCTCTGATGCTGTACGCACCCACGACGGCGGCCGCCAAGCGCGAGGCGTTCCGCGCCGGCCTCGCATCCGGCAGGCTGCTGCAGTTTCCCGGCGCCTTCAACCCGCTGTCCGCCAAGCTCATCCAGGACAAGGGATTCGACGGCGTCTACATCTCCGGCGCCGTCGTCGCAGCGGACCTGGGCCTGCCCGACATCGGCCTGACCACCCTGACCGAGGTGGCGGGCCGGGCCCGGCAGATTGCCCGGATGACGGACCTGCCAGCCCTCGTTGACGCGGATACCGGCTTCGGCGAGGCCATGAACGTCGCGCGGACAGTGCAGGAGTTCGAGGACGCCGGACTGGCCGGCTGCCACATCGAAGACCAGATCAATCCGAAACGCTGCGGGCACCTGGACGGTAAGGCCGTCGTCGAGCTGGGTACCGCCACCCAGCGGCTGCGCTCCGCCGCCGACGCGCGGCGGGACCCGAATTTCCTGCTGATGGCCCGCACGGACATCCGCGCCGTGGACGGGCTGGACGCCGCCATCGACCGGGCCAAGGCGCTGGTGGACGCCGGTGCCGACGCTATTTTCCCGGAGGCGATGCGGGACCTGTCCGAGTTCGAGGCGATCCGCCGCGCCGTCGACGTTCCGCTCTTGGCTAACATGACGGAATTCGGCAAAAGCGAACTGTTCAGCGCCCGCGAGTTGGAGGATATTGGGATCAACATGGTGATTTACCCTGTCACCTTGCTGCGCAGCGCGATGGGCGCTGCCGAACGGACCCTGGACACGATCCGCACAGCCGGCACACAGCAGCCGGAGGTAGGACTGATGCAGACCCGGGCCCGCCTGTACGAGCTCGTAGACTACGAGGGCTACAACCGCTTCGACACAGCCGTTTTCAATTTCCAGGTTCCGGGCACCGGAACCGGCAGCACAGCACGCACCGAAGGGAAGTGAGCATGTCAGAGACTGCAGCACCCGCCATTTACAAGGGGCTGGCCGGCGTCGTCGCCGACACCACCAGCATTTCGAAGGTCAACCCGGAGACCAACTCCCTGCTGTACCGGGGCTACCCCGTCCAGGAGCTGGCCGCGCGCTGCAGCTTCGAGGAGGTCGCGTACCTGCTCTGGAATGGTGAACTTCCGACGTCGGCGCAGCTGGCCGAGTTCTCCCTTGCGGAGCGCGGTGGCCGGGCCCTGGCCCCCAACGTCAGGGCGGTGATCGACCTGCTGCCGGTCACGGCGCATCCGATGGACGTCTGCCGGACGGCAACCTCCGCCATCGGCGCCTCGCACCCGCTGGCCGAGGACTCCTCGAGGGAAGCCAACCTGCGCAAGGCCATCGATCTGTTCGCCGCCATGCCCGCCGTCGTCGCCTATGACCAGCGCCGCCGCCACGGACAGGAACCGGTGCCTCCCCGGGAGGACCTGGACTACTCCGCGAATTTCCTGTGGATGGCCTTCGGCGAGGAGGCCGCGCCCGAGGTGGTGGAGGCGTTCAAGGTCTCGATGGTGCTGTACGCCGAGCATTCCTTCAACGCCTCCACCTTCACCGCCCGGGTCATCACCTCGACGCTGGCCGATCTGCATTCGGCCGTGACCGGGGCGATCGGTGCGCTGAAGGGGCCGCTGCACGGCGGCGCGAATGAGGCCGTCATGCACACTTTCGAGGAGATCATCGCCGACGCGGACGGCGAGGACCTCGGCCCGCACGCCGCCACGTGGCTGCAGGATGCGCTGGCCCGGAAGAAGAAGATCATGGGTTTCGGCCACCGCGTCTATAAGAACGGCGACTCGCGGGTGCCGACCATGAAAGCAGCCCTCGATGCGATGGTGGAGCATTACCGGCGTCCGGATCTGGGCGCGCTCTACGACGCCCTCGAAGCCGGGATGGGCGAGGCCAAGAACATCAAGCCGAACCTGGACTACCCGGCAGGGCCGACCTACCACCTCATGGGCTTCGACACCGGGACGTTCACCCCGCTGTTCGTCGCGAGCAGGATCACGGGTTGGACTGCACACATCATGGAGCAGCTGGAGTCCAATTCGCTGATCCGCCCGCTGAGCGCCTACAACGGGCCGGACGAACGCCACATCCCCTAACCCAACCCAACTAGGTCGCAGATAACGCTGTCATGGGGCGTCCAGAACTGCGTTATCTGCGACCTAGTTGGGTGCGGGGCGGGGCAGCAGGATGATCCGCCGCACCGTTTCGTTGTCGTCGTTGAGGACGACGACGGCGTCCAGCACCTTCCCATCGAGCATCGGCGGGAGCCAGTGGCCGGCGTCGGCCCACATCCGCCCCAGCGGCAGCGCCCCGACCGGGTGCCATTCCGGCCGGATTTCGCCGCTTTCCGCCGGCTCGCCCTGCCACTGCCGGGCCAGGAAGACGACGCAGTCCATGTCCCACTCCGGCCGGGCGGGGAAGCGGAAGTCGACGGTTCCCGCGGGAACGAGGTCCGGGATCCGCACCGTCACGGATGTCTCCTCGGCCATCTCCCGGCAGATGGCCGCCGCCGCGGACTCCCCCGTTTCGAGGTGGCCGCCGATGCCCACCACCTTGCCCCGGCCGAACCCAGTCTTCTTGTAGCCCAGCAGGACTTCCACGTCATCACCGGCGCCGCGAAGCAGGAAACACAGGACAACGGGTGCGGAGGTCATGCCCAAGCCTAAGCCGGGCGAAGCGCCGCCGGGGGCGCGCCGGGTGTCAGCCCGGCCCGGGGCCCACCAGCGCCGGGCGCAGCGCCGCAGGGATCCCCGCCGCTTCGAACTGCGCATCCATTCGCTGTTGGACGGTCAGGCCCGCGGGAGTGGCATCGGGGCCGCTGATGGCCGCGCTTTGCCACCCGTCGAGCACCGCAGAGTCCTGGCCGGGGTCGAACGTCCAGCTGCTCCCGTCACGGCGGGCGAAGAAGTACAGCAGCCCGCCGGCCGGTGCCTGGATGTGATGGTAGCCCTCCACGCTGGCCTGGAACGCCAGCCAACCGCCCGCACAGCCGAGCAGGGTGAAGTACTCCGGATGGTAGGACAGCATCCCCGTCGTAATACCGAACACCTCCCGGGTCGCGGCGATCCTGCCGATCCGGCAGTCCTCCGCCCCGGACGCTGCCTGTAGCTGTGGTGAGTACACCAGCGAGGACATGGCCCGCCGCAGTAGTGCGTAACCGGTGGTCGCCGCATACGCCTCCGCGTCCACCTGGGACTGGTACTGTCCGGTGTCCACTGCGGTGCGGCCGTCCGGGTCCGCCTGCCCCAGCGGGTAGCCGGTGGTAAAGGCCACGTACGGCATCTCGCCGGCGCCGTCCGCCGGGCCGGCTGCGGCGGACATGGAGGCGCAGTCCACGTGCCCCGACGGATCATTGCTGACGGTGGCCAGGACGTGGACGGGTCCGCTCTGGTGCGCCGACATCCACAGGTTCACGTGGGCGGGAGACTGATGCTCGGACATCCACAGGTTCACCTTGGCCGGCGGCAGGCTGCCCTGCTCCGCGGGCAGCGGCGTGCTCAGCAGCGGGCTCACCAGCGGGGCGCTGTCCAGCTGGACCCAGCCGCCGCCCGGCGCGCAAATATTGATGTTCCCGGTGCCCTGGAAGAGCGCGGCCTGCAGCACGCCCTGGCTGTCCTGCAGGTACGTCTGGGGGCTGCCGTCGCTGTCGTTCCGCTGCGAAACCGTCCAGCCCGGCGGCAGCTCAAAACTGGCGCCCGTCCCGTTGGGGACCCGGGTCCAGTCGGCGTAGGGCCCGGCCAGATGGATCAGGGGCGCGTCATCGGCGCCCCAGGTGTCCGCATAGCCGCCGGGTCCGATGGTCGACTGCACGGCAGGCGGTGCCGCCGGATCCACTGCGCCACCAGACTCGGCGCGCGGCATCCCGGCCACGCCGATCAGGCCCGCTACCGCGGCCGCAACGATGACGGCCAGCACTGCGATGGCCGGGGCGTCCAGGCGCGCGCGGCGGGGCAGCAGCACAGGCTTCGGAGTCCGCTGCCCGGGCTCGTCACTGATCGTCAGGCCATCGGCTTCCACCGCCGCCAGCAGTTCCAGCGCCTCCGCCTCGGGAACCGGTTCGGGGGCGGGATCCGGGAACTCCTCCGGCGGCCCGGCCGGAGTCCCCCTGCGGACAGCGGCCCGCGCCGCCTCCGCGCGCCTGCGCAGCAGCCACCGCGGCCGCGCGTAGATCCGCTGCAGCTGTGCAGGCGGCAGCCGGTCCCAGTCGAACAGCGCCAGGAGCTCCCGGCTGGCCGGGCTGAGCCGGGCGGGCGAGCCGGCAAACGGCAGCCTGCCGGGATAGCGCGCCGAGCGGATGAACGCCTGCCCCTGGCAGATCAGCCAAGGCAGATCCGCGGGGGTGTCGGCGGCCGCAGCCAGGGAAAAGACAGCCTTGGCGGCCGCGGCAGAATCCGCAGGCGACACCAGCCGGCGCCGGAAATAGCGCACGACCGGGTCCACAGCGGCCAGATGGGCAGCTATGAACGCCGAGTTTTCGTTGGCCGGCATGCTTCCCTCCGCCCTCGCAATCCAGCCTAGTCCGCGGCCCTCCCGGCGGCTAGTGCCGCGGCAGTCACCGACGCCGGCCCTGCACCGCGGCAGGCACCGAAGCCGGCCGGCACCGCGGCGAGCCCGGCGTCAGCCGAGCGCCCGCGGGTGCGCGGCGGCATAGACCTCCCGCAGCGTCTCGGCCGTGACGAGGGTGTAGACCTGCGTGGTGGTGACGGAGGCGTGTCCCAGCAGTTCCTGCACGACCCGCACATCCGCCCCGCCCTCCAGCAGGTGGGTGGCGAACGAGTGCCGCAGGGTGTGCGGAGACACGTCCTTGGTGATGTCGGCACGTTCCGCCGCGGCCTTCAGGATGGTCCACGCGCTCTGCCGGCTGATCCGTCCGCCGCGGGCGTTCAGGAACAGCGCCGGGGTCCCCTTGCCCTTGGCGGTGAGCAGCGGCCGGCCGCGGATCAGGTAGGCATCGACGGCGCGCACCGCGTAACTGCCCAGCGGCACCAGCCGCTCCTTGGAGCCTTTACCGAACAGGCGCACGACGGCGGGGCCCCCGTCCGTTCCCGCCGCGGCGATGTCGTCCACATCCAGGCCCACCGCCTCGCTGATCCGGGCGCCGGTGGAATACAGGAATTCGAGCATCGCCCTGTCCCGCAGACCGGTCGGCGAATCCGTGCCGGCCGCCTCGAGGATGCGGGTCACTTCGCCGACGCTGATGGCCTTGGGCAACCTGCGCCCCGCCATCGGCGGGTGGACATCGCTGGCCGGGTCCGCCGTCGTCGTGCCCTCCAGGGCCCAGAACTTATGCAGACCGCGCACCGCCACGTTGGTCCGGGCCGCGGACCGGACGCCCAGCACGGTCCCGCCGTCGCTGCCGTCGATGATGGCCGCCGCGAATTCCCGCACCTGCGCCTTGCCGATGGCGCCCGGCTCCGTCACGCCCCGGACCGACAGGAAGCGTTCATAGCGGCGGAGGTCACGGGTGTATGCGGCCAGCGTGTTGGCGGCCAGGCCGCGTTCGACGCCCATGTGCTGGAGGTACTCCACGACGGCACGGGCCAGCGCAGAGGCGGCTGGAGCGTTCATTGCCCCCGCTGGCTGGGGTGGATCGGGAACGGTGCGTCCGCCGGCCGCAGGGAGGCGAAGCCGCGCGCCCGGGCCGCGGCGGCCGCGAGAATACCCGCGACGGCCGAGGGGTTATGCAGCGATCCTGCCAGGACTCCGGCCACGGCGTCCTCCAGCTCCACCCAGCGCAGCTGGATTTCGGCTTCCTCATCGGTGCGCTGGTGCCGTTCGCCCGCCGGGACCGCGCTGATCCCGCGAGCCAGGAAGATGCGGATGGCCTCGTTGGAGTAGCCAGGGGAGTTGAGCACATCGACAAGGACATGCCATTCGGCGGCGACCAGGTCCGCTTCCTCGGCCAGTTCGCGCGCTGCGGCGGCCGCGAAGTCTTCGCCGTCCACGTCCAGCAGGCCGGCCGGGATCTCCCAGAGCACCATTTCCACCGGGTGCCGGTACTGACTGAGCAACAGCAGCTGGCCCGAGTCGTTGAGCACGACGACGGCGACCGCACCGGGGTGCGCCAGATAGTCCCGCACCACCGGGTCCCCGCCCTCGTGCAGCCGGAACGTATCCGTGAGGACCTCAAAGACCGGGCCCTGGTAGACGGATTCCCGGCCCACCAGCTCGCGGACGCTTTCGCGGTCGGCCGGGACTGCGGGGGCCACGCTTAGACCTCCAGCAGCCGGGTGGCGCGCTGGCGGTCCAGGGCGGCCTCCACCAGGCCGGCGAAAAGCGGATGCGGCCGGGTGGGCCGTGAGCTCAGTTCCGGGTGCGCCTGGGTGGCCACGTAGTACGGGTGCACCTCGCGGGGCAGTTCGACGTATTCCACGAGCATGCCGTCCGGGGACGTCCCGGAGAAGACCAGTCCCTGGGCGGAGAGCTGGTCCCGGTACTTGTTGTTCACCTCGTAGCGGTGCCGGTGGCGTTCGCTGGCGGTGGTCGTGCCGTAGGTCTCGGCCACCACCGAGCCCTCCAGCAGCTTGGCCTCGTACAGGCCCAGGCGCATGGTCCCGCCCATGTCGCCGCGGCCGGCCACGATGTCCTGCTGCTCGGCCATGGTCGCGATCACCGGGTACTTCGAGTCCGGGTCGAATTCGGAGGACGAGGCGGCGTCGAGCCCGACCACGTTGCGGGCATATTCGATCACCATGCACTGCAGGCCCAGGCACAAGCCCAGGGCCGGCAGCTGGGTTTCCCTGGCGAACGTCAGAGCGCCGAGCTTGCCCTCAAGGCCGCGGATCCCGAAGCCGCCCGGCACGCAGATGGCGTCGACGCCGTCGAGCGCCTTCGCGGCGCCGTCCGGGGTGGCGCACTCGTCGGAGGGCACCCACCGCAGTTTGACCTTGGCGTTATTGGCGAAACCGCCGGCGCGCAGGGCCTCGGTGACGGACAGGTAGGCGTCCGGGAGGTCGATGTACTTGCCGACCAGGGCGATCTCGACATGGTGCGACGGGTTGTGGACGGCCTCGAGCAGTTTGTCCCATTTGGTCCAGTCGACGTCCTTGAACGGCAGGTCCAGCGCACGGACGATGTAGCTGTCCAGCCCCTGGGCGTGCAGCGTCTTGGGAATGTCGTAGATGCTGGGCGCGTCCGGGCAGCCGATCACGGCGTCGACGTCGACATCGCAGGCGCGGCCGATCTTTTCACGCATGGAATCCGGCAGCTGCCGGTCCGAACGGAGCACGATGGCGTCCGGCTGGATACCCAGGGACCGTAGGGCCGCGACGGAGTGCTGCGTGGGCTTGGTTTTCAGCTCCTGGGACGGGCCGATATAGGGCACCAGCGAGACGTGCAGGAAGAATACATTGCTCCGGCCGACGTCCTGGCGGACCTGGCGGGCCGATTCGAGGAACGGCTGGGACTCGATATCACCGACGGTGCCGCCGATTTCGGTGATGATGACGTCGGGGGCTTTCCTGCCTTCGGCGGGAAGCCGCATCCGGCGCTTGATCTCGTCGGTGATGTGCGGGATGACCTGCACGGTGTCGCCGAGGTATTCACCGCGGCGTTCCTTGGCGATCACCGTGGAGTAGATCTGGCCGGTGGTGACGTTGGCGGACCCTTCGAGATTCTCGTCCAGGAACCGCTCATAGTGGCCGATGTCCAGGTCCGTTTCGGCGCCGTCATCGGTGACGAAGACCTCGCCGTGCTGGAAGGGATTCATGGTGCCGGGATCCACGTTGAGGTAGGGATCCAATTTCTGCATGGTCACCGAGAGACCGCGCGCCCTGAGCAGATGGCCAAGGCTGGACGCCGTAAGCCCCTTACCCAAAGACGACGCTACGCCGCCGGTGACGAAGATGTGTTTGGTCGCCGTTGACGAGCCACTGAACCGGGAATTTGATCGCTGCACCACGGAATTCGAGCCTATCACCAATCCCGCGCTGCCGGGCGTCGCGCCCCCTTCCGCATGCCGCGCCGTCAGCGGCCGGCGCGGGCGTCCTGCAACAGTTCCTCGGCGT
The DNA here is from genome assembly GCA_044447065.1 of Actinomycetales bacterium. Lineage (GTDB taxonomy): Bacteria > Actinomycetota > Actinomycetes > Actinomycetales > Micrococcaceae > JBIOFK01. The sequence continues at coordinate 3,321 of JBIOFK010000067.1, read as the reverse complement.
GGGCCCGCGCCGTGGCGGAATCCTCCTGGCCGGCGAGCATGCGGGCCAGCTCACGGACCCGGCCGGCGTCGTCGAGCAGCCGCACATCGCTGGAGGTGAACCCGTCCCCGGAGGTCTTGGTCACCTGGATGTGCCGATCGGCGAAGGCCGCGACCTGGGGCAGGTGGGTGACGACCAGCACCTGGACATGCCGGGCAAGCATGGCCAGGCGACGGCCGATTTCCACGGCCGCCTTGCCCCCGACTCCGGCGTCAACCTCGTCGAAGACGAAGGTGGGCACCGGATCAACGGCGGCGAGCACCACCTCAATCGCCAGCATCACCCGGGACAGTTCACCTCCGGAGGCCCCCTTGCCCAGCGGGCGGGGCGCCGAGCCGGCGTGGGGCTGGAGCAGGAAGGAGATGGTATCGGCGCCGTGCGGGCCGCGCTGCGCGGCGGGCTCCACCCGGATGTGCAGGACCGCATCGGGCATAGCCAGCGCGCTCAGCTCCGCGCTGACCCGCGCGGAGAGGTCCTCCGCCGCCGCGGCGCGCAGCCGGGTCAGTTCCGCGGCACGGCCGGACAGCTCCGCATCCGCGTCGGCCAGTTCGGCTCCGAGGGCCTCGATCCGGGACGAATCGTCGCCGAGTTCGTCGAGCCGGGAACGGGACCGGTGCGCCCATTGCAGAACCCCGTCGATGGACGGTGCATACTTGCGGACCAGGACTCCCAGCTCGCCCCGGCGGTCCTCGATTTCGGCGAGCCTGCCCGGTCCCTCGGCATCCAGGGAGGCTGTGTAACTGGCCAGCCCGGAAGCGATATCGGCCAGCAGGTACCCCGCCTCGGCCAGCCGGGCGGCGGCATCGGCCAGTTCGCCGTCATGCTCCCCCACGCTCTCCAGGGCCCGCCGGGCCGTGTCCACCAGGGTCGTCGCATCCCCCTCGGAAAAGTCCTCGGCAATCAGCGCCTCATGCGCCTGTACAGCGGCCAGGCGCAGTCCTTCCGCATTGGCCAGTTTGACGGACTCGGCCTTCAGCGCCTCGTCCTCCCCCGGCTGCGGATCCACCGCGTCGATGCCGGCCAGGGCTTCGCGCAGGCTTTCGGCCTCGCGCACGCGTTCCCTGCTGCCGGTGGTCAGTTCCTCCAGTTCCGCGGCGGCCTGCTGCCAGCGGCGGAACCTGTCCTGGTAATCCGTCAGGGCACCGGCAAGCTCCGGCCCGGCAAAGGAGTCCAGTGCCCCGCGCTGGGCGGACGCGCTTTTCAGCCGGATCTGCTCCGACTGGCCGTGCACGACGACCAGGGATCCGCCCACCTCGGCGAGGACTCCCACCGGTGCTGAGCGTCCGCCCAGCTGGGCGCGGCTGCGGCCGTCGGCCCCGACGGTGCGGGCAAGAATCAGCTCGGCGCGGACCCCGCCGCCGCCGTCGAACTCCTCGATCTCGGCGCCCGCCTCGGCGGCGCGCTCCAGCGCGGGATGCCCGGGGGGCAACTGGACAGTCGCCTCGGCGGAGGCCGACTTGGCTCCGAGCCGCACGGAGCCGGCGTCGGCGCGGCCGCCGAGCAGGAGGCCGACGGCGGTGACCACCATGGTCTTCCCGGCGCCGGTTTCGCCGCTGACGACGCTCAGTCCCGGTCCCAGCGGCAGGGTCGCTTCGGCGATCACGCCGAGGTTCCGGATGCGGATTTCTTCGATCACGGGATGGTCCTCCCGGGCTCCGCGCGGGCTGCCGCCGGGAGAGGGACAACGGGCAGCGACGCGGTCTTCGCGTTCGCGGTCTCGGGGACGGGTCCGCGCCAGCCCTGGATCGGCAGTTCGAACTTGCTCACCAGCCGGGCGGAGAACGGGGAGGCGTGCATCCGGGCCAGCCGGACCGGTTCGGCCGAGCGGGTCACTTCGATCCGGGACCCGGGGGGCAGCGGCCAGGACCGCCGGCCGTCGCACCACATGATCCCGTGCGCGTTGGTCCGGGTCAGGACCTCAACGGCCAGGGTGGAGTCCGGGGAGACGACGAGGGGCTTGGTGAACAGGGCGTGGGCGCTGATCGGCACCATCAGCAGGGCCGCCACGTCCGGCCACACCACCGGGCCGCCGGCGGAGAAGGCATAGGCGGTGGACCCGGTGGGTGTGGCCATCACGACGCCGTCGCAGCCGAAGGAGCTCAGCGGGCGTCCGTCCACCTCGGTGACCACCTCCAGCATCCGTTCCCTGTCCCCCTTTTCCACCGAAACCTCGTTCAGGGCCCAGGTGTGGGCCATTTTGATCCCGTCGGCCCAGAGCGTCACGTCCAGGGCCATCCGCTCTTCGACGGTGTACTCGCGCTTCACAACGCTCTCCACGGTCTGGGCCAGGTCCGCCCGCTCGCTTTCGGCCAGGAATCCCACATGCCCGAGGTTCACGCCGAGCAGGGGAACGTCCGCGCCGCGCACCTCATCGGCGGCACGAAGGATGGTCCCGTCGCCGCCGAGGACCATCACCAGCTCCACCTCGGACAGGTCGACGTCGGTCCCCAGAATCTGGGTTGGCACGTCCATCAGCCCGAAGTGGGCTGACATGTCGGCCAGCTCCGTGCGGGTCATGACGGGGACCAGCCCGGCGAGGTGCAGCTGCGAGCAGGCCTCGAGGGCAGCCGCCATCGACTCTTCCCGGCCGGTGTGGGCCAGGATCAATACCCGCCTGCTCATAACACTCCGATCTCGGTTCCTCAGTGGTCGGCCGCCGTGCCCGGCCACGCCGCATCCAGCAGCGCCCGGACCCGGTCCGGGGCATCAGCCGCAGCTTCGAGCATATCGGTGCCGGCGGACTCGGTGCCGGATGCGGGACCGCGCTGGAGGTGCAGGAAATATTCCAGGTTACCGTCCTGGCCCGGCAGCGGACTGGCCGCGAGGCCGCGGAGCCGCAGGCCCAGGGCGACGGCGGAGCCCGCCACCGCGGCGACCGCCCGCCGGCGCTCCGCATCGGAGGTGACGACTCCGGTGCGGCTGAGCCGTTCCCGGCCGACTTCGAACTGCGGTTTGACCAGCAGCAGCAGGTCCCCCGCCGGTTCGGTCGCCGCTGCCAGCGGGGCCAGGACGAGGGTCAGCGAGATGAAGGACAGATCGCACACGGTCAGGGCGGCCGGACCGCCGATGTCCGCCGGGTCGAGGTAACGGATATTAAGCCCCTCGTGGACCACCACCCGCGGGTCCGCGCGCAGTTGCGGGACCAGCTGCCCGTGCCCGACGTCGACGGCGACGACCTCGCGGGCACCGCGGCGCAGCAGCACCTCGGTGAAACCGCCGGTGGAGGCGCCGGCGTCCAGCGCCCGCTTGCCCTCCACGGTAATTTCGGGGAACGCCGCCAAT
>JBIOFK010000066.1:0-11959 GCA_044447065.1 Actinomycetales bacterium | reverse complement strand
GCGGACAAGGCGGCGGTGACCATGATGGTCACTAAAATCCTCCGGCTGGACACCGCGCCGACACCGGCCGACGCCGCGGATGCGCTGGCGCTGGCAATCGCCCATGCATGGCGCCGCGGTCCGGCCGCGGCCAGATCGGCGTCCGGAGGTCCGGAAACCGCCGCCCAGCGGCTCTGGCGTGAGGCCGAAGCGAAGGCCAAAAGGAACAAGGAACGGCCCGGAAGCAGCTGGCGCTAGCGTGGCGTCCCCGATCCTGTCGCCTCCCGGCGCTAGACTTTTCGTAGATATGTTCGACCAAACGCCTTGGGAGTGTGCCGCATGATCAGTTTCGTCCGAGGGGAAGTCGCCCGGATAGGCCTGTCCTCCGTGGTGCTTGATGTCAACGGGGTAGGCATGCTGGTGCACACCACGCCCAAGACCCTCGCCGGGATGCGGCTGGGGCAGCAGGCCAAGGTCACGACGGCCATGATCGTCCGCGAGGACTCGATGACCCTGTACGGCTTCGCGGCCGAGGATGAGCGGGAGGTCTTCGAGTCGCTGCTGGGCGTGGGCGGCATCGGGCCCAGGCTGGCGCTGGCCGTGCTGGCCGTGCACGAACCGGAGGCCATCCGCACGGCCGTCGCCGCGGGGGACGGGAAGGCGCTGACCAAGGTTCCCGGCATCGGGCCCAAAGTCGCGGCCCGGATCGTGCTGGAACTGGCCGGCAAGCTGATCCCCACCGGTGCGCTGCCGGCGGCCGGGGCCGCGGCGGCCCAATGGAAGGGCCAGGTGACGGCGGCCATGACCGGGCTGGGCTGGTCCGAAAAGGACGCCGACGCCGCCATCAGCAAGACTGTCGATGCGCAGCCCGAACTCGGCACGGCCGGCAACGTCGCCGAGATCCTGCGCGCCACGCTGCGCTGGCTTGGCACCGATACCGCACGGACGTCGACCACGCGGACCCCCGCGGGGGCGGGCACCCGTGGCTGAGCAACCGGGGGCCGACGGATCGCTGGTCGCGGCGGGGACCGAGCCGGAGGAGCGTGCCCTGGAGGCTGCGCTGCGGCCGCGGAACCTGGCCGACTTCGTCGGACAGCACCGGGTGCGCCGGCAGTTGTCGCTGGTCCTGGAGGCATCCCGGATGCGCGGGCGCAGCGCCGACCATGTCCTGCTGTCGGGGCCCCCGGGACTGGGCAAAACTACGCTCGCGATGATCATCGCGGCGGAAATGAACGCGCCGCTGCGGATCAGCTCCGGCCCGGCCATCCAGCACGCGGGGGACCTGGCCGCCATCCTGTCCTCGCTTTCCGAAGGCGAGGTGCTCTTCCTGGACGAGATCCACCGGATGTCACGTCCCGCCGAGGAGATGTTGTACATGGCGATGGAGGATTTCCGGGTGGACATCGTGGTCGGCAAGGGAGCCGGGGCGACGGCGATTCCGCTGGAGCTGCCCCCGTTCACCCTTGTCGGTGCCACCACGCGCGCGGGGCTGCTGCCCGGACCGCTGCGTGACCGCTTCGGCTTCACCGGCCACCTGGAGTTCTACTCCGTGGCCGAGCTGGAATTGGTGCTGCGCCGCTCGGCCGGACTGCTGGACCTCAAGCTCAGCAGCGCGGGATTCGCCGAAATCGCCGGCCGCTCCCGCGGCACCCCGCGGATTGCCAACCGGCTGCTGCGCCGCGTCAGGGACTGGGCACTGGTGCACTCCGTGCACAGCATTGACGCCCGCACCGCCTCGGCCGCGCTGGAGATGTACGAGGTGGACGCCCGCGGACTGGACCGCCTGGACCGGGCGGTGCTGCACGCCCTGGTCACCAAGTTCAACGGCGGGCCGGTGGGTCTGTCCACCCTGGCGATCGCCGTCGGGGAGGAGCCGGAAACGGTGGAAACAGTGGCCGAACCTTTCCTGGTCCGGGAGGGTCTGCTGGGCCGTACACCCCGCGGACGTATCGCGATGCCCGGCGCCTGGACGCATCTGGGCCTCGAGCTGCCGCCGGAGGCGGCCGCCGCGGCGTTTTCGCCCGCCGCGCCGGCCCTTTTCGCGCTCCGCGCCTCCACCGGCGTTCCGGCCGGTATTCCCGGCGCTGACGATGACGCGGGGGAAGATGCGGACGCTTCCTGACACAACATTGCGCAATAGCCCGTAGACTGGTGAGATGCCCGGTGTGCTTAACCGCATCCGGACAGCCCACATGTTTCATACGAATGGACTTCCGCTGTGCTTTCATCTGTACTTGCCGCCGACGCCGCTCCCGCCACCGGTGGCTTTGACCCCATGCTGATCCTGGTGGTCGTGATCGGTGCCGTCCTGCTCTTCTTCATGTTCCGCAAGAACAAGGCAGCCAAGAAGGCGCAGGCCCAGCAGCAGTCACAGCTGGTGCCTGCCGCCGAGGTGATGACCAACTACGGCCTCTTCGGCACGGTGGTCTCCATCGACGCTGAGGAGAATAAGGTCGTGCTCGAGCTCTCGCCCGGGAACTTCGCAACCGTCCACAAGGCGACGATCACCAAGATCACCGCTCCGGAGACGGCTGCGGACACCATCCCGGATGACGCCTCCTCCCTCACCGGCCCAGGCGAAGAATCAGACACGTCCGCCGAGTCCGCTGATGACACGCTCAAGCGCCTCAACCGGGACAGCTCCACCGACAACTGATCCGCCGTATCCCTTGAGGACCCAGCAGCGCCGAAAGACGCACGCCGCCCGGCCGCCGCGCCGGTGCGGCGCTTCGGTGTCCGGTGCCCAGCAAAAAGAAAGTTCCCTTGATGGCTCGTAAAGGCCCCACTAAGTCGGCCCGGCGTACCCTGCTGTGGCTGGTCGCTATTTTCATAGCGCTCATCATGATTCTGGGCGGCGGAGTGCTCGCCGGCGCGGCCACCTGGGCACCGAAGCTTGCCCTGGACCTTGAGGGCGGAACCCAGATGATCCTGGCGCCCAAAATCGTGGGCGGCGGGGCCGTTAATGCTGACCAGCTCAACCAGGCGGTATCCATTATCCGCCAGCGCGTGGACGGCTCCGGTGTCTCCGAGTCCGAAATCAGCACGCAGTCCGGACGCAACGTCGTCGTCAGCATGCCCGGAAAGCCGACCACCGAACAGCGGAACCTGATCAAGGCTTCCGCCAACATGTCGTTCCGCCCGGTCATCCAGGTGGGTGCCGGCGCTGCCACCCCGACGGCCCAGCTGCTGGCACCGGACAAGCTCCCGAAGCCGACCGCGGCCCCCACGAGCGGCAGCGACGACAACTGGATCGACGCGGCGCTGTACACGACCTACGAGACCACCAGCTGCGTACCTCCGGTGACCGAACCGCCCATCAACGCGGACCCGACCAAGCCGGTCGTGGCGTGCGATCAGGTCAGGGGCGCCAAATATATCCTCGGACCCGTCGAGGTGCCCGGCAAAGACATCACCGACGCCAGCTACGGCCTGCAGCAGGGCGCCCAGGGCGCGACCACGAACACCTGGGCCGTGAACCTGAAATTCAACAGCGAGGGCGCCGACAAGTTCAAGGCCGTCACCACCCGGCTCTTCGGGTACTACCAGGCGAACCCGCAGGATCCGAAGGCGCAGTTCGCCATCGTCCTGGACGGCAAGGTGCTCTCGGCGCCGAGCTCGCAGGCCGTGATCAATGACGGCAACTCCCAGATCACCGGTTCCTTCACCGAGACCAGCGCCAAGCAGCTGGCGGACCAGCTGAAATTCGGCGCCCTGCCGATCAGCTTCGACATCCAGAGCGAGGAGCAGATCTCGGCAACCCTGGGCGGGCAGCAGCTGCAGATGGGCCTGCTGGCCGGGGCCATCGGCCTGCTCCTGGTCGTCATCTACTCCCTGTTCCAGTACCGGGCGCTGGGCTTTGTGACGATCCTGTCCCTGGTCGTCGCCGGTGGACTGACCTACCTCGCCATCGCGATCCTGGGCTGGTCGGCGAACTACCGGCTGTCCCTGGCAGGGGTGGCCGGCCTGATTGTCGCCATCGGCCAGACGGCCGACTCCTTCATCGTCTACTTCGAACGCATCCGTGACGAGCTGCGCGAGGGGAGGGGTCTGATCGCGGCGGTGGAGAATGGCTGGCGCCGTGCCAAGCGCACGGTCCTGGCCTCCAAGGCAGTGAACCTGCTGGCCGCCGTCGTGCTGTACTTCGTCGCGGTCGGCAACGTGCGCGGTTTCGCCTTCACGCTCGGGCTTACCGCGATCGCGGACCTCATCGTGGTGTTCATGTTCACGCACCCGACCCTCCAGCTGCTGGCCCGCACCCGGTTCTTCGGCGAAGGCCACCGGTTCTCCGGGCTGGACCCCAAGCGCCTCGGCGCCGTTCCGCTGTACCGCGGGGCCGGCCGGCTAAGGACCACCGGCGAGAGTCCGGTCCGCGGCAAGAATGCCGGGGCCGCCGCCGAAGCCGAGCGCAGGCAGACCATTGCGGAGCGCCGGCTCGCGGCCAAGCAGGAACAACTGGCAGGCTCCAGCGCATCGCGGGGCAGCAACGACGGCGCCAAGGACGGCAAGTAGATGGTCAATTTCGCCGAGTTCGGAAATGAGCTGTACAACGGCACCCGGTCCTACGGATTCGTGGCCAAGCGCAAAATCTGGTTCACGATTGCCGTGATCCTGGTGGTCGCCTCGATCCTCGTGCCGCTGCTGCGGGGCGGGTTCAACCTCGGCATCGAATTCCGCGGCGGCTCCGAGTTCACCGTTTCCCATGTCCACGACACGAGCACCCTCAAGGGCAAGGACGCCGTCTCGTCGGTTGTCCCGGGCACGATCCCGAGGGTCACCAGCGTGGCCGGGGATACCATGCAGATCCAGACGGACAAGCTTTCCGATGACCAGACGCTCAAGGTCAAGGACGCGCTGATGAAGACCTACAACGTGGGGGAGTCCGACATCGCCTCGACGTTCATCGGCCCGACGTGGGGGGCCGATGTGACGCGCCAGGCGATTATCGGCCTGATTGTCTTCGTGATGCTGGCCGCCGTGCTGATGGCGCTGTATTTCAGGACCTGGAAGATGTCGCTTTCGGCCGTGCTCGGGCTGCTGTTCGTGATATTCACGACGGCGGGGCTGTACGCCGCCAGCGACTTCGAGGTCACCCCCAGCGCGATCATCGGCTTCCTGACGATTCTGGGGTACTCGCTCTACGACACGGTGGTGGTGTTCGATAAGATCCGCGAGAACACCTCCGGAGTCACCGCCTCAACCCGGCGCACCTTCGGTGAAGAGGTCAACCTGGCGGTGAACCAGACCCTGGTGCGCTCCATCAACACCATGATGGTGGCCGTGCTGCCGGTGGGCTCCGTGCTGTTCATCGGATCCTACCTGCTCGGCGCCGGCACACTGCGGGACCTGTCCCTGTCCCTGTTCATCGGGATCATCATCTCCACCCTGTCCACGATCTTCGTCGCCGCGCCGCTGTACGCCGCCTTCCGGCAGGGCGAACCGGAGCTGGTCAAGCAGGCCAAGCGGGTGCACTCCCGCCGGGCCGCGGCCGGGGCGCAGGCCGAGGACGAGTCGGTCGCTACGGCGTAGGCCCGCGCCGCCGGCCGTAGTCCGGTTCTACCTGCGCCATCGGTGGCCGGTTCCCGCGCGGAGCCGGCCACCGCGCGTTAAGCGCGTTACGCCGTGCGGCGCCGGGTGCCGGCCACCGGGTGCCGGCCACCGGTCCACCACCGGGGTACCACCACCGCCGAGCCGGCCCGCCGTGGCGCCGCACTTGTCCCGGTGCCGTTGCGGCCGACGTCGGGCCCCCCGTGGCGCGGCACCCGTCCCGGTGCCGCCGTCGGCCGACGTCTGGCCCCCGTGGCGCGGCAGGCACCGGCACGGGCATAGACTTGATAAATTCATTGTTGGCTCAGGTGAAGGACCAAAGGACTAGGGCGTGGACGAGGCAACCGAGCACCGGACCGCGGAGGGCTCAGAGGCCGCTGCGCAGGATGCCGCTGCGCCCGCCGCGGCCCCGGCGGAGCTGCGTCCCACCTTTCCCGGCCGCCGGGAGCGGACCCGCGCCCGGCTCGCACGGCTGACCGGCCGGGGCAGCGCCGGATACTCACCGATCCTGGAGCCGCTGCTCCGCACGGTGCGGGCGAACAATCCCAAGGAAGACTTCGAGCTCATCCAGCGCGCCTTCGAGGTGGCCGAACGCAGCCATGAGGGGCAGAAGCGCAAGAGCGGGGATCCATACATCACCCACCCGGTGGCCGTGGCCACCATCCTGGCCGAACTCGGCATGACCGGCACCACGCTGGCCGCCGCCCTGCTGCACGACACTGTGGAGGACACCGACTACACGCTGGCACAGCTGACCGCGGACTTCGGCTCTGAGGTCGCCATGCTGGTCGACGGCGTGACCAAGCTGGACAAGGTCACCTTCGGGGAGGCCGCACAGTCCGAGACGGTGCGCAAGATGGTCGTCGCGATGGCCAAAGACATCCGGGTGCTGGTGATCAAACTGGCGGACAGGCTGCACAACGCGCGCACCTGGCGGTTTGTCTCGGCCGAATCCTCCGGCCGGAAGGCGCGCGAAACCCTGGAGATTTTTGCCCCGCTGGCGCACCGGCTCGGCATGAACACGATCAAGTGGGAACTCGAGGACCTGTCCTTCGCGGCGCTGTACCCGAAGGTCTATGAGGAAATCGTCCGGATGGTGGGGGACAGGACCCCGGAACGGGAGAAATCCCTGGCCGTGGTTCGCCGGCAGGTGGACGATGACCTGCGGCAGGCCAAGATCAGGGCCACCATCACCGGCCGGCCCAAGCATTACTACTCGATCTACCAGAAGATGATCGTGCGCGCGAAGGACTTTGATGACATCAATGACCTGATGGGTGTGCGGGTGCTGGTGGATTCGGTGCGGGACTGTTATGCCGCCCTCGGGGCGATGCACGCGCGCTGGAACCCGCTGCCGGGGCGGTTCAAGGACTACATCGCGATGCCGAAGTTCAACATGTACCAGTCGCTGCACACCACGGTGATCGGTCCCGGCGGCAAGCCTGTCGAGATCCAGATCCGCACCCACGAGATGCACCAGCGGGCCGAATACGGTGTCGCCGCGCACTGGAAGTACAAGACGCTGCAGAAGGGCGCCCAGCCGCCTGGCGGCAGCGCCGGCGACGGGGACATGAACTGGCTCAAGACCCTGGTGGACTGGCAGCAGGAAACCTCGGACCCGGGCGAGTTCCTGGATTCGCTGCGCTTCGAAATCAACGCCCAGGAAGTATTCGTCTTCACGCCCAAGGGCGAGGTGATGGCCCTGCCGGCCGGGTCCACCCCCGTGGACTTCGCCTACGCCGTCCACACCGAAGTAGGCCACCGCACGATCGGCGCCCGGGTCAACGGCAAGCTCGTGCCGCTGAACAGCGAACTGAACCACGGCGACTCGGTGGAGATCTTCACCTCCAAGGCCGAAGGTGCCGGCCCCAGCCAAGACTGGCAGAACTTCGTCAAGAGCCCCCGGGCGCGGAACAAGATCCGGCAATGGTTCAGCAAGGAACGCCGCGAAGAGGCCATTGAAAAGGGCAAGGAGCTGCTCACCCGCGCCATGCGGAAGCAGAACCTGCCACTGCAGCGGCTGATGACCCATGACGCGCTGCTGGGCGTCGCGGAAAGTTTCCACTATGTGGACATCTCCGGTCTCTACGCCGCCGTCGGGGACGGCCACACCTCGGCGCAGTCCGTCGTCGAAAAGCTGGCCGAGGCTCTCGGCGGGCACAACGCGGACGAGGACGAGGTCGCCGAAATCCCGGTACCGCGCACCAGCAACCGGACCAAGGTCAGCGATTCCGGCGTCGTGGTCCGCGGCGTGGACGACGTCCTGGTCAAACTGGCCCGCTGCTGCACCCCGGTCCCGCCGGACGCGATCCAGGGCTTCGTGACCCGGGGCTCCGGCGTCTCGGTGCACCGGGCGGACTGCCGCAACCTTGCCGACCTGAAGGACCAGGCGGACCGCTTCGTGGACGTCGAATGGGCGCCCACCCAGTCGTCCGTCTTCCTGGTCGAAATCCAGGTCGAGGCGCTGGACCGCAAGAGCCTGCTCTCGGACGTGACGCGGGTGCTGAGCGAGAACCACGTGAATATTCTGGCCGCGAGTGTCCACACCTCCACGGACCGGGTCGCGATTTCCCGGTTCGCCTTCGAAATGGGCGATCCGAAATACCTCAGCCACGTCCTGAGCGCCGTGCGCCGCATCGACGGGGTCTTCGACGTCTACCGGACCACCGGCACCCACCGCCGCGGCTAGGGCCGCCTGGCGGGATCCGGCTCCCCCAGAGAATCAACCAGCGCCAGCGCTGCCCGGCGGTGCGGAACCCGCTGCTGGGCCAGCAGGGCGGCGCGGATCAGCCCCGGCGGACAGCCCAGGCCGGGCGTGCCGGCCAGCAGTTTCAGGGCCTCCGCTCCGGCCGGGTGCGGCACGTACAGGGCCAGGTCGACGGCGGTGCGCAGCGGGGTGGTGATCCGGCAGCCTTCCAGCTCGACGGCGTCGAATCGGCCCAGCTGAACCTCGTGGAGCCAATAGCCGGTCCAGGGCCGCAGCGTGGCCACCCGGTGCCCGGCGTCCACGAGCAGCGTGATCCGTTCCGGTGCCGCCGCGCAGCCGTACACCCAGGCGGCGGACAGCCGGCCCACGGTGGTCCGTCCGGCCATGTTCGGCGGAATCGCCAGGGCGACGGCGGCCGCGCGCAGGCGGCGGGTCACCGCCTCGGTTGCGGGCACATAGGCGTCCCCGAAGACACACTGCAGCACGCCGTCGAGCGTCATGGCCTGGAGTTCATTGCGGCTGAACCGGGGTCCGGGGCTCAGCAGGTCGGCCACAGGCGGTCCGGCATCGGCTGCGGGATCGGTGTTCATCGCTCCAGCATGGCGCCCGGGGCGGGAATGCAGAAGGCCCCGCCTCCGCGCTGTGGACAACCACACGCTGCGGAAACGGAGCGCCCGTGAGACCGGCGACGCTAGCTGAAGTCGCTGGCGGCCTTGCGGATCTGCACGAGCCACGCCTCCCGGGCCTCCAGGGCTTCGGCGGCCGCGGCGATCTTGCGCTCATCCCCGGCCGACTGTGCCTTTTCCAGGTCCGCCCGCAGGGCCGCAATGGTGGCCTCGAGCTGGCTGAGGGCGCTGCTGGTGCGGGCCTTGGCCTCCGGGTCGCTGCGGCGCCAGTGGTCGTCTTCGGCCTTGCGGACAGCGTCTTCAACCTGGCGGAGGCCGGCTTCGATGCGTCCCATGTCCGCGCGCGGGACCTTCCCCGCGGCCTCCCACCGGTCCCGGACGGACTGCAGGGCCTTCTTGGCCGCGGCCAGGTCAGTGACCGGAAGGATTCCCTGCGCCTCGGCGATCAGGTCCTCCTTGACCTTGAGGTTGCCGCTGAACTCGGCGTCCAGGGCGTGGTTCGCCTCTTCCCGGGCGGCGAAGAACGTGTCCTGGGCGGCACGGAAACGGGCCCAGAGGGCGTCGTCGTCCTTGCGGCCTCCCCGCGGGGCAGCCTTCCAGGAGTCCATCAGGCGGCGGTACTCCCCGGCGGCGTGGCCCCAGTCGGTGGAGCTTGAGAGTTGCTCCGCCTCGGCGATCAGCGCTTCCTTGGCCGTTTTGGCGGCCGCGTTGGCGTTGTCCAGCTGGGAGAAGTACGCCCGGCGGTGCCTGTCGAAGACGGTGCGCGCGGCGCGGAACCTTTTCCAGAGGGCGTCTTCGGTGCTGCGGCCCAGCCGCAGCCCGCCCTTCTGCGCCGTCTTCCAGCTTTCGAAGAGCTCGTTCATCCGCGCGCTCCCCGTTTTCCACTGGATCGTGGCGGGGTCCTGGGCGGAGATACTTTCCGCCTCGGCGACAATAGCCTCGCGGGAGGCCAGCTCCCGCGAGCGTGCGGCGTCCGCGCTGGCCCGTTCGGAGGCGACCAGTTCGGCGATCGCCAGGTCCAGGCTGTCCAGCCGTGCCTGGGCCCCGCGGACATCGCCGACGGCGTTACGCTCGTCGAGCTGGCTGCGCAGGTGCTTGACCGTCTTGTGCATGTCGGTGGAGGGAGCCTTCGCCCCCACGCGCTGCTCCAGCAGGGCAATCTGTGCGGCAAGGTCTTCGAACTTGCGCGCAAAATACGCCAGGGCCTCATCCTTGCTGGCCCCCGGGAACTGTCCGACCGGAACTTCCTCGCCCTCCAGCAGCAGCAGCACATGGCCGTCCTCCTCGGCGCGGCCCCATTTGGCGGCCTCCGCTAGGTTGACGGCGGGCGCCGCCGAGGCCGCCGGAGCAGGAGCGGCAGCGGCCGGTTTGGGCCGTGCAGCGAAGGCCGCGGGAGAGGGAACCGGGGGAGCCTTGGGGGCCGGAACGGATGTTTCGTCGGATTGCTGACTGTCTGTCACCGCTAAAAATCTTTCGCTGGAAGAAGATCACACTGGCACACTGCGTCGCGCCCCGCTCCGGCTCGTGGCCCGCGCGGAATCACTGCAGCGTAAACGAGTCTATCGTTACCGGCGTCACCGGCTTGCCGTCGGTGCCGCCTCCCTCGACACCGCCGGCGGCGATCGCCGTGACGACGTCCAGGCCGCTGGTGACTTTCCCGACGATGGTGTAGCCGCCGGTGTCCTGGGGAAGCATGGAGTCCTTATAGACGATGAAGAACTGGGTGCCGTTGCTGTAGGTGTCGGCACCACGGGCGACGGCGATGGTTCCCGCCGGATAGGTGCCGTCCGCCGGGGTGTTCTCCACCGGGCCCCATTGGTAGGTGGGATCCGCGGCGCCGTCCCCCTTCAGCGACCCGCACTGCAGCAGGGCCGAGGTGTCCCCGGTGGTCAGCCGGTGGCAGTTCTTGCCCGCGAAAAAGTTCGAATCCGCCAGGGACTTGAACACGGCGGCGGCCTGCGGAGCCTTGGTCCCGTCCAGTTCCACCCCGACCGGCTTAGAGTTCAGGGTCAGGGTCCCGGTGAAGGTCTTCCCCGCCGCGGTGGACGCCGCGGGGATATTGGGGGAGTTGGTCTTGGGCGCGGTCGACTCCAGGCCGGCTGCCGCCTGCGCGTACTGCTGTTCGGTCGGGTTGTGGCTGAAGACGGCCAGCTGGAGGACCACGGCAAGGGCGACGACGGCGGCGATGCCGGCGGCTGCGGCGATATTGTCCCGCCTGCGCCGCCGTGACTGGAGATCACGGAGACTGCGCCTGGCTTCCATGGCCGCAATCCGCTTCTTCGTCTCGCGGGCATCCCTCTTGCTCGTCGCCAATGCTTCTCCTCAGGTGCTGCGCTGGTCTGCTGCGCGTGGCGCAGCTGGCACCGGCCCGGTTATCCCGGCCGGCCCGGATAAGCCTAAAATGGCTGCCGGGGACAGTTTACCCATGCCTATCTTGGCGGTTCCTCCAGGGACGCCGGGAGGGTTCCGTGTCCCGCCGCACCGCCAGCTGTCCTACCGCCACGCGAAAGAGGAGAAGTCCACCCATGGCCCGCACCGCATCCCTGTCCGGTTTTCCCGAGCTGCTGCCCGTTGAGCGGATCGTGGAGCAGCATGTGCTGGACACCCTGCGGCGGACGTTCGAACTGCACGGGTTCTCCTCGATCGAGACCCGGGCCGTGGAAACCGTGGGCCAGCTGCTGCGCAAGGGCGAGATCGACAAGGAGGTGTACGCCATCAGCCGGCTCCAGGACGACGCGGCGGACGCCGGGCCGGAGGGTGGGAATGCGAAGCCGGAGGGCGGCGATCCGAACCAGCTGGCCCTGCACTTCGATCTGACGGTGCCGTTCGCCCGTTACGTGGTCGAGAACGCCGGTTACCTGGCGTTTCCGTTCCGCCGCTACCAGATCCAGAAGGTCTGGCGCGGTGAGCGGCCGCAGGAGGGCCGGGCCCGCGAATTCACCCAGGCGGATATCGACGTCGTCGGCGATGGCACACTGCCGTTCCGGTACGACGTCGAACTGGCGCTGGTGATCGTGGAGGCCCTGGCGGCGCTGCCGATCCCGGCCTTCACGCTGCGGGTCAACAACCGCAAGCTGGCCGAGGGCTTCTACCGCGGCATCGG
>JBIOFK010000065.1:0-12028 GCA_044447065.1 Actinomycetales bacterium | reverse complement strand
TGACCTGCAGCGCCAGCTGGAGATAGCCGCCGACGCCGGCGGTGAGGAGGCGCGCGCCATGTTCGCCAGGCTCACCGCCTCCCTGGAGTCGGCCAGCCGTCTGGTCCTGCTGGAAGCCCTCGCGGCCGCCGCCAGCGAGATTACCCGGGACCTCGCCCCCGGTTCGGTGGAGGTCCGCCTCCGGGGACGCGACCCGGAGTTCGCGGTCACGCCGGCACCCGCCGGTCCTGACTTTGCCGACCCGTCCGGACACGCGGCGTCCCGGGAGGCTCCGGAGATTGCCGACGACGGCGGCACCTCACGGACCACCCTCCGGCTGTCGGACCACCTCAAGCAGCGGATGGAGCAGGCGGCGGGCGGCGAGGGCATCTCCGTCAACGCCTGGCTCGTCCGGGCCGTCGCGGGCGCCCTGGGGGACGGCGGACCCGCCCCGGCCCGCGACCGATCCGGACGGGGCAACCTCTCCGGCGGCCAGAGCTACACCGGATGGGCCCGCTGATGCCCACCTTCCAGACACCCGCTCCGATCACCGCCAGCGTCGAGCTGGGCGGCGCCGGGGATCTCACTGTCATCGCGGGCGACCGCACCGACACCGTCGTCGACGTTTACCCCCGCAACGAATCCAGCGGCGCGGATGTCAGGGCCGCGGAGCAGACTCGCGTCGACTACGCCGACGGCAGGCTGCTGGTCAAGGCCGCCAAACACTGGAAGCAGTACAGCCTGTTCGGCACCGGCGGCGCCGTGGAGATCATTGTCCGGCTCCCCGCCGGCTCCGGCCTGGACATCTCCCTGGCCATGGGTGGCGTGCGCGGGGAGGGCCGGTTCGGCGAGTGCCGGGTCACGACGGCGATGGGCAACATCCGGCTCGACGCGACCGGCGCGGCGGAACTCAAAACCAGCTACGGCGAGATCACGGTGGGCTACGCGGCCGGCCGGGTCAACGCCGCCACCGGATCGGGCAGCGTGCGAATCCGGGAAATCGACGGCTCGGCAGTAATCAAAAACTCCAACGGAGACACCAGCCTCGGCATGGTCAGCGGTGACCTGCGGGTCAACGCGGCCAACGGGGACATCACCGTCGAGAGGGCCGGCGGTCCGGTCAGCGCGAAGACAGCCAACGGCGGAATCCGCCTGGCCGAGGTCAGCCGGGGAACCGTCACGCTCGACGCCGCGGCAGGCTCGCTCGAGGTGGGGATCGCGGACGGCATCGCCGCCTGGCTGGACCTGAATTCGAAATTCGGGCGGGTCAGCAGCTCGCTCATCCCCACCGGCAATCCCGCCGAGGTCGATCCCGCGGTCGATCCGGGCGAGCCGGTGCGCACCGTCGAGGTACGGGCCCGCACCTCCTACGGCGACATCACCATCCACCGCTCCATCAGCAGCCAATCCAGGAAGCAGCCATGACCATCACCCCACCACCGGCCGCCATCGCGGTGACCGGGCTGCGCAAGTCCTACGGCAAGAAAGTCGTCCTCGACGGGGTCGACCTGTCCGTGCCGCCGGGAACCATTTTCGCCCTGCTGGGCCCCAACGGCGCCGGCAAGACGACCATCGTCCATATCCTTTCCACGCTGGTGGCGGCCGACGGCGGGCAGGCCCGGGTCGCCGGCTGCGACGTCGCCGGCGACCCGGACGGCGTGCGCCGGGTGATCGGCCTGACCGGCCAGTTCTCGGCCGTGGACAGCCTGCTCACGGGGGAGGAGAACCTGCTGCTGATGGGCCGGCTTCGCCACCTCGGCACCCGCGAAAGCCGCCGCCGCGCAGCCGGACTGCTCGAACAGTTCGACCTCGTCGAGGCCGCGAAGAAACCCCTCGCGACCTATTCCGGCGGGATGACCCGCAGGCTTGACCTGGCGATGACGATGATCGGCGACCCGCGGATCATCTTCCTAGACGAGCCGACGACCGGGCTTGATCCGCGCAGCCGGCACACGATGTGGCAGATCATCCGGGAACTCGCCGCCACCGGAGTGACCATTTTCCTCACCACCCAGCAGCTGGAGGAAGCCGACCAGCTCGCCGACACGATAGCGGTGCTCGACGGCGGCCGGATCGTCGCCTCCGGGAGCGCTGCGGAACTGAAACGCCGAGTCCCCGGCGGCCATATCCGCCTCCAGTTCGCCGAAGCGTCGGGTTTCGAGTCGGCTGCCAGGACCTTCACCGAGGCCACCCGTGACGCGGACGGCCTGACCCTGGCCGTCCCGAGCGACGGCTGCATCACCTCACTGCGCGCCATCCTGGACGGCCTTGACGCGTCCATCGACGTGCACGACATATCCATCCACACCCCGGACCTCGACGACGTGTTCTTCGCCCTCACCGGGACCGCCCGGAAAGCGATCGAGCCATGAGCACCCTCACCCACACCGTGACCGATTCATCCATCATGCTGCGGCGCAGCCTGCTGCACATGCGCCGCTATCCCGTCCTGACCTTCATGCTCATCGGGATGCCCGTCGTGTTCCTGCTCCTGTTCGTTTTCGTCCTCGGCGGCACCCTCGGCGCGGGACTCGGGGGAAACCGCGCCGACTACCTCGTCTACGTGATGCCGGGCATCCTGCTGATGACCATCGCGGCCGGTGCGCAGGGAACCGCGATCACTGTCGCCATGGACATGACCGAGGGCATTGTCGCCCGGTTCCGCACCATGGCCATTTCCCGCGCCTCGGTCCTTACCGGACATGTGGCCGGCAGCATGATCCAGACGCTGCTCGGGATGGCCGTCGTCGTCGGCCTCGCCGTCCTGATCGGATTCCGGCCGGCCGCCGGCCCGCTCCAATGGTTCGGCGCGGCGGCCATGCTCGCGCTGATCACGTTCGCACTGACCTGGCTGTCGGTAGCCCTGGGCATGGTGACGAAGAGTGTGGAGGCCGCAAGCAACCTGCCCATGTTCCTGCTGCTGCTTCCCTTTCTCGGCAGTGGCTTTGTCCCGACGGCCTCGATGCCGGCCGCGCTGCGCTGGTTCGCCCAGTACCAGCCGTTCACCCCGTTCATCGAAACGATCCGCGCGCTGCTGACCGGAACACCGGCCGGCAACAGCGCCATCGTCTCCGTCGTGTGGTGTGTGCTGATCGGCTTGGGCGGATACCTCTGGGCCCGCGCCCTGTACAACCGCCGGTCCGTGCACTAGCTGGCTGTCCCGGGGCCGCCCCACCCTGCACCGGCGGCCCCGCACCCCGGTGCGGGGAGCGGCGGCAGGGCCGTAGGCTCAAGGCATGGCGACGCACCCCGGCCCTCCTCCGACCGTCCGCCGCAGCATGACGGGAGCCGTGCTGCGGTCGTGGCCGGCGAAACTGGCCTCCTCGGATCCCGGACTGGGCCGGCTGCGGACCGCGCTGCGCGTCATTTTGGCGGTCAGCACCGCCCTGCTGCTCGTGGTGGTCATCATCATGGCGCTGGGCCAGCCTCCGCTCGTTCCCACCATCATGGCGGCGGTTGTGGCCATGCTGGCCTCGACGACCATGAACGATCTGACCACCGGCGGCAAGGCTGTCACCGCCGCGATCGCCCCTGCGGCGGCGGGCGTCGGGGCTACGGTTTCGATTCTGACCGCGCCGATTCCCGCCGTGTCGACGGCCGCGTTCATCGTCGTCATGTTCGCTGCCGTCTGGATGCGGCGGTTCGGGGCCCGGTTCTTCGCTGCCGGGTTCCTGCTCTGGATGGGCTTTTTCATGCCGCTCTTCATCGGGGCCAAGCTGCCGTCGCTGCCCTGGCTGATTCTTGGGGCGGCCCTCTCCGCCGGCTGGGTCTGGGTGCTGCGCGTCACGGTGCTTAAGGACCGTCCGCACAGCACGCTGCGGCGCATGGTGGACGTGTTCTGGACCCGCACGTGGCAGGTCATGCAGACCGCCTCGGAACGGTTGGGGGCGCCCGACGACGGCCGTGTGGCCCGCCGTCTGTGGTCCCGCCGGGCGCAGATCACCGAGATCGCGCTGCTGATCGACGGTCAGCTGGCCGACATCACGGCAGCGCCCATTCCCCGCCGGTTCCAGGTCCGCCAATGGCTGATCGAAGTGGAAATGGCCTGCGACGAGGTCTGCGGGGCGGCCAATGAACTGGCGGCGACGGCGGACGTTCCGGCCGGTGCGCGGCTGGCGGCCCGGAACGCCCTGCTGGCCCTGGCCCGCGGTCACTGGGACCTGGCCCGGACCGAACTGGAGGCGTTCGCTCACCAGCCGGGTTCCGGTTATCTGCGCCAGCTGCGCCGGCTCGCCGCCGCAGCGCACGCGATCGAAAAGGCAGGCAGGCTCCGGGACGAGCGCGGCGCCACCGGCGGAACCCGAGTCATCGGCGGGGCCATCCCGGGCACAGCCGCCGCCGGGCGCCGCACGATCCGCAGCGCGGGTCCGGACAGCCCGGGTCCGGACACGGCGGGTCCGGACAGCCCAAACGCGGACAGCGCGGCTCCGGAAAGCCCGAACTCTGACAGCCCGACCGCGGACAGCGCGGGTCCACGCACCGCGGGTCCGGACAGCCCGAACTCTGACAGCGGACGTACTCGGGATACCGGGCCGGGGAACGCGGACGGCACCGCTGATGGCACCGACGATGACAACTTCACCGCTGCGGTGACCCTGTTCGGCGGAAATCTGCCGGGCACAGCGGGCACCGCGAAACAGGCGCTGGAAGAAGGCCCCCGTCGGCGCTGGATCAACGGCGGCCGGCTGAGCCTGACCACCCGGCAGGCCGTGCAGGCGGCCCTCGCCGGCGGGATCGCCATCGCCGCAGGGCACCTGGTCTCCGGCCAGCGCTGGTATTGGGCCGTCATCGCCGCTTTTGTCGCTTTCGCGGGGACCTCCAACGCGGGCGAGACGGTGCGCCGGACCAGCGCGCGGGTCGGCGGAACGCTTATCGGCCTGGCCCTGGCCGTCCTCTTCGCCAACCTGACAGTGGGTAACACCCCGCTGGCCGGCGTCTGCGTCTTCGTGTGCATCTTTTGCGCGTTCTACATCCAACGCATCTCCTACGCCGCCATGACCGTCTTCATCACCATCATGCTCGGCCAGCTCTATGTTCTGCTCGGCAGCTATTCGGGCCACACCCTGGTGCTGCGGCTGGAGGAAACAGCCGTCGGCGCGGCCATCGGCTTGGCCGTGTCCCTACTGGTCCTGCCGACCGGGACGCGCGCAGCCGCGAAGGTCGCCGCGGCCGAGCTGCTCAAGCAGGTGGGCCAGTTGCTGGGCACGCTCGCTGACCGGGTGGACCCCGCCGCGCCGGACCGCGCGGCGGCAGGTTCCGGACGCTCGGACGACCCGAACGAGCCGAGCGACCCACGGGGTTCGAAAGGCACGGTCGGCACGGACGGCACGGCCGGTCAGCACGGCACGGTCGACCCGGACCGCACGGCCGGTCAGCACGGCACAACCGGTTTGGACGGCACGGACGGCCCACAGGAAGCGGACGGCCGAGATCCGGTGCCTGCCGATCTGCTGGCGGCGGCGCGCGGCATCGACGCCCAGCTGAACCAGGTCATGCAGGTGAACCGCGCCGTCAGCTCAACCACCCCCTCCAGCGGCGACCGGGCCGCGCTGCAGCACCGGCTGGACGTGCTCTCCGCCGTGTGTTCGGCGGCACGCGGACTGGCGGTGGAGGTGCACGCCGCCCGCGGTCCGGAATCGGAGCCGTTGGCGCTCGCCTGCCGCCATCTCGCCGACCTGCTGGCGGACTTTCCGGCGAGCGCCGGCGGCGGGGACCCTGGCGCCCCGGAGAAAGCCCACGCCGGGATGCTCGACCTTGATCGGGAGCTGGCCGAGCTCGCCGAGGACTCGGACGAACTCTGGCTGCGCAGATCCCGCCGTCACCTGCAACGCATGTCCGGAGCACTCCGCGTCCTCCAGGAAGCGCGGCCATTCAGAGCATGAGGTCCGGTGGCCCGCCGCCACGGTACAGCGCACCGGGCGTGGAACCGGGACCCGTGGGCATACCGTTTTGCCGACTTTCGGAGCATTATGGCAACTGGACGCACGTAAACCAACGACAGAAGTTGAGGAACGGCAATGACAGCTTCCAAGGACGTCATCGATTCCACCGGGCAAACCATCATCGCCCGGCTCGAGCGGCTGCAGGTCTGGTCCCTGTCCTACACCTTCATCGCCATTATCGGACTGGGCTTTCTGTTCACGTTCTACGACATTTTCGACATCAACGTCTCCTTCATCCAGACCTGCATCGCGCTCAATCCCGGCTGCACTCCGGAGACGGCCCTGAATGCCCTGCCGTTCCCCGTCGTGCTCAACCTGCTGGGCTACGTCGTCGGCACCCTGGTGCTGAGCCCCGTCGCGGACAAAATCGGCCGACGCAACATGCTCCTGATCACCATGCTCATTACCGGGCTTGGCTCGCTTTACAACGCCTTCGCGGGCGACTATCTCAACTTCAACATCGCCCGCATCATCACCGGCATCGGCATCGGGGCGGACCTGGCCATTGTGAACACCTACATCAATGAGGTGGCGCCGCGGCCGGCGCGGGCGAAATTCACGACGATCATTTTCATCATGTCCGCCCTGGGCGCGTTCGTGGGCATCTGGCTCGGACTGGTCCTGACCACCCCCGCCACTCCCTGGCCGCTCGGGCTTCCCTTCGCCCAGGCGTCGCCGTCGTTCGAGACCGGCTGGCGCTGGATGTACGGGGTCGGCGCTCTGCTGGCCGTCGTCGCCATCGTGCTGCGCTTCGAACTTCCCGAGTCGCCGCGCTGGCTGATCGGACAGGGCAGGATCAAGGAGGCCGACGACGTGGTCCTCGCCATGGAGCGCCGCGCGGAACGGCACGGCCCGCTCGCAGAACCGGAGGCCGTTGTCGCCGCGGTGACAGTCCCGCCGTCGAAAATTCCGTACCGCGACCTCTTTTCCAGCCCCCTGTACAGGCGCCGGATAGCCTTGCTGTTCGCCATGTGGTTCATCGGCTACATCACGGTGTACGCCTACGCCGCCGGATTCACCAGCGTGCTGACAGCGATGAACTATCCGCCGCCGGAAGCCGGCGTGATTGCCGCCGTCGGGACCATCGGATTCGTCGCCGAGGCCGTCGTCATGTCCTTCCTGGTCGAAAAGCTCGAACGCCGACACTGGCTGCCGATTGCCGCCGTCGTGACGTTTATCGGAGCCTTCCTGGTCGCGCTGGCGGGGACCAATATCGTGCTGTCGTTCATCGGCGCCGGACTGATCTTCGCCGGATTCAACCTGTGGGTATCGCCCACCTACGCGATGACGGCGGAAAGTTTCCCCACCCGCGCCCGCACGACAGGCTTCGCCTTGGTTGACGGGGTGGGCCATATCGGGGGAGGCATCGGCGTCCTGGTCATTGCCCCCTTCATCCCGCATATGTCGATTCTGGGGGCGCTGATCCTGATTTCCTCCTTCCTGGTGGTCGCCGCGATTCTCGCGCAATTCACGGCCCATACCCGCAACCGTCCGCTGGACGAGATCTCCCCGTAGCGCTACAGCTCCTCCGCGATCCGCTTGATCGAGGCCAGCCGACGTTCCCACTCGGCGCCGATCTGATCGAGGCGCCGTGCGGTCTCGCTACCGTCCGGTCAGCGTGCCAAGCTGCACAGCTTTGGCCGAGCCGGCCGGTTTTCTCCGGCGTGTCCCGCCACGACACCCGGATTCCCAGCCCAAAGCTGTGCACCTTGGCACGCATCCTGGCTCCGGGAGCGTCATGTGGCTTCGGTCACGGTAGAGCCGACGCCGGATTCGTTGCCGCTGTCTATGCTGCCGGCACTGGGATCTCCCCGCATAGTGCGCGGTCTGACAATCCGGACGGTGGACACCACTGCGCGCAATCTTTGCCTGGCCTCCCCGTGAGAAGCTGGGCCATGGCCAATTCGCGCTCCGGTGATTCCATGCTGGATCGTTTCGTGCGCATTCTGAGCGCCTTTGATGCCTCCCGCCGCTCGATGAGCGTGGCCACGCTGGCCCGCCGGGCCGACGTCCCGCTGGCCACCGCGTACCGGCTGGTCGAGGACATGGTCCGCCGGGATCTGCTGAGCCGCTCCGGCGACGGGCAGATCTCCCTCGGGCTCCGGCTGTGGGAACTGGCCAGCCGGAGCTCCCCGGCCCGGGATCTGCGCGAGGCGGCGATGCCGTTCATGGAGGATATCCAGGCCGTGGTCCGCCAGCACACCCAGCTCGCCGTGCTGCGCGACGACGAGGTGCTCTTTATCGAGCGCCTGTCCAGCCCGGGCTCGGTGGTCAACCAGGCCAGCATCGCGGGGCGCCTGCCCGTGCACCGCACTTCCTCCGGCGTCGTGCTGCTGGCCTTTGCCCCGGCCCACGTGCAGGAGGCGTACCTGACGCGGCACCCGGATGCCGGCGTCGGCCTCGATGCCGTGTCGTATGACTTCCGGCAACTGCTGGCACGCGTCCGCCAGCAGGGTTTCGCCGCCCTCGATGGCTTGGTGGATGCCGAGACGTCCGGCGTCGCGGTGCCGGTGCTGGCGCCGGGCCAGGGAACCACGGCCGTGGCCGCGCTGAGCGTCGTGGTTCCGCTGCTCGGGGACAGGCTGCACGGCATCATCCCTGTGCTGATGACCGGTGCGCGCGGGATCTCCCGGTCGATGAGCGCTCTTCCCGTTCAATGAGAATCCCGGCGCGGACGCCGTGTCGGCTGGGTCACACTGGGGACAGCGTCCAGTTGCACCGAAGGAGACCAGATGGGCACGGCCCCGCACGTCCTCACCACCAGCGTCGGCATCGTCGGCGCCGGACCGGCCGGGCTGATGCTCTCGCACCTGCTCGCCCGCGCAGGCATCGCCAATATCGTCGTGGAAAAACGGGATCACGAGACCATTGCGCACACCCAGCGTGCCGGAATCCTGGAGGCAGGGTCGGTGCGGATGCTGACCGAGACCGGAGTGGACGGGCGGGTGCTCACCGAGGGCCACCGGCACGACGGCATCGACCTGCGGTTCAACGGCGTCAGCCACCGCGTGGATTTCCAGGACCTGGTGGGCGAATCGGTATGGCTGTACCCGCAGAATGAGGTCTTCGTCGACCTCGCGGCCGCCCGTGAGCGCGACGGCGGCGACGTGCGTTTCGCCGTCGCGGACACCGAGGTCCTGGACCTCGCCACCGACACCCCCAAGATCCGGTTCGCGGACGCCGACGGCACCCGCTTCGAGGTGCGGTGCGACTTCATCGCCGGCACTGACGGTTCCGCCGGCGTGTGCAAACGATCCATTCCGGAGGCGGAGCGCACGGACCATTTCATTGCCTATCCGTTCGCCTGGTTCGGCATCCTCGCCGAGGCCCCGCCGAGCTCCCCGGAACTGATGTACGTCAACTCCGAGCACGGCTTCGCCCTGATCAGCCAGCGCAGCGCCACCGTCCAGCGGATGTACTTCCAGTGCGATCCGGAGGAAGACGCCGCCGCGTGGACCGAGGACGCCATCTGGGACGAACTGCAGAAGCGGGTGGACGGGCCGGACGGATTCACGCTCAAGCGCGGCAGGATCTTCGAAAGGATGGTGCTGCCGTTCCGCTCCTACGTCTGCGAACCGCTTCGCTACGGCAATTTGTTCCTGGCCGGGGACGCCGGGCACACCGTCCCGCCCACCGGGGCCAAGGGCCTGAACCTGGCCCTGGCCGATGTCAAGGTGCTCGCCGGGGCGCTGGAGTCCTTCTACGCCCACGGATCCCCGGAGCTGCTGGACGGCTACAGCGGCAAGGCCCTGGAACGGGTCTGGAAGGCGCAGAACTTCTCGTACTGGATGACGAGCATGCTGCACTCCCGCAACGACCAGGCCAGCTTCGAGCGCAAACGGTCGCTCGGTGAGCTCAGCGGCGTCGCAACCTCACGCTACGGCCGCCAATACCTCGCCGAGGCGTACACCGGCTGGCCGCACGGCTGACCCGCGCTGGGACACCGTCCCGCCTGACGCACACCACACCCGCACACCACACCCGCAGCACCAGGACACCCAGCACCAGGACACCCAGCTCCCAGGAGGACACAGCATGGCAGACGAAAGTTTCGACGACAGCCACATCGTGGCCGGTTCGGATGCGGCGGTCGAGACCCAGGCGTCGGTGAGCGCCGACATCGCGGCCATCCACCGGAGGTACCAGGCCGCCGTCGACGCCGGGGAACGCGCGGAGACCCAGCCGCGCACCGACTTCGGTCCCTACCGCAGCTCGATCCTCCGCCACCCCACGAAGGACCTGCACCTCGCGGACCCCGAAACCATCGAGCTGTGGAGCCCGGCGTTCGGCCAACGGGATGTGCACCCGCTGGAGAGCGACCTGACCATTGCGCACCACGGCGAACCGCTGGGGGAGCGGCTGAAGGTGCGCGGCCGGGTGCTCGACGGCGACGGGCGCCCCGTGCGCGGGCAGCTGGTGGAGATCTGGCAAGCGAACTCCGCCGGCCGCTACATCCACAAGGGTGACCAGCACCCGGCGCCGATCGACCCGAATTTCACCGGCGCGGGCCGGGTCATCACCGGTGACGACGGCAGCTACGAATTCACCACCATCAAGCCGGGACCGTACCCCTGGAAGAACCACTACAACGCCTGGCGTCCGGCGCACATCCACTTCTCCCTCTTCGGCACGGACTTCACCCAACGGATGATCACCCAGATGTACTTCCCCGGGGATCCGCTCTTTGCCCTGGACCCGATCTACCAGTCCATCACTGACCAGAAGGCGCGGGACAGGCTGGTGGCCAGCTACGATCACGACATCACCACCCACGAATGGGCCACCGGCTACCGCTGGGACATTGTGCTCACCGGCAGCAACCGCACCTGGATGGAAAACGAGGACGCAGAATCATGACCGAATCACCGCGGGCCACCACGCGGGCCACCAGACCTGCCGCCACACTGGACGCCACACCCGGGCAGACCATCGGCCCGTTCTTCGAATACGCGCTGCCCTACGCCAAGGATTCCGAACTGGTCAACCAGGCGCGCCCCGGCGCCGTCCGGCTGCACGGCACGGTCTATGACGGCCACGGCGACCCCATCCCGGACGCGCTGCTGGAAATCTGGCAGCCGGACGACGACGGCCGCATCGTCCAGGCGAGCGGTTCGCTGGTCCGCGACGGCTATACCTTCACCGGATGGGGCCGCGAGTCGGTGGACCACGAGGGCCACTACACCTTCACCACCCTCAACCCCGGACCCACGGAACCGGGCGCGGCACCCTTTATCGCCGTCGTCGTCTTCGCCCGCGGCCTGCTGAACAAACTGCACACCCGCGTCTACCTGCCCGAGGACACCGGCGCCCTCGCCAAGGACCCGCTGCTCTCTACCCTGCCCGAGGACCGCCGCCGCACCCTGATTGCCGCCCGCGAAGCCAACGGCGACCTGCGCTGGGACATCCGTCTCCAGGGTGCCGGCGAGACCGTCTTCCTCAGCTTTCCGGGGGCCTAGGCGATGTCCGCAGCCGCGTATACGGTCGACCATCACGACGACGGCGCCGACTACGGTCTGCTGTCACCTGCCTGGGCGGGCACCATGGTTGCCGCGCTGACCGGTGACCGGGCCGTCCTGCAGGCGCTGCTGGACGTTGAATCCGTCTGGATCGAGGTGCTGGCCGACGCAGGATACGTTGACCGGTCCTACGTAATACCGGTGGCCGCGGCGGCCTTCGCGGACCAGTACGACGTTGCCTCCGTGGCCGTCCGCGCCCAGGGCGGGGGCAACCCACTGATCCCGCTGCTGGCCGATCTGCGCGGGCGCGTGGCGGCCCGCCACCCGGAGGCCGCCGCCGCGATCCACCGCGGCGCCACCAGCCAGGACATTGTGGATACCGCGCTGATGCTGCTGTCCCGGCGCGCGATCGCCGTGATCGGGACGGATCTGCGCGCGGCCGCCGCTGCCCTGGCCGCCCTCGCCGAGCGGCACCGCGGGACGCTGTGCGCCGCCCGCACCCTGACCCAGCACTCGCTGCCCTCGACCTTCGGGCTCAAGGCCGCACAGTGGCTGGCAGGCGTGGGGCAGTCCGGTATCCGGCTGGAGGAGGTGGCGGCCGGGCTGCCGTTGCAGTGGGGCGGGGCAGCGAGTGCTGGGTCAGGGTGCGGG
>JBIOFK010000064.1:0-12083 GCA_044447065.1 Actinomycetales bacterium | reverse complement strand
GGGTCGGGTCCGAGGGAGCCGACGACGGCGGACGCCTCCCCGGCGGTGAGCACCTCGCAGGCGGCGGGGCCGCGCAGGTCCGCCCATCCGTGGCCGCCGACGAGCCGCAGGCGCACCGCTCCGGTGGGTTCCGGCGGTCCGGCATAGTCCGCGCCGTCCAGCGGTGCTGTCTCCCGCTCCCCGATCCGGCGTGGCGCGCCGATGCTGGATGCGCCAGTGAACGTGCCGTCCCCGCCGAAGTCCCAGGCCCCGTAGAGGCCAAGGTGCACGCGGAGGACAGCCCCGCCGTCGAACGTAAGGAACAGCTGCTTGCCGTGCGCCCGCGCATCGAGCAGTTCGCTGCCGTCGATCCTGGCCGCGCCGGCCGCAAACCTGCCCTGCGGGCTGGAGGCGGCGAGCCGCTGGCCGGTGAAAACGTCCCGGAAATGGCGGGCGAGCCGGGCGACGGAGTGACCCTCGGGCAAGGCTAGCCGACCACCTCGCCGGTGGTCTCGTAGCGGGCCACCTGAGCGATCCGCCGGGAGTGCCGCTCGGCGCCGCTGAACGGCTCGGCCAGGAAGGCCTCTATGATATCCGTCGCTTCGTCGACGCTGTGCTGGCGTCCGCCGACGGCAACAACATTGGCATCGTTGTGCTGGCGGGCCAGCCGGGCGGTGTCCAGGTTCCAGGCCAGCGCGGCCCGGACGCCCCGGACCTTGTTGGCGGCAATCTGCTCGCCGTTGCCCGAGCCGCCAAGCACGATACCCAGCGAATCGACGCCCGACTGCTGGTCGACGACGACCGCGAGCGCGGCGCTGATGCAGAAGGCCGGGTAGTCGTCCTCGGGATCATAGGAGGCTGGTCCGTGGTCCACCATCTCGTAACCCTTGGCGCCAAGGTACCCGATCAGGTGGGCGCTGAGTTCCAGGCCGGCATGGTCGGTGGCAATGTGGACACGCTTGGGGCTCATGGGATTCCAATCCGGGTAGGGGGCGTCCGGCCGCGGGCGGACGAGTGCTTCCAAGCCTACAAGTCCCCGGCCCGCAGCTCTTGAGGCGGAGCGGTACGGACGCCCGAACCGGGACCGGCCCGGCGTAGCCTGGCCACCGTCGCGGGCGCCGGGATCTGGAGGCCCCGGCCCGGCGGCTACTTGCCGGCGGCGATTTCCCCGGCACGCCGGTTCAGCAGTTCGGCCAGCCGGTCGGCCGCGTCCTCGTCCGGGGCCCCGATCACGTAGCTGCCGCCGTCGTGCATCCGGACCACGACGGCTGGGCCGCTGGCGGCGAGGAAGCTTCCGGAGGTGCCGTGGCGGCGCGGGCCCCAGCCGCCGTAGAGACGGGCCTCCACCACCGCAGCGGCTGCGCCGAGCAGCCCGGCCGGTTCGAT
Source organism: Actinomycetales bacterium (assembly GCA_044447065.1). Lineage (GTDB taxonomy): Bacteria > Actinomycetota > Actinomycetes > Actinomycetales > Micrococcaceae > JBIOFK01. The sequence continues at coordinate 10,718 of JBIOFK010000064.1, read as the reverse complement.
CCGGATGGTGCGCACCAGGCCCGCGACGCTGACCTCTGCGCCATCCCTGCGTGCGTCGACCCGCGCGCTCAGCACGGCCAGGGCAACCAGGGCCAGGAGCACCACCAGGGCGCCGAGCCAGGGCAGCAGAACGGCCAGCAGAACCCCGGGAAGCACCCCGGCGAGCAGGATCATCAGCGCGACCGAACTGCGGGGATGGATCCAAAACGTCATCGAGTCCGCGGCCAGCGCGGGATCCAGCGCCAGCGCCAGGGCCCGCTGATCCCGCCTGCTCCACTGCTCCTCGGGTTTGAAGGCGAGCGCAACCACGAATCCCAGCGCCACGGCCGCACCGGACCCGGCCGCGAAGACGAAGGGATCGATCCGGGCGGAGGGCGCCTCGGGCGTATCCGCCTGGGCGACGAGCGACGCGGCCATGAGGGCGGTGACCAGCAGGTCGCAGCCGATGGCCACGCCCAGCAGGAGCCGGCGTCCGAGCGGCGGGACCGTGGTCCGGGCTGCCCGGATGGCGATGGGAAGACCGACGGTGAGGATGGCGGCCGCGGAGATTGCCGTGAAAACCCAGAAGCTGACGGCGGTGCCCCCGATGGGAAGCACTATCCCCCGGGGGACGAGTCCGCGAAAGGCGAGGGCCGCCAACGAGAAGGCCGCGGCCAGCACGATCGGGAAACCCACGGCGAAGCGCAGCGTCCTGCCATCCCAGGAATCCTTGAGCGCGGCCATGGTTCCAGCCTATGCCGCCCGCCGACTTGTCATCCGGCCAATACGTGAAAGAATGATTTCACAATGTCGTGGGGCCACGCGCCGGCGGCAATTTCCATCCGCCACAACCCGGAGGTCCGTCCATGCCCGGAAGAAATCTGACCCGTGCCGAAGCCCGTGAGCGCGCCACACTGCTCGCTGTCGATTCCTACGCCGTCACGCTCGATCTGACGCGGGGCGGAAGGACCTTCGGCTCCACCACGGTCGTGCGTTTCAACGCCGAACCCGGGTCCACGACCTTCATCGACGCCTTCACCGATACGGTGCATGAAGTGACGCTCAACGGGGTGGCCCTGGACCCGGCCGAGGTCTCCGACGGCGTGCGGATCCAGCTGCCGTCCCTCGCCGCTGCGAATGTGCTGACCATCGTGGCCGACGCGCTGTACACCAACACCGGCGAGGGCCTGCACCGCTTCGTCGATCCGGTGGACCAGGAGGTTTACCTGTACACGCAGTTCGAGGTGGCCGACAGCCGCCGGATGTTCGCGGTGTTCGAGCAGCCCGATCTGAAGGCCAGCTTCACCTTCAACGTCACCGCCCCCGCGCACTGGGACGTGATCTCCAATTCCCCGACGCCGGCGGCGGTGGACGCGGGTCCGGGCACCGATGGGAGCGCCCGCTCCACCTGGGCGTTTGGAGCCACGCCGCGGATCTCCAGTTACATCACCGCCCTGATCGCGGGGCCCTACCAGAGCGTCCGCGGGGAGGTCACCAGCTCCAGCGGCCGGACCGTGCCGCTGGGTGTCTTCGCCCGCAAGTCGCTGATGCAGTACCTGGACGCGGAGAACATTTTCACCCTCACCCGGCAGGGTTTTGAATTCTTTGAGGCACAGTTCGGTGCCCCTTACCCGTTCGAAAAGTACGACCAGCTCTTCGTCCCGGAATTCAACGCCGGAGCCATGGAAAACGCGGGCGCGGTGACGATCCTCGAGTCCTACGTCTTCCGCTCCAAGGTCACCGATGCCACGATCGAGCGGCGGGCCATCACCATCCTGCACGAGCTGGCCCACATGTGGTTCGGTGATCTGGTCACGATGCGCTGGTGGAACGACCTGTGGCTCAACGAATCCTTTGCCGAGTTCATGTCCACCCTCGCGGCGGCGGAAAACACCGTCTACAAGAACGCCTGGACCACGTTCTCCTCGCTGGAAAAGTCGTGGGCGTACCGGCAGGACCAACTGCCCAGCACCCACCCGATCGTGGCCGAAATCCGCGATCTGGAAGACGTGCTCGTGAACTTCGACGGCATCACCTACGCCAAGGGCGCCTCCGTGCTGCGCCAGCTTGTCGCCTGGGTGGGCCAGGAGAAATTCATGACCGGCGTTCGGGCCTACTTCGCCGCTCATTCCTGGGGCAACACCGAGCTGGCCGATCTGCTCGGCGAACTGGAAACCTCCAGCGGACGGGATCTGAAGGACTGGTCCGCCAAGTGGCTGGAAACCGCGGGCGTGAACACCCTCCGTCCGGAACTGAGTACCGGCGCAGACGGCACGATCAGCTCCTTCGCGGTGCTGCAGAGCGCCGTCGCCGACTATCCCACCATCCGTCCGCACCGTGCCGCCATCGGGTTCTACGACCTCAATGCCGCGGGCAAGCTGGAGCGCACGCACCGGGTTGAGCTGGACGTCGACGGGGAACGGACCGACGTGCGGGAGCTGGCGGGACTGCGGCGGCCGGCGCTGATCCTGCTCAACGATGATGACCTGGCCTATGCGAAGGTCCGGCTCGACGACGTGTCGCTCGCGACGGCCCAGGCGCACCTGAAGAACTTTGAGCAGTCGCTGCCCCGCACCCTGGTCTGGGCTTCGGCGTGGGATGCCGCCCGCGACGGGGAGACGCCAGCCAGCGCCTATGTGCGCCTGGTGCTTGCCAACATCGGCTACGAAAGCGACTCCACCGTGGTGACCGTGCTGCTGCGCCAGCTCACCACGGCGCTGATGTTCTACCTCGCCCCCGGCCACCGCGACGAGCTGACGGAGCAGGCCGGGGACACGCTGTGGTCCCTGGCGCAGGACGCCACGGCCGGCTCCGACTCCCAGCTGCAATTCGTCAAGTCCTTCGCCGCCCTGTCCCGGACCTCCTCGCAGCTGGCCACCGTGGCGTCCCTTCTTGAGGGTTCGGCCGAGCTGCCGGGACTGGCCATCGACCAGGACTTGCGGTGGGAGCTGCTGACCGCGCTGGTAGCGGGAGGCACCGCGGCCGAGGCCGACATCGCCGCGGAACAGGAACGCGACGCGACGCAGACTGGCCAGCTTGCCGCTACCCAGGCCCGGGCCGCGATCCCGACGGCCGAGGCGAAGGCGGCCGTGTGGCGGGATGTGGTCGAGGCCAGCGATATGCCAACGGCAAGCCAGCGTGCGGCCATTGCCGGCTTCAGCCGGGTCCATGACGTCTCCCTTCTGGAACCCTTCGCCGAGAAGTATTTCGCGGCGATCCGTGATGTCTGGTCCTCCCGGACCCATGACACGAGCTCCGGCATCGTCAACGGCTTCTACCCGTCCCAGCCCGCCACCCAGTCCACCGTTGACGCCACCGACGCGTTCCTGGATCAGTTGGGCGACCAGACCCCGGCCCTGCGCAGGCTGGTGCTGGAAAACCGCGACGGTGTGGTCCGGGCCCTGAGGGCACAGGCAGCGGACGTCTGACCCGTAGCAGGGGCTCCGGCGGCCTACGGTGGGGGGCCGTAGACCGCCGGAGCCCTCCTTTCCCGGAGGCCGGCAAGGCGGTTGCGCCCCAGGCGCAAACGCAGGCCGGAGGCAATCCCGGCCAGCGCCGCTCCCCACACCACGCGGTCCGCCATCACGACGGGATTCGGGTCCGGCCAGTGCACCAGCAGTCCGGCCAGCACAAGGGCCGACGGCATCACCAGCGCCGTCCAGAAACCCATGGCGCGGGGAAAGATCAGGTAGACCGACGCGGCGGCCACGCCTTCCAGCAGCCAGATCGGTGCCATCGGGGCCAATGCCGACTCAGCCAGGTTCCGGTACAGCGAATCCGGGTCCGGGTTGCCCCACAGCGCCGTCGATGCTGCGAAGAGCGCCGCCAGCATCGACACCAGGATCGAGTCCGGCAGGAACGGCGGAACGGCCAGCCACAGGACGTTCGCCCGGTGCAGCCTTCCGGCCCGGTAACGTTCCCCCGCAGTGGGCGGTACCAGCGGAGCGGCCGGCGCGATCGGAAACTGGTTCATGCCTCCACGTTAGGAACCATCCAACCCCCGGGCCATCGGGTGGCGATACTATGTGCACAAACGGCCGCAAATTACCGCCTGTGGAGGACACCATGGCCTTGAACGAACACTCCTACTCCGTCCAGGTCCGCTGGACCGGAAACCGGGGAACGGGAACCTCCTCCTACCGAAGCTACGGGCGCTCCCACACCGTGGCCTCTGCAGGGGTGCCCGAGCTGCTGGGCTCCGCCGATGCCACGTTCCACGGCGACCGCGACCGGTGGAATCCGGAGTTGCTGCTGGTGACGGCCCTGGCCCAGTGCCATATGCTCTCCTACCTGCATGTCGCCGTCCAGGCGGGGGTGGTGGTGACCGACTACACGGACTCGGCAGAGGGGACGATGGTGCTCAACCCGGATGGAAGCGGACAGTTCAGTTCCGTCACGCTCCGCCCGCGGGTGCGGCTGGCCGACCCAGCACAGGCGGACCTGGCCAACTCCCTACACGCCGACGCGGCCGGGAAGTGCTTCATTGCCCGTAGCGTGAATTTCCCCGTCCACCATCAGCCCTGGGCCGGCGGCCGGGGCGCGTGACCTACCGCCCGGCCGAGCGCCCGGCATGCCGGCGGTAGGGGCGCCTGAATGCTACCGCCGGGCGCGTTGCTCAGCCCTGCCGGGTCCACTCCTCCACCAGGGCGCGTTCCTCGTCGCGGCCGAGCCCGGCGGGCCGTTCCCGGTCAAGGCCGCGCCTGCGCTCGTCCGCCAGCACGTCCTCGAGAGTCTCGTCGAAGGAGCGGCCGGCGAAGCCGAGCGCCTCGGCAGCGGCGGCGGACCGGGTCGAAAAGCCGTCCATTCCCGCCGGCAGCCAGAGCGGCAGCGACACAGGACCCGCCCAGTAACCCACTCCGTGATCGGCCAGCCACTGGGCGTCGGCGACCAGCAGATGGCCGGAATACCCGGCGGCGTCGATTGCCGCACCCAGGAACGTGGTGAAGGGCGTCGGCTCGCCGACGGCGTTGAAGGTCCCCACCACGCGGCGTTCCGCGCCGTCGAGCAGCCAGCGTGCGTAGTCCCGGACGTCGGCGAACTGCACCATCGCGCCCGGCGCGTCGGGAGCTATCGCCGGCCCGTTGTCGCGGGCAAAACGGGCCGGCCAGTAGCCCAGCCGCCCGCTCGGATCCCCCGGACCGGCCAGCAGTCCCGGCCTGCTGAGGTGGGCCCGGTCACCCACCCCTGCGGCCACGAGCCGTTCGCAGCTGACCTTGGCCTGGCCGTAGAAGTCCGCCGCCACCTGGCCCGCCTCGAGCGGCGGCAGCACGGCGTCCGACTCGTCGGCGCCGGGGACGTCGTGCCCGGCGTAGACCGAGCAGCTCGACACGAACGTCCAATGCCGGGTCCTCTCCGCCAGGACGTCCAGCGCCCCGCGTACCTGCTCCGGCTCCCGGGCGACGTCGATCACGGCGTCCCAGTCGCCGTCGAGCGCGGCATAGGCCCCGGGCCCGGCGCTGCGGTCGGCCCTGACGAAACGGGCGCCCGACGGCGGTGCGCCGGCGGTGCCGCGGGCCAGCGCCGTCACCTCATGGCCGCGCAGCAGAGCCTGCCGCACGAGCTCCGCCGAGAGAAATACCGTTCCGCCCAGAATCAGGATGCGCATACGGCCAGCCTACGGCGCTAGGGTTAAAGCCGACCTCATTGCCACAATGCGGCACAGCCAACATCAGCGCTAAGGAGCTACCCTGCAGTGACGTGGACTTGGGACGACACCTGGCAGCACCTGATCAAGGCCGGGATTGCCATCGCCATCGGCCTGATCGTGTGGACCATCCTGCACTTCATCATCGCCCGCGTGGTCGAACACGCCCGCACCGGGACTCCGCTGTTCAACCGCCGCGTATTCCGCTGGGCGCAGCCGGTGCTGCGGAGCCTGGACACCGACCGGCGTGTGCAGCGGGCGGAGACCATCGGCTCGCTGCTGACCTCGATCACCACGGTGACGATCGTCGTCGTCGTGGCCCTGTACGTCCTGGTGGCCTTCGAGATCAACGTGGGCCCGCTGCTGACCAGCGTCGGCATTCTCGGCGTGGCCATCGGCTTCGGCTGCCAGCAGCTGATCAGGGACTTCCTGGCCGGGATCTTCATCACCATGGAGGACCAGTACGGCATCGGTGACTACATTGAAACCTCCGAGGTGCGCGGCGTGGTCGAATCGGTCGGTCTGCGGATCACCCGGGTGAAGGGCGACGACGGGGCCATCTGGTACCTGCGCAACGGGGAGATCCTGCGCGTCGGCAACCGGTCCCAGGGCGGCTACGTCCCCGCCGTCGTGGCGGACAGCGTCCAGGACGAGGACGGCCGCAACCCGGCGCAGAAGGCGGCCGAATGACCACGCTACCCAGCCCCGGCCCCGGCCAGCCGGACGCGCCGGATAACTTCTATGACACCGTCGGCGGGCACGAGACGTTCGCCCGGCTGGTGCGGGTGTTCTACCAGGGCATCGCCGGTGACGCACTCCTGCGCCCGATGTACCCGGAGGAGGATCTGGCCCCCGCGGAGCGGCGCATGCTGATGTTCCTGGAGCAGTACTGGGGCGGGCCGCGGACCTATCTGGAGGAGCGCGGGCATCCCCGGCTGCGGATGCGCCACATTCCGTTCGCGGTGACTCCGGCCGCACGGGACCGGTGGCTGGTGCACATGCGCGCCGCCGTCGACACCCTTGGGCTGCCGCCGCTGTACGAGGCCACCCTGTGGGACTATCTGGAGCGGGCCGCGCATTCGATGGTCAACTCGGCCTGAGGCCCGGTCCTAGAACACCGCCGCGGGCCGGACCAGGACGTGCCCGCCGGGTCCGCTGAGCCGGGTCCAGCGCGCCGACCGGAAAACGCCGATCTCCCGCCCGGCCACCGCGAAGCCCAGCGCATACGCCGCGAAGGCCGCACCGGCGGGCACCTGCGGATCCAGTCCGTCGATCGGCCGTCCCCACACGGCGGCGCGGGCGTTGTTGACGATCAGGGCACCGGGCTTGTCGGGGATGATGGCGGCCACCTCGGCGATGCCGGACCTGGCCAGCTCCAGCAGCACACCGCCGTCGAGCGTCCCGGCCCTGTCCCAGCCGCCGCGGGGCGGGCTCATGCCTGCCCAGGCCTCCTTCAGCTCCTGCGGCGGCAGGGACAGGACGGTCGATCGCTCCCCCATCCGGGCCAGTCTGTCCGAGACGGCGGCCAGCGGCACCGTCACATCGGCCTCGGCAGGCTCGGACAGGGCCATCGTGCGCAGCCCCAGCACTGTCGGGGTGCCTTCGCCCAGCAGCCTGGGCCGCAGCAGGCAGACGTACGCCGCCAGGATGGTGCCGTTCGCTTGTAGCCGCACGGCGCCGTCGTCGGCCGCGCGGGCACGGCCCACAAAGGTCCGCAGGTCCGCGACGGTGGACGGATCGGCAAGAATAAGGCTTTGCGCCAAAACGGTGGGCTCCATAGTCCGAAGTTTACTGGCCCCGCGAGCCCGCCTTTGCTGCCGGGGATGGCCCGACGGCGGGACGCGGGCGGCGCCGGAAGCGAACCTCGGCGCCGAGCCAGGTTTCCAGGGCGTGGCGCTGCGGGCCGCTGAGCCGCACCGGCGAGCCCGTGGCGCGGGAGACGAGGACCATGCCGGAGCTAGCCTGCGCATACACATGCGAGCCGTCCCGTTCGGCGACGGTGTAGCCGAACTCGAAGCTTGAACCGCCCAGCCGGGTCACCCAGATGTTGACGTAGACGGGCTGCGGCCGGAACAGCAGCGGCTCCAGGTATTCGATCTCGTGCCGGCCGACCAAGGTGAACACTTCAGGGCCCACCAGATCGGAAAAGGTCTGCTCCGGACCGGCCCCGGCGCCGGCCGCCGCGCCCAGGGGCGTGTGGGTGAGCTGGACGCGGGCGTCCTCCAGGTATTGGAGGAAGGTCACATTGTTGACGTGATGATATGAATCAATGTCACCGAAGCGGATCTGCAGGGGGATCTGGATCACGGAGGTCATGGCCACATCCTGTCAAAGCCCCTGAGCCGGGTGCGAATCATGTTCCCGGGCACGAATGTTTGAGCGCACCGGTGCTGACACTTAGAGTCATCTCATGACTGACGAGCCGACGTTGACTGATCCCACGGCATCCCTGCTGGACCTCCTCGCCCTCACCGACGCGGAGGGCGCCCAGACGGATGAGGAGATCTTCATCGGGCCGTCCAAGAAGCGGCCGGGAAACCGGGTCTTCGGCGGGCAGGTGCTGGGCCAGTCCCTGATGGCCGGGATCCGGACGGTCGACGCCGGCAGGCCGGTCCATTCGATGCACGGCTATTTCCTCCGGGCCGGGGACGCGAACCAGCCGATCACGTTCGGGGTGCAGCGGCTGCGCGACGGGCGCAGCTTCTCGGCGCGCCGTGTTCACGCCTACCAGAACGGCGTCCCGATCCTGTCCATGATCGCGTCCTACCAGGTCCCGGACACCGGGATCGACCACCAGGACCGGATGCCCGGGGGCATCCCTGACCCCGAGTCGCTGCCGAGCACCGCCGAACTGCTGGGCCGGATCGACCACCCCGTGGCACGCGAGTGGGCGTTTGAACGGCCGTTCGACATCCGGCACGTCGATGGGTCCATCTACCTCGCCGTGGACAGCAACCCGGTGGCCCATCAGGCGGCGTGGGTCAAGACGATCGGACCGATGCCGGATGATCCGAACCTGCACCGCGCCGCTCTGGCCTATGCCAGCGACTACACGCTGCTGGAACCGTCACTGCGCCGGCACGGCATCAGCTGGCTGACCCCTGGGATGAGCATCGCCAGCCTGGACCACGCGATGTGGTGGCACCGGCCGGCCCGGGTGGATGAGTGGCTGCTGTACGTGGCCGAATCTCCCAGCGCCTCCGGGGCACGCGGGCTGAACCTGGGCAAGTTCTTCAACCGGGCCGGGGAACTGGTGGCCTCGGTGGCGCAGGAAGGGATGATCCGGCTGCCCGCCGAAGCCCTCAACCACCGGTAGCGGTGGGCGGGCCCGGCGGGCGGCCTGATCAGCCCCGGGTCAGGGGGCGGTCAGCCCCGGGTCAAACGACGGTGCGTCACGCGGTGCGGACGTGCCGCATCCGCGCCGAGCCGCTGGACCTTGTTTTCCTCGTAGGATTCGAAGTTTCCCTCGAACCAGTACCAGTTCGCGGGGTCCTCTTCCGTGCCCTCGTAGGCGAGGATGTGGGTCACCACCCGGTCCAGGAACCAACGGTCGTGGCTCACGACCACGGCGCAGCCGGGGAACTCGAGCAGCGCGTTCTCCAGGCTGCCGAGGGTTTCCACGTCAAGGTCGTTGGTGGGCTCATCGAGCAGCAGCAGGTTTCCGCCCTGCTTGAGCGTCAGCGCCAGGTTCAGGCGGTTACGCTCACCGCCGGAGAGCACACCGGCTTTCTTCTGCTGGTCCGGGCCCTTGAACCCGAAGGCGGCCACGTAGGCCCGCGATGGCATCTCGACGTTGCCGACCTGGATGTAGTCCAGACCGTCGGAAACGACCTCGAACAGGGTCTTGTTCGGATCGATACCGCCCCGGCCCTGGTCTGCGTAGGAGATCTTCACCGTTTCGCCGACCTTGAGGGTTCCGCCGTCCAGCGGCTCCAGCCCGACGATGGTCTTAAACAGGGTGGTCTTTCCCACGCCGTTCGGACCGATCACGCCCACGATGCCGTTGCGGGGCAGCGAGAAGCTCAGGCCGTCGATCAGGGTACGGTCCTCGAATCCCTTGACGAGGTCCGAGGCCTCAAGCACGATATCGCCCAGCCGCGGTCCCGGCGGAATCTGGATCTCCTCGAAGTCGAGCTTCCGGGTGCGGTCGGCCTCGGCGGCCATCTCCTCGTAGCGGGCAAGGCGGGCCTTGGACTTGGTCTGGCGTCCCTTGGCGTTGGAGCGGACCCAATCGAGCTCCTCGGTCAGGCGCCTTGCCTGCTTCGCGTCCTTCTTACCCTGAACCTCCAGGCGGGCGCGCTTCTTCTCCAGGTAGGTGGAGTAGTTGCCTTCGTACGGGTAGAGCCGTCCGCGGTCCACCTCACAGATCCACTGGGCGACGTGGTCCAGGAAATACCTATCGTGCGTGACGGCCAACACCGCTCCGGGGTAGTCGCTGAGGTGTTGTTCCAGCCAGAGCACACTTTCCGCGTCGAGGTGGTTGGTGGGCTCATCGAGCAGCAGCAGGTCCGGCTTCTGCAGCAGCAGCTTGCACAAGGCCACCCGCCGGCGCTCACCGCCGGAAAGCAGGGTGACGTCCGCGTCGCCCGGCGGGCAGCGGAGGGCATCCATGGCCTGCTCCAGCTGGGAGTCCAGATCCCACGCGTCGGCAGCGTCGATGGCCTCCTGGAGTTTGCCCATCTCGTCCAGCAACGTGTCGTAATCCGCGTCCGGGTTGGCCATTTCCTCGGAGATCTCGTTGAAGCGCAGGATCTTGGCGAAGATTTCACCGACCCCCTCCTGGACGTTGCCCAGGACAGTCTTGTCCTCGTTCAGCGGGGGCTCCTGCTGAAGGATGCCCACGCTGTAGCCGGGGCTGAGCCGGGCTTCACCATTGGACGGCGTGTCCAGGCCGGCCATGATTTTCAGAATGGTGGACTTACCGGCACCGTTCGGGCCGACGACTCCGATCTTCGCCCCGGGGAAAAAGGACATGCTGACATCGTCGAGGATTACTTTGTCGCCTACGGCCTTGCGGGCCTTGGTCATCGTGTAGATAAATTCCGCCATACCCCAAATCTAGCCGGTGCGGCCTGTTAACTCACATCCCGTACTC
>JBIOFK010000063.1:0-12260 GCA_044447065.1 Actinomycetales bacterium | reverse complement strand
GGCTGGATTCTTCCTCGGTCAGCTTGAAGACCGGGATGCCGGTGGAGTTCGCCAGCACCTCCGCAATGAGTTCCTCATCCACCTCGGAAATGTCGTCCAGGCCGCCGGACTTCCACTGGCGCTCCCTTTCGGCGCGCTCGGGGATGAGTTTCTGCTCCTTGTCCCGCAGGGAGGCCGCGCCCTCGAAGTCCTGGGCGTCAATAGCGGATTCCTTCTCCCGCTTCACCACGGCAATCCGCTCGTCCATGGCCTTGAGCTCCGGCGGGGCCGTCATCCGGCGGATCCGCAGCCGTGCACCGGCCTCGTCGATCAGGTCGATGGCCTTATCCGGCAGGAACCTGTCGCTGATGTAGCGCTCGGAGAGGTTCGCGGCGGCGGCCAGGGCGCCGTCGGTGATGGAGACGCGGTGGTGCGCCTCGTAACGGTCCCGCAGGCCCTTGAGGATCTCGAGGGCGTGCGCCACTTTCGGCTCGGCCACCTGGATCGGCTGGAAACGGCGCTCGAGGGCGGCGTCCTTCTCAATGTGCTTGCGGTACTCGTCGAGCGTGGTGGCACCGATGGTCTGCAGCTCGCCGCGGGCCAGCATGGGCTTGAGGATCGACGCCGCGTCAATGGCGCCCTCCGCCGCACCCGCACCCACCAGGGTGTGGATCTCATCAATGAACAGGATGATATCCCCGCGGGTGCGGATTTCCTTGAGCACCTTTTTCAGCCGCTCCTCGAAGTCGCCGCGGTAGCGGGAACCGGCCACCAGGGAGCCGAGGTCAAGGGTGTAGAGCTGCTTGTCGCGGATGGTTTCCGGAACGTCCCCGCGCACGATCGCCTGGGCAAGACCTTCAACCACTGCGGTCTTCCCGACGCCGGGCTCGCCGATCAGCACCGGATTGTTCTTGGTACGCCTGGAGAGGACCTGCATGACACGTTCCATCTCATGCTCGCGCCCGATCACGGGATCAAGCTTGTTCTCGCGCGCCGCCTGGGTCAGGTTCCGGCCGAACTGGTCCAGCACCACCGAACCGGCGGGAGTGCCCTCCTGGGCGCCGGCACCAGAGGCGACCGGCTCCTTGCCCTGGTAGCCGGACAGCAGCTGGATGACCTGCTGACGGACGCGGTTCAGGTCCGCACCCAGCTTCACCAGCACCTGCGCGGCAACGCCTTCGCCCTCGCGGATCAGTCCGAGCAGAATGTGCTCGGTGCCGATGTAGTTGTGTCCAAGCTGCAGGGCCTCGCGCAGCGAGAGCTCCAGGACTTTTTTGGCGCGCGGGGTAAAGGGGATGTGTCCGCTCGGGGCCTGCTGGCCCTGGCCGATGATCTCCTGGACCTGCTCGCGCACACCATCCAGGGAGATGCTCAGGGACTCCAGCGCCTTGGCCGCCACCCCTTCGCCCTCATGGATGAGGCCGAGCAGGATGTGCTCCGTGCCAATGTAGTTATGGTTGAGCATGCGGGCCTCTTCCTGGGCCAACACCACAACTCTTCGGGCTCGATCGGTAAATCGCTCAAACATTTCGCCACACTCCTCGCTACTGCGTACTTTGATGCTACGCAACGCGGGGCGCGTGTGGGGTCGTGTTCGCCACGGGGGAAATAACGTCCCGTTCCCCCGTGGCGGCCGGGGCAGGGCTCAGGCGCCCTTGGCGGCGTGAAACGCCTCGACGATTTCGCTCTGGATGCGCCCGCGGCTGCTGACCTGGTAGCCGTTGTCACGGGCCCAGCTGCGGATAGCGGCGACGTCCTGGGTCTTGGCTGCGGGACGGCCCCTGACAGGGCGGCCCGCGGCGGACTTGCGCCCCGCGCCGATGTAGCGCTCCAGGGCCGACCGCAGGGCCGCGGCATTCGTTTCCGACAAATCGATTTCATAGCTGGCCCCGTCGAGGCCAAAACGGACGGTCTCGTCCGCGGGTCCGGCGTCGATGTCGTCAACCAGGATTATGTTCACTTTTTGTGCCATGGTAATTTTCCCTTTTCAGCCGGTAGGCGACGTTAATGCATTCCGGAAAGAATTGTCTCTGATCTTTCCGGCCACGTCAAAGGGAGCTATTTCACGCCGACATCAAAGTCCGTGCCGCGAAGAAAATTTCCCGCGGACTATTCGCGGGAATCGAGTTCGTCCTTTTCGGCCTGGGCCAGCGCCCTGCGTTCCGACCGGTCGGCGTTGAAAATTGCCTTCATGGCGAAGAAGAAGATCGCGCCGACGACAATCGGTGGAACAAGTACTGCGAGATATGCCATGGTTATCAGTTTCTATTCGGGTTTCATGAGGGGAAAGAGAATCGCTTCGCGGATACCGACGCCGGTGAACATCATCACCAGCCGGTCGATGCCCAGGCCCAGCCCGCCCATGGGGGGCGCGCCGTATTCGAGGGCACGGAGGAAGTCCTCGTCGAGCGCCATGGCCTCGGGATCCCCCGCGGCGGCCGCCAGGGACTGGGCCGCGAGGCGCTCGCGCTGGATCACCGGGTCCACCAGTTCGGAGAACGCTGTCCCGGTCTCCTTGCCGTCGATGATCAGGTCCCAGGCCTCGATCAGCCGCGGGTCGCTGCGGTGCGGGCGGGCCAGCGGCTGGGCCGACGGCGGATAGTCGCAGACAAAGGTCGGCTGGATGAGGGTCGGTTCGACAATTTCGCCGAACAGTTCGACGACAAGTTTCTCCGCGTCCCATGCCGGATCCGTCCTGATATCCCGTCCGGCCGCAATGCTGCGCAATTCCCCGACCGTGGTGTCGGGGGTAATTTCCCGCCCGACGGCGTCGGAAAGGCCACGGTATACCGGCAGCCACGGCCATTCGCCGTCAAGGTTGATGGTGCCGCGGGGACTTTCAATAGTCCGTGATCCCACAGCATCGGCAGCCGCGAGAATCATCTTCTGCATTATCCTGGCCATGCTGAACTGATCCCCGTAGGCTTCATAGGCCTCCAGCATGGTGAATTCCGGACTGTGCGTGGAGTCCACACCCTCGTTGCGGAATATCCGCCCCAATTCGAAGACTTTGTCCATCCCGCCGACCACGGCGCGCTTAAGATACAGCTCAATCGCGATCCGAAGCGTCATCGGCTGGTCAAAGGCGTTCAGGTGCGTGCGGAACGGGCGGGCCGCCGCGCCGCCGTGGACGAGTTGCAGGATGGGCGTTTCAAGTTCAAGGTAGCCGTCACCGTCCAGGGTGCCGCGGATCGCCCTGACAATGGCGGACCGTTTCCTGACCTGCTCGCGGGCGGCCTCGCGGACGATCAGGTCCACATAGCGCTGGCGGACGCGCATCTCCTCGGAAAGCTCGGCGTGCAGCACCGGCAGCGGGCGCAGCGACTTGGAGGCCATTCGCCAGGAATCCGCCAGCACCGAAAGTTCCCCGCGCTTGGAGCTGATGACTTCGCCGTGGATGAAGACATGGTCCCCCAGATCGACGAGGGCCTTCCAATCGGCCAGGGCCGTCTCGCCAACCTTGGCCAGCGAGACCATGGCCTGCAGGCGGGTGCCGTCGCCCTCCTGCAGGGTGGCGAAGCAAAGCTTTCCAGTGTTGCGGATGAACACGACGCGGCCGGCCGCCCCGACGAATTCGCCGCTGGCCTCATCCGCCTGCAAATGGCCGAACTTCCCGCGGATGTCCGCCAGCGTGTGGGTGCGTTCAACCCCCACCGGATAGGCCTGCGCTCCGCCGTCGATCAGTTTGGCGCGCTTGGCCATCCGGATCTGCATCTGCTCGGACATTTCGGCATGGCTCAGCGGAGTATTTTCGTCGGTCACGTCTCCAAGTTTAGTGCCAGTTACTGCGCGTCCCCTGCGCGTGCGGGCTCCTTGCGCATCAGCGTAGCGAGCACGACGGCGGCCACGGCGATGATGGCGGCGGTCAGGAACGCCGTGCGGATACCGGCTTCGGCCCCGGAGGCCAGGGACGCGAGCGCGAAGACGGACACCAGCAGTGCCGTGCCCGCCGCGCCCGCCACCTGCTGCAGCGTGCTCATGATGGCGGAGCCGTGCGAGTACAGATGCGGCGGCAGCGGGTTCAGGCCCGCGGTGAACGCCGGCGTAAACAGCAGGGCCAGTCCCGCGCACAATGCCAGATAGACGGTGGTGATCCACCAGACTTCCGTCCCGGCCGTGAGCTGTGAGAACTGCCACAGGCACGCCAGCATGATCACGGAGCCCGAGACGGTCAGCGGGAACGGGCCCACCCGGTCGTAGGCCCTGCCCACCAGCGGGCCCAGCAGACCCATGGCCAGCCCGCCGGGCAGCAGGACCAGGCCAGTGGTAATGCTGGACAGGTGGTGGACCTGCTGGAGATACAGGGGCAGCAGGATGATCCCGCCGAACAACGCCGTCATCGCGACGACCAGCAGCAGGGTGGATACGGTGAACATGCGGTACCGGAAGGCATCCAGGTCCAGCAGCGGGTCGCCCGTCTTCCGCAACCGCAGCTGGCGCAGCACAAAGGCCGCCAGGGAGAGCACGCCCACGCCGAGGGCCGCCAGCGCGGGCCAAGCCGAGCCGCCGCCGTCGTGCACCCCGATGCGGCTGAGGCCGTAGACCACGCCGCCGAAGGCGGGCACCGTCAGGAGCACGGAGCCGACGTCCAGCTTCTGCCTCCCCGCCTCGCCGGTGTTCGTGAGGAATTTCGCGCCGATCAGCAGCGCCAGCACGGCAATCGGCAGCACGAAGATGAACATGAAGCGCCAGGAGAAGACCTGCAGGATCAGCCCCGACACCGTCGGGCCCAGGGCCGGTGCCACCGAGATGGCGATGCTGACGTTGCCCATGACGGCGCCGCGGCGCCCGGTCGGAACCAGGGTCAGGATGGTCGTCATCAGCAGCGGCAGCATGGTGGCCGTGCCGACTGCCTGGATGACCCGGGCGAGCAGCAGCACCTCGAAGCCGGGGGCGGCGGCCGCCAGCGCGGTCCCCGTGCAGAACGCGCCCATCGCCAGCAGGAAGACCGTGCGGGTGCTCAGCCGCTGCAGGACGAAGCCGGTGGTGGGGATAACGACGGCCATGGTCAGCATGAATCCGGTGGAGAGCCACTGCACCGTGGAGGGGGCCACATTCAGGGCTCCCATCAGGCGGGGAAGCGCCACATTCATGATGGTCTCGTTGAGGATGACGACGAACGTGGCGCACAGCAGGGTGGCGATCACGGTGACCGACGAGCGCGGCATCTTCAGCGTCTGCGGCGGCGCGGCGCCCGTTGCGGCGGGGGCGTCGAAAGACATGGCGAAACCCTTTCGAAGGAGATCCCGCCCGCCCAACTAGGTCGCAGATAAGGCTCTTATGGGGCCCCCATGACAGCGTTATCTGCGACCTACTTGGGTGCGGGAGTGTCCAGTTTAGACCGGGCGCTCCGGTGCCGGCTAGGCCCCGTCGCCGAGCGGCATGTTGTCGATCAGGCGGACCGGACCGACCCTGGCGGCAATCAGTGCCAGCGCCTCCCCGGTGAACGGGGTCTCCCTGCAGTTTTCCGCGCGCACCGCTAGGGTTCCGGGATCCACCACCTCGAGATAGTCCAGGTCCACGAGCTTCTGGCTTTCCAGCAGGGCCATGACGGACTCCAGGTCGAGGGGGTCGTGGCGTCCGGCCCGTTCCCTGAGCAGGTTAAGGGCACGCGGCAGGACGAGAGCCGCCTCGCGCTGCTCCGGGGAGAGGAACCGGTTCCGGCTGGAGAGCGCCAGCCCGTCGGCGTCGCGGACTGTGGAGACCGCGATGATGTCCACCGGGAAATTCAGGTCCGCCACCATCCTGCGGACCAGGGCCACCTGCTGGGCGTCCTTCTGCCCGAAGTAGGCCCGGTATTCCGGTGCCGGCGACAGACCCGCATGCAGCAGCTTGGCCACCACCGTCAGGGCGCCGTCGAAGTGTCCGGGCCGGGATGCGCCCTCGTACAGTGTGCCGAGGGCGCCGGAAGCGACCCGCACCATCGGCCCGCCGTCCGGATACATCTCCCGCACGGACGGGGCGAAAACGATGTCCACCCCCTCCCCGCGCAGCAGGTCCACGTCCGCGTCGAGGGTGCGCGGGTACCTGTCCAGATCGGCCGCGTCGCCAAACTGCAGCGGGTTGACGAAGATCGACGCCACCACCACGCTGTTCGCAGCGACGGCCGCGCGGGCCAGGCTGACGTGCCCGGCGTGCAGGGCGCCCATGGTGGGAACCAGCCCCACCGAGCGGCCGCCGGTCAGGTCCAGGCGCCGGGCTGTTTCCGCCTTGAGCCCGGCCACGGTGGTGACCACCCGGATCCCCGTGTCCTGTGTCATCCCCGTGTCCTGTGCCGTCCCGTATCGGGAGTGTTTCCGCTCTCCACGCCGCTACCCGTCCTCATCCTGCCCGGCCGATCCGGGCTCGTCCTGTGCATCGACCGACTGACCGTCCACCGCACCATCCAGGGCCGATGCCACCTCCGCGTACGCCGCGTCGCTGAGCAGCCCCCGCCGCCGGGCGCGGTCCGCGGTGGCGCGGGCGACGGCGGCATAGGCCAGGGAGATGTCCCCGCCCGGCGCCGGGTCGAAGTCGTTCAGTGCCTCCAGGTGGGCCCGCACCGTGCCCGCATCCCCGCGCGCCACGGGACCCGTCAGCGCGGACTCGCCGGAGGCCAGGGCGTTGTCCAGCGCGGCCTTCAGCAGCGGACCGAGCATCCGTTCGGGTGCGTCCACGCCGATGCCGGCCAGGATCTGGGCGGACTGGGCTGCCAGGGTGACCAGGTGGTTCGAGGCGTGGGCCAGCGCGGCGTGGTAAAGCGGCCTGTCCCCCTCCGCTATGACCACAGGTTCGGCGCCCATCTCCACCACGAGGGCCTGAGCGATGGGCAGCATGGCCGGGTCGGCGGTGACACCGAAGGAGCAGTCGCTCAGCCGGGCCAGGTCCAGGCTCATGCCGGTGAAGGTCATGGCCGGGTGCAGCGCCAGCGGGATGGCGCCGGCAGAGCGGGCAGCGGCCAGCACGCCGACACCGAAGCGCCCGGAGGTGTGGGCCACCAGCTGGCCGCTCTGCCAGGCGCCCAGCTTCGCCAGCCCCGCCACCAGCGGTTCCAGCGCGTCGTCGGGCACCGCCAGCAGAACCAGCTCCGAACGCTCCACGATGTCCTGGATGTCCAGCACGGGGACGCCCGGAAGCAGGTTTTCGGCGCGGTCCAGCGAGGCCTCGGATACGGCGGAGACGCCGACGACGGCGTGCCCGGCTCCGCGCAGCGCCGCGCCGAGGACGGCGCCCACCTTGCCGGCGCCGATGATGCCGACGCCGAGGCGTCCCGGTTTGTTCATGATTGCTCCTGCACTGGCGGACGCTCGGCCCGGGCACTGAGCCAGTGCTCCGGGGGTGCCAGCCGGCGGGCCTTCGCGGCGCGTTCGGCCTGGCTGTCGAACAGGTCCCTCGCCCGCTGCACCGACAGGTGCCGCACCAGCGGTTTCACCGGCCCTGGGGTGGAGTGCAGTTCGAAATTGGCCAGGCCCAGCAGCCGCTGCACCGGTCCCTGGTACAGGCTCAGCGACTGGGTCCGCTCGTGCGGAACGACCTGCAGGCGGCGCAGGAAGACGCCGTGCCGGCACAGCAGTGCGGTGCGGGTGGCCAGGAACGCGGTCCGGCGCCAGCCGAGCGGGTCGACGAACCGGGCGCGCGGCGGAGAATGCAGGAATCCGCACGTGTTTCCCTTGCCCTTCATTCCGGCGGCGAACACCGCGAAGGGCTCCTCCGTCCCCGGGTCGGGGAAAACCAGCGCCAGTACCGACATGACTTCGGCCTGCGTCCCGATCGGCAGCACGACGCTGCGGCTGCCGCGGCCGTGGTTGTCGCCGCCGTAGCCGGCCACGTTGACGTGGACCCGGTACCAGCCGAAGATCCGCCAGACGAGGTTCTGCGAGATTCCCACGGCCTGGACGCGGCCGGGCGGAATGGTCTGCGAGCGGGTTTCCAGCATCCCGTAGTGCAGCCGCACCCCGTCGGGCGAGACGGCGACGCGGAAATTGAAGTCGGTGGTGAAGGACTTCCAGTAGCCGGCGCCGATGCCCAGGATGAAGGGAATGCTGCTCAGCAGGACGGACGGCCTGCCGCTCGCCGCAGCTCCCCACACCAGCAGCGCCGCAACGGCCACGGTGGTGATGCTGAGCGGGGAAAAGACGGTGGCCGCGGCGATCCGGCGGGCAGGAACGGCCAGGATCTGCTGTTCCGGCGCTTCCCGCACATCGCCCCGCAGCACGGCAGCGGCCGGGGATCCAGGGCCCTGGGAGGAAGCGGCAGGGCCGGCGGGCGCAGAGCCGGAACCGGCGGCCGGCGCGGCTGCCGAAGCGGCTGCCGAAGCGGCTGCCGAAGCGGCGGCGCCGGCGGCCTGGCGTGCCGGCTGCGCGGTTAAGGAAGGGGCGACGGCGGCCCGGTACAGGATGGCGGCGCGGAGCCTTTTCGCTTCATCCAGTTTCAGGAACGACAGTTTCATGGCCGATTTCCCCGCATCGGCAACATCGAATTTCAGCTCGGCCAGGCCAACCAACCGTGCCAGCAGCGGCTGGATCACGTCCACGGCCTGGACCCGGTCGATCCGGGCCTGGCGCTGCTGGCGGAACAGGAAGCCGCTGTTGACGCGCACGTGGTCGTCGGTGACCTGGTAGCGGGTGTAGTACCAGGAGAGGAAGAAGACCACCGAGAAAATGCCGATGGCCGCGGCGAGGACCGCGAGAATGATCCAGGCCGGGGCACCGCCGGACGACTGGCGGCCGCCGGCGGATTCGCGCAGCAGGTCCTCGAAGGAGTTCCGGCCGAAGATGACCATGACCCCGGCCACCGCCACCCAGCCGCGCACCAGCGGGGAGATCGGGTGCACGCGGTGCCAGGTGCCGTCGTCGTCGGTGGAAAAGACGCCCGGCGCGGGGGCGCGGGCGCTCACAACCCGGCCAGCCTGGCTTCGCCACGGGCGGAGAGCTGCTCCCGCAGCCGGGCGGCCTCGGCGGCGGGCAGGCCCTCCAGCGCGGCGTTGGTGCCGGCCGCGGCGGTGTGCAGCCGGAGCGTGGCGATGCCGAAGGCCCGCTCCAGCGGCCCCACGCCGACGTCGACGAACTGCATCCGGCCGTACGGGACCACCAGGATCCGGCGGAAGAACAGGCCGCGGCGGATCAACAGGTCATCGTTGCGTTCGGCGTAGCCGATGGCCCGCACCTGGCGCGGAATCAGGATCATCCGCCAGAGCCGCACGGCCAGGGCCGCGGCCGCTACCAGCCACGCGAGCCAGAGCGGAAAGCCGCCCCAGATGCCGGTCAGCACAAGCACCAGCGGAAGGCAGGCCACGGCGGTGATGAGCAGCGAGGCCAGTCCCTCGGTCAGCAGCCGCAGCCGGATCAGCCGGTCCGACACCGGGTGGAAGTCCACGCCGGCCGGATCGATCGGCTCACGCATATTCCTCCCCCGCTTTGCTTTCCCTTTCCCTGCTCTTGGGCTCCTCCGGCGGAGTGCCGTCCTCGGGCGGGATCCGGCAGAAGCGCTCCACCATCACGCCGATGGCGAGCATGAGGACACCGCCGCCGATCAGCGCGGCGCAGCGCCAGCCCAGCGGAGCGAGCGCCCCGGCCATCAGGTCCGGCAGCAGCAGGCCCATCAGTCCCAGGTGCCAGCCGGCAAGCAAGGCCCCGGCGTAGGCGCAGGCCTGGGCAAGCACGGCGGTACGCGCGGCCAGGATCGGGTTCAGCCCGCGGTCGCGTTTGCCGTTGCGCCAGCGCCGGACCTGCAGTCCCAGCGAAACCGTGAAGGCGGCGACGATTCCCATGCTGATCAGCGAGCTCAGCGGAAGCACGGGGGTGGGCCAGCCCGCCCGGACGCAGAGTAGGAAGGCGAGAAGTCCGGCGATGCCCCCGGCTATGGCCGTGAGCAGCAGCCACCCGGCCCGCAACGTATGCAGCGTTCCGTTTTTCATCCCAGTTTCTCCACCCTTGCGCAGCACTGTCCTGCTAAGACCTCAACGTTACCGTGCCTGCGGTCCTAGTGTGCCTGCGCCTGCTCATCGCCTGCGAAAGATGCGCCGCCGTCGTCGCCCGGGCCCTCCTCGACAAAGGGCTGCAGCGTGTCCATGTCCGCCGCGGCGGCCGCCAGCTCGGCCACGGGCACCCCGTCCAGCTCCGCCGTCGGGTCCATCACCGCCCACGGGTACAGCACGAAGGCGCGCTGCGCGGCGCGCGGGTGCGGGAGCGTCAGCACCGGGTCCGCACTGCGGCGGTCACCGTAGGTGATGATGTCCACGTCCAGCGTGCGCGGCCCCCAGCGGACCTCCCGCGTGCGCAGGTGGGTTTTCTCCACGCTCTGGCACAGCGCCAGCAGCTGGTACGGGTCCAGCGTCGTGTCGACCTCCATCACCATGTTCAGGAAATCAGGCTGGTTCTCCGGTCCGCCGACCGCTTTCGTGCGCACCACCGGCGAGACGTCGCGCAGCCGCACCGCGGCGCTGTCGACAATGCCGGCGACGGCGGCCGAGAGTGTGTCCCGGCGGGCACCGAGGTTGCTGCCCAGGGCCAGCACGGCGCGGGTATAGGCGGTCACGGGCGTTCCCGGTAGATGGTCACGGTGACGTCCCCGAACGGGACGGGGATGGGCGCCTTGGGTTTGTGGATGGTCAGTTCCACGGCGGCGAGGTCGAAGCCGGCCAGGATTTTCGCCGCCATGGTTTCGGCCAGCGTCTCAATCAGGTCATACGGTCCGGCGGCGATCTCGTCGCAGATGCATTGGGCGACAGCGCCGTAGTCGCTGGTCAGGGCGAGGTCGTCGGTGGCCGCCGCGGGCCGGATGTCCGTGTACAGAACCGCGTCCACTGTAAACGGCTGGCCGTCCCGCTTCTCGTAGTCGAAGTAGCCGTGCCGGCCGGTGGCGGTGACGCCGGTCAGCGTGATCCTGTCCCGCGGGGCCGTCATGGGGACACCGTGATGGCGGAGGCTGCGCGGATCTTCGCCGCGACCTTGACGGCGTCGAGGTTGGCGGCCACGTTGTGCACCCGCACGCCCCAGGCACCCTTGGCGGCGGCGATCCCGGTGGTCGCGACGGTGGCATGGTCCCGTTCGCGCGGCGCGGCGGCCTTGCCGGCCGTAGTGAGCAGGGAGCCGAGGAAGCGTTTCCGGCTGGTGCCGACCAGCACCTTGTTGCCGAGCACGGCGAACCGCTCCAGCTGGCCCAGCAGCGCCCAGTTCTGCTCGGTGTTCTTGGAAAACCCGAGGCCAGGGTCCACAATGAGCTGCTCCGGCACGGCCCCGGCTGCGTAAAACCGCTCCTGCACGCTGCGCAGTTCGGCGATGACGTCGGTGAGCACGTCCCCGTACCGGGTGAGCGAATCCATCGTCTTGGAGTCGCCGCGGTTGTGCATCAGCACGTAGGGGATGCCGGTCCGGGCCACCAGGGTGATCATGTCCGGCCGCACTGCCAGTCCCGAGACGTCGTTGATCAGCTGCGCGCCGGCGGCGATGGCGCGTTCGGCGGTGGCCGCGTGCCGGGTGTCAACACTGACGACGGCGCCGGCCTTGACCAAGGCCTGCACCACGGGCATGATCCGCCGCTGTTCCTCCTCGGCCGGGACTGCCGTGGAGCCGGGGCGGGTCGATTCGCCGCCGACGTCGATGATGTCCGCGCCCGCATAGAGCATCCGCAGCCCGTGCGCGATGGCCGTGTCCGGGGAGTTGTACTCGCCGCCGTCGCTGAAGGAATCGGGCGTGACGTTGAGGATCCCCATGACGACTGCGCGCTGGCTGGGCAGGTCCGCGAAGGTGGCAGCGGGCCGGGGGCCGCGGAGGATGGGCAGGGGGCTGGTGGCAGGGCCGGTACCGGGCGCTGCTGCAAGGGAATCCATTGGAAAATGCTTACCTTCCGAGAATCAGGCTCATGGCTTCGGCCCGGGTGGCGGGCTCATGCAGGATGCCGCGGACGGCGCTGGTGACCGTTTTGGCGCCGGGCTTGCGGACGCCGCGCATGGACATACACATATGTTCACATTCGACGACGACGATGGCCCCCCGCGGTTTGAGGTGCCTGACCAGCGAGTCGGCGATCTGCGTGGTCAGCCGCTCCTGGACCTGGGGACGCTTGGCGAAAATGTCCACCAGCCGGGCAAGTTTGCTCAGCCCCGTCACCCGGCCCTCCAGCGAGGGAATGTAGCCGACGTGCGCGAAGCCGTGGAACGGAACGAGGTGGTGCTCGCAGGTGGAATAGAACGGAATGTCCTTGACCAGCACCAGCTCCTCGTGGGCTATGTCAAAGGTGGTTCCGAGCACATCCACGGCCTCCTGATGAAGCCCGGAGAACGTTTCCGCATAGGCCTTGGC
>JBIOFK010000062.1:0-12292 GCA_044447065.1 Actinomycetales bacterium | reverse complement strand
GCCGGGGCCGCCTCCCGGGGCGCTGAGCACGAGGCGCAGATCCCCCCTGGCGAGCATGGCGAAGCCGGGCGCGGGGTGCATCACTTCCCGGAAATCGAGGTGCCCGCAGTAGAACGCGATCGCGGAGTCCACGTCGTGGACGATATACCTCACACTGACAGTCGCCATCACTGCCTTTCTGTTCTGCGTTGACCGCATTCTAGTCCGGGGAGCGTCCGGGGGCCGTCCCGGCCGTCCCCCGACCGTACAGGCGGCGCTGGAATAGGCTGGAGCGGTGTCCACACCAGTCCTGATTCTGACCCACGCGCCCTGGGAGGGCCCCGGCCTGATCGCCAAGGCCCTCGACGCCGCCAAGGTGCCGTACATCCAGCGGAGCATCGTCGACGGCACCGGGCCGGAGCTGCCTCCGCTGTCGTCGCTGGCCGGGCTCGTCCTGATGGGCGGACCGATGGACGCCGACGACGTGGCCGCCTTCCCGGGGCTGGCGCACGAGGCGGCCCTGGTGCGGGACGCCGTCGGCCGTTCCCTTCCCGTGCTGGGCATCTGCCTGGGGCACCAGATCATCGCCCTGGCGCTCGGCGCGGCCCTGGCGGCCGGAGCCACCAGCGAGATCGGCCTCGGTCCGGTGGAGTCCCTGGATCCGCTGCTGGACGGACTGGGCCGGACGCCGGTGGTGCACTGGCATACCGATAATGCAGGGCTTCCCGCCGGCGCGCAGCTGCTGGCCCGCACGCCGGGCTGCCCGAACCAGGCCTTCCGGGCGGGAAGCGCCCTCGGCATCCAGTTCCATCTGGAGCTGGACGAGGACCTGCTGCGCTCCTGGCTGGACGACGGCGGCATGGCGGCAGAGCTGGACGGCACCACCGCCGCGGAACTGCTTGACGGGTTCCGCGCCAGCGCCCCGGAACGGACAAACGCCGCCCTGGCCGTCTTCGCCGGATTTGCGCGCGCCGTGACTGAGCAATTTGTGCCCTCTGAACCCGACCGACCAATCGGTTTGTAAATATCTGATTGCAGATTGGCGTTCGGCCACGTGAAAGCGCCGATCGTCTGGTAGAAACGAAGCATCACGAATGTGTGTCGCGTCACGTTGGGGTTCCGCGCGCACATCCGCCCGTTCGCGAAAGAAAGTCTGCAGATGACGAAATACAATTTTGACCGACGGCATTTCCTTGCCGCTGCGGGGGCCTCGGTGGTGGCGCTGGGCGTCACCGCGTGCACCGGTCCCAGCGCCAGCTCCTCCGGCGGAAGCAGCTCGGGCGGCAGCGGAGCCCCCATCACGTACGGCACCACCGATAAGGTCACCTTCCTGGACCCGGCCGGCTCCTACGACAACGGCTCGTTCATGGTCATGAACCAGATCTACCCGTTCGTGCTCAACTCCAAGCCCGGCAGTGCGGATCCGCAGCCGGACCTGGCCGAATCCGCTTCGTTCACCTCACCGACCGAATACACGGTGAAACTGAAGTCCGGCCTGAAGTGGGCGAATGGCAATACGCTGGACTCCACCGACGTCAAGTTCAGCTTTGACCGCCAGCTGAAAATCAACGACCCCAACGGACCGGCCACCCTGCTGGCCAACCTGGATTCGGTCACCGCGCCGGATCCGACCACCGTTGTCTTCAAGCTGAAGCTGGGCAACGACCAGACGTTCCCGCAGATCCTCACCAGCCCCGCCGGACCCATCGTCGACCACACCGTCTTCGCCGCGGACAAGGTTCTCGACGACGACGCGATCATCAAGGGCAAGGCCTTCGCCGGCCAGTACACGATCGAGTCGTACAAGAAGAACGAACTGATCGCCTTCAAGGCCAACCCGGACTACAAGGGACTGCTCGGCAAGCCGGCCACGGACAACGTGACCATCAAGTACTACGCGGACGCCTCGAACCTGAAGCTGGACGTGGAGCAGGGCAACATCGACGTTGCCGGCCGCAGCCTGTCCGCCACCGACATCGCCGACCTGAAGACCAAGTCGGATAAGGTCCGCGTGGATGTCGGCCCCGGCGGCGAGCTGCGCTACATCGTGTTCAACTTCGACACGATGCCCTTCGGCGCGAAGACACCCGAGGCCGACCCTGCCAAGTCGCTGGCCGTCCGCCAGGCCATGGCCGACACGATTGACCGCGCGGCCATCGCCGACCAGGTCTACAAGGGCACCTACCTGCCGGTCTACTCCTACGTGCCGCAGGGCTTCGCGGGCGCCACCGAGCCGCTCAAGAGCATGTACGGCGACGGCTCGGGCAAGCCCAGCGTCGACAAGGCCAAGAAGACCCTCTCGGACGCCGGCGTCAGCACGCCGGTGACCCTGAACCTGGAATACAACCCGGACCACTACGGCCAGTCCTCCGGCGACGAGTACGCCGCCATCAAGGACCAGCTGGAGAAGTCCAGCCTCTTCAAGGTCAACCTGCAGTCCACCGAGTGGGTGACGTACTCCAAGGAGCGCGTCAAGGACACCTACCCCGAGTACCAGCTCGGCTGGTTCCCGGACTACTCGGATGCGGACAACTACCTCTCGCCGTTCTTCACGGCGGATAACTTCCTGAAGAACCACTACGACAACCCGACGGTCCAGGGCCTGATCGATCAGCAGCGCACCACGGTGGATAAGTCCGCCCGCGAGAAGCTGATCGGCCAGATCCAGGAGGATGTCGCCAAAGACCTGTCCACTCTGCCGCTGCTGCAGGGCGCCCAGGTGGCCGTGTCGGGCAAGGACGTCAAGGGAACGAAGGACACGCTTGACGCGTCCTTCAAGTTCCGCCTGGGCGTGCTGTCCAAATAACACAAGCACGGCGCACTTTTAGGGGGAGGCGGAGCGTTCACCAACGCTCCGCCTCCTTCGCAACGTATTGGACTGGATGCTAGGCAATCATGACTTCTTTAGTAGATACGCCCCTGAGCGGGCAGGACGAGCTGTTACCGACCCCCAAAGCGAAATCCGGCGGTAGCCTCGGCAAGTACATTCTGATCAGGTTCCTCCTGATCTTCCCCACCATTCTTATCCTGGTCACCATCGTCTTCTTCCTGATGCGGATCACCGGCGATCCCATCACGGCGGCGCAGGCGGGCAGGCTTCCACCGGACCAGCTGGCCCTGCGCGTCCACGCCGCGGGCTACGACCGTCCCGTGATCGTGCAGTACTTCGAATACCTGGGCCAGGTGGCCACCGGAAACTTCGGCCGCACCATCTCCGACAACCTCAAGGTGACGGACATGCTCGCCACCTACGGCGCGGCCACCCTGGAACTGGCGATCAACGCCCTGGTCGTAGCACTGGCCCTGGGCATCCCGCTGGGCATGTGGGCCGCGCGCAAGCGGGACAAGGCACCGGACGCCGTACTGCGCATCCTCGCCATCCTCGGCTACGCCACCCCCGTCTTCTTCGCCGGGCTGCTGCTCAAGCTGGTGTTCTCGGTCGCACTCGGCTGGCTGCCGGTGGCCGGACGCGCCAGGACATCCGATGAAATAGCCCTCACGTCCCTGGCCCATCCCACCGGAATCTACTGGCTGGACGCCATCCGCAGCGGCAACTGGACGGCCCTCGGCGACGTCATGGCGCACGCCGTGCTCCCCGCCGTCGCCCTCGGACTGCTCACCGGAGGGGTGTTCCTGCGCCTGGTGCGCACCAACGTGATCGGCACCCTCGGCAAGGACTATGTGGAGGCGGCCCGTTCGCGCGGCGTCAGGGAATTCAGGCTGGTGACTAAGCACGCCTACAAGCCGGCGCTGATCCCGATCATCACCGTAATGGGCCTGCAGATCGCCGTGCTCCTTGGCGGCGCGGTGCTGACCGAGACCACCTTCGAATGGAAGGGGCTCGGCTTCCAGCTGGCGCACTACCTGACCGCCAGGGACTTCGTGGCGGTGCAGGCCATCGTGGTGCTGCTGGCAGTCATCGTCGCCGTGACCAACTTCATTGTGGACGTCATCGCCGCACTGATCGACCCGAGGGTGAGGTACTGACATGTCCGAATCTCCCACGACCTACCGCCGTGCCTCCTGGGTGAGCAGGCTTCCCGTCATCTCCCAGTTCAACAAGAGCGTCGGCCTGCAGCGCGGCATGCTGGTGGCCGGCATTGTCATCACCGGGCTGTTCCTGCTGACCGCGGCGTTCGCGCCGCTGATCGCCCCGTACGGCTTTGCCCAGCGGTTTCCCGTCAGCCAGGAACCGCCGTCGTCGGCCCACCTGTGGGGCACGACGTCGGGTGGTTACGACGTATTTTCCCGCACCATCTGGGGTACCCAGACTGCGGTCCTGGTGATCGTCGTCGCCGTGATCCTGTCCATCTTCGCCGGCGTGGCGCTGGGCCTGGTATCCGGTTACTTCGGCGGCTGGCTGGACCGCGTGCTCGTCGTCATTGCCGACGCCGTCTACGCGTTCCCGACGCTGCTGCTGGCCATCGTCGTCTCGATCGCCATCAGCCACGGCCAGTCAAGCCTCTGGGGCGGCATATTCTCGGCCGCGGTGTCCATCACGGTGGTGTTCATTCCGCAGTACTTCCGGGTGATCCGCGCCGAGACCATCCGGCTCAAGACCGAGCCGTTTGTCGAATCGGCCAAGGTGGTGGGCGCCTCGTCGCTGCGCATCATGAGCCGGCACGTGTACAAGAACGCGACCCGCACGCTGCCGCTGATCTTCACCCTGAACGCTTCGGAGTCCATCCTGACCCTCGCGGCCCTGGGCTTCCTGGGCTTCGGGCTGGAACCGTCGTCGGCCGCGGAATGGGGCTATGACCTCAACCATGCGCAGACCGACGTGGCGGCCGGGATCTGGTGGACCGCCATCTTCCCCGGCGTGGCGATCGCGCTGACGGTGCTCGGGCTGACGCTGCTGGGCGAGAGCATGAACGACCTCAACGATCCGCGGCTGCGCGGACGACGCCGGGCAGGCCGCAAACAGCCGGCGCCCGCCCCACTGGTAAAGGAGGCCGCGGTATGAGCGTCCCGGAAAACATAGACCGTGCAGACGGTGCGCAGGCCGGCGGCGAACGTCCCGTGCTGAGCATCGAGCATCTGAAAGTCACCTTCGCGACGGATTCGGGGGACGTCAAAGCCGTCGACGACGTCTCCCTGACCGTCGCCCCGGGCGAGGTTCTGGCCATTGTGGGTGAGTCCGGGTCCGGGAAAACCGTCACGGCCAAGACCATCCTGGGGCTGCTGCCGGAGACGGCGGTGAGCTCGGGGGCTGTCGTGGTCAGCGGGCAGAACATCATCGATGTCACGCCCGAACAGCTGCGGCGGCTGCGCGGCGAGGACGTGGCGATGGTGTTCCAGGAGCCTTCGACGGCCCTGAACCCCGTGTTCACGGTCGGCTGGCAGATCGCCGAAGGCCTGCGCGCGCATTCCCGGACCGGCCGCAGGATCTCCAAGAAGGAGGCGCGGCAGCTGGCCATCGAGGCGCTCGGCAAGGTCGGCATCCCCGAGCCGGAAAAGCGGGTCGACTACTACCCGCACCAGTTCTCCGGTGGCCAGAAGCAGCGCGTGGTGATTGCCTGCGCGCTGGCGTTGAACCCGGCGCTGATTGTTGCCGACGAGCCGACGACGGCGCTGGACGTGACGGTGCAGGCCGAAATCCTGGAACTGCTCCGCGAACTGCGCGACGTCTACGGCACCTCGATTGTGCTCATTACGCACAACATGGGCGTGGTGGCCGACCTGGCTGACCGGGTGGTGGTGATGTACGAGGGCGACGTGGTGGAGGAAGCCTCGGCCGAGGAGCTCTTTGCCTCGCCGAAGGAGGACTACACCAGGAAGCTGCTGGCGGCCGTGCCGCACCTGGGCCGGAACTCCGCCTCCGCCGGACTCACGTCCAGGGCCCATGTCGGCAAGGAACTGCTGGTCGAGGCGACGAACCTCGTGATCGAGTACCCGGGCCGGTTGGGCAGCCCGGCGTTCCGGGCGGTCGACGACGTCAGTTTCACGATCGCCGCGGGCGAAGTCTTCGGACTCGTCGGCGAGTCCGGCTCCGGCAAAACCACCATCGGGCGGGCGATCGCCGGGCTGAACAAGACCACGGGCGGTTCCCTGAAGGTCCTCGGCTACGAGATGCGCACCTTCAAGGAACGCACGTTCCGGCCGTTGCGCAAGGACATCGGGTTCGTCTTCCAGGACCCGGCCGCGTCGTTCAACCCGCAACTGACCATCGGCGAGTGCGTGGCCGAGCCGGTGATCATCCACGAGAACCGTTCCGCCGCCGATGTCCGCAAGCGCGTGGGCGAGATGCTGGAGGCCGTGCAGCTTCCGGCGGCCTATGCCTCCCGCTACCCGCACGAGCTCTCCGGCGGCCAGCGCCAGCGGGCTTCCCTGGCCCGGTCCCTTGCGCTGAACCCCAAACTGCTCATCGCGGACGAACCGACCTCGGCCCTGGACGTCTCCGTCCAGGCGAAGGTGCTGGAACTGTTCCGCGAGATCCAGGCGGAGTTCGGCTTCGCGGCCCTGTTCATCAGCCACGACCTGGCCGTGGTGGACATCCTCAGCGAATGGGTGGGGGTGCTTTACAAGGGCAAGCTGGTGGAGGAAGGTATCGGCTCCCAGGTGATGGGAAGTCCGGAACACCCCTATACGCGCAAGCTCATCGCGTCACTGCCGGTGCCCGATCCGGGCGAACAGGCCATCCGCCGGGCAGCACACCGGGCCCTGCTCGGAGCGTAGCCAAAACCCAACTGGGTCGCAGATAATGCACTTATGAGCGCCTCATGAGTGCACTATCTGCGACCCAGTTGGGTTGGCGGGGTCCGTTACTGGACGATCCGGATGTTGAATGCGGGGTTGCCCACCGAGCCCATCAGCCGCAACCACAGCGGCAGGTACATTTCCATACCGCGGGCAGCCTCCAGCGGACCAAGGTCGCGGATATGGTCCGGCAGCCAGCCGAAGTCTTCCAGCAGCCCGCGCACGATCGCCTTGGCGCCGCCGTCGTCCCCGGCCATGAACACGTCGTGGTCCCCGCCGGCCAGGGAGAGCGGATCCACCATCAGGGGCGCCGCCAGCGTGTTGAGGGCCTTGACGACCCGCGCTGACGGGAACGCCCGCTGGATCGACTCGGCAATGCTGTCCGTGTTCAGCACGGACAGGGTGGGCGGGAAACCGGCGGAAAAATCCAGCGGATTGGAGACATCCAGCAGCACCTTGTCCGCCAGATTCGCCGGGCCCGCGGCCTCCAGGGCCAGCAGACTGACGCCGCCGCCGGTGGCGTTGATCACCAGCTCCGCCCCGGCGGTCGCGCCGGCGAACGTGTCCGCCCGGGCGCCGGAACCGGCCGACCCGGCCCAGTCGCCGGCCTCCCGGTTGTCGGCCGTCCTCGAGCCCAGGACCACGCTGTGGCCCAGCGATACCAGTTTCCGGCCCAGCGTGCGGCCCACCGGTCCCGTTCCCAGTACGGCGATTTTCATGGCAGGCTCCCTCGGCTCGGATTTCGTACCTCCACTGAGCCACGCGCCGGGGTCCGTGTCAATGGGTGCGTCCGACGCCGGTAGTCCGACGCCGGTAACAGTGCGGCGGTGCGGGGCGGGGCCCCTAAACTGGCCCTATGACGGAATCCACCCCAGCGCCCGGCAATCCCACGGATGCGGCGATCCTGCCCGGTGCCGACTTCGATCCCGCCGCCAGTTCACTGTCGGGGCAGATCGCCCCGGAGATCATGGCGGAGCTGCTCTCGATGCGCTCGAGCATCGATAACATCGACGCGACCTTGGTCTACGTGCTGGCCGAACGGTTCAAGGCGACCCAGCGCGTGGGTGTGCTCAAGGCCAGGCACAAGCTGCCGCCGGCGGACCCCGACCGTGAATCCGCCCAGATCGCCCGGCTCCGGGCGCTGGCGGAATCCGCCCACCTGGACCCCGCCTTCGCGGAAAAGTTCCTCAACTTCATCATCAGTGAGGTCATCCGCCACCACCAGGCCATTTCCGAGGACCACGCCGCCCCCGCGGACGGGGCGCCGTGAGCGCTGCCGGACAGGTCAGGGCCACCGCGCTGGGCCCCTGGCCGGGAACGGACGCGCCCGAAGCCACCCGGATCGTCCGCGGCGAACTGGGCGACCCGCATCTGCCGCATCTGGTCCAGCTGCCGGCCCGCGGCCTCGGTTCCGACGCCGTCGGACGCACTGCCGCCGTGCTCACGGAGCTCCCCGTGGACATGCAGCCCTTCGGCTGGCGGCTCGTTGACCGGCCGGGCGCTGACGCGCGGCGGGCCGTTTCGGCCCTGCGCTCCGACATCAACGTGCTCGCGGACGTCGCGGGTGCGGAGGAACGGCAGGGGCCGGAGCTGAAAATCCAGCTGACCGGCCCGTTGACCTTGGCCGCATCCCTGTATCTGCACTACGGCGAGCGGGCCCTGCTGGATTACGGCGCGCGGCGGGACATTGCGGAGTCCCTGGCTGCGGGGCTGGGCGAGCACATCAGCCGGGTCCGGGAGGCCGTTCCATCGGCGGTGGTGGTGCTGCAGCTCGACGAACCCGAGATCCTGCGTGTCCTGGACGGCACCATTCCCACCTCCTCCGGCTACCGGACCTTGCGCTCCGTGGCGGCTCCGGAGGTCGCCTGGGCGTGGTCCCAGGTGACCGCCGCGGCACGCGCCGCCGGTGCTGACCGGGTGGTGCTGGCCTTGCCGGGGGCCGGTACGGCCGTGGAGCAGGCCTGGACGGCAGGGGCCGACGGCGTCGCGCTGCCGGCGGATGCCCTCGGCACCGGAGACTGGGAGCAGCTGGCCGCTGCAGTGGAAGGCGGCAGCGAGCTGTGGCTCGGCGTGCTTGATCCGGCGGCGGCGGTGCCGCAGGTGAGCAGACTGGTGGAGCGGGTGATGCGTCCGTGGCGGGGGCTGGGCCTGGACAACGCCGCGCTCGGCACCCTGGTGGTGACGCCGTCGTCGGGCCTGGCGGACCTGTCCCCGGACGCGGCCCGTGCGGCGCTGGTCCGGCTGACGGACACGGCCCGGGCCCTGAACGATGTCCGGACCGGGTAGCTGACAGCGGCGCCGGGCCCGGGTACGTTGGTCCCATGGCCAGCGAAGCAGCATCCTTGTCCGTTCCGGGTCCGGACGGCGAACGGCAGGTAAGAATCTCCAGTCCGGGCAGGGTCCTGTGGCCGGAACCAGGGATCACGAAGCTGGACCTGGCCCGCTATGTCGTGGCGGTCGGGGACGCCTTCGTCGCGGCCAACGGAGACCGGCCCATCTCGCTCCAGCGCTTCGCCGACGGCATCGACGGAGAACAATTCTTTTCGAAGAACCCGCCCAAGGGCGCGCCCGACTATGTGCGCTCGGTGATGGTGGTCTACCCGAGTGCGCGGTCCCACCCGCAACTGGTGATCGATGAAACCGCGGCCGCCGTCTGGGCGGTGCAAATGAACACGATCGTGTTTCACCCGTGGCCCTCCCGCGCCGGCAATCCGGACAACCCGGACCAGCTGCGGATCGACCTGGACCCGCAGCCCGGCACCGACTTCGACGACGCCATCCCGGCCGCCCTGGAACTGCGCAGCGTGCTTGCCGAGGCCGGGCTGGACGCCTTCATCAAGACCAGCGGAAACCGCGGCCTGCACGTCTTCGCGCCGATCGAACCCACCCGCGAATTCCTCGATGTCAGGCACGCCGTGATTGCCGCCGCCCGCGAGCTGGAGCGCCGGATGCCCACCAAGGTCACCACCGCCTGGTGGAAGGAGGAGCGTGGTGAAAAGGTCTTCGTCGACTTCAACCAGGCGAACCGGGACCGCACCATCGCCGGCGCGTACAGCCCGCGCCCGCTGGCGCACGCTCCGGTGTCCTGCCCGCTGCGCTGGGACGAACTGGAGAACGCCAATCCCCGGGGCTTCACCATCGAAACTGTCCCGGACCGGCTGCGGAGCGTGGGGGATCCGTGGGCGGAGATGAACGCCCATCCCGGCAGTATCGGCGCACTGCTCGGCTGGTGGGAGCGCGATCTGGCCGCGGGCCTGGGCGAACTGCCGTTTCCGCCGGATTACCCGAAAATGCCGGGCGAGCCGCCGCGGGTCCAGCCCAGCCGGGCAAAGAAGGACCAGCCAGCCGGGAAGGACTAGCCCGCCGGGAAGGACCAGCCGGGAAGCCTAGCTGAGGACCCGGCTCAGGTCGTAGGCGACCGGCAGGTCAAGCTGGCCGAAGGTGCAGGAGGCGGCATCCCTGTCCGGCCGCCACCGGAAGAACTGCACGGTGTGCCGGAACCGGGACCCTTCCATCTGGTCGTAGGTCACCTCCGCCACCAGGGTCGGCTCCAGCCGGACGTAGGAGACGTCCCGGCCGGCGGAAAAGCGGTTCCGCTCGCCCTGCCCGGTGACGACGGCGCCGTCGTCGTCGCGCAGGACCAGCGGCGCCAGCTCGGCCACCAGCTCCTGCCGGCGCGCATCGCTGAAGGCCGAGGCGCCGCCGACGCTCTGCAGGACGCCGTCCCGGTCGTACAGGCCCAGCAGCAACGAGCCGACCCCGCTGCCGCTCTTGTGCAGGCGGTAGCCCAGGACGACGACGTCGGCCGTGCGGTGATGCTTGACCTTGAGCATCAGCCGCTTGCCGGGCGCGTAGCCGGCCGTCAGCGGCTTCGCGACGACGCCGTCCAGACCGGCCCCTTCGAAGTCCACCAGCCAGCGGCGGGCAACGTCGACGTCGGTGGTGGTCCGGCTCAGGTGCAGGGGAGGTTCGATGCCGGCGGCGAGCTCCTCCAGCGCCGCGCGGCGCGCGCTGTACGGGGTGTCCAGCAGGTTCGCGTCGCCGCGGGCCAACAGGTCGAAGGCAACGAACGAGGCGGGAGTTTCCTGCGCCAGCCTACTGATCCGGCTCGCCGCCGGATGGATCCGCTGGGACAGGGCCTCCCAGTCGAGCCGTTCCCGGCCCGGTTCCCCGCTGCGGAGCACGATTTCCCCGTCCAGCACGCACGGTCCGGGCAGCAGCCGGGCGAAGGCCTCGGTCAGTTCCGGAAAGTAGCGGGTCAGCGGTTTTGACCCGCGGCTGCCGATCTCCACGTCCGTCCCGTCGAAATACACGATGCCGCGGAAGCCGTCCCATTTGGGTTCATAGCCCAGGCCTCCGGGAACCGTGCCGGGATCGGGGACGGCGTCGACGGCCTTGGCGAGCATCGGGGTCACGGGGTGTTGGGCTGAGGGCTCCATGGTCCGATCATGCCGCAGCCGACGCCGCCGCGGAAGTCCCGGATTCCCGCGCGGCTGCGGTAGTCCCGGGTTCCCGGTCAGACGCGCGAGTCCCAACGGTCCGGCTGGGCGTAGGCGGGCAACGAGCCCGGTACCCCGTGCGCGGCGGCCTCATGCGGCGGGTAGGGGACCAGCCGGTAGTCGAAGTGGCCCGCGTAGACGAGAACCACGCCGAGCTGGCGCTGGATGACCTTGACCTGGATACGGTGTTTCCGGGTCTCCGCGTCCCACCACTGCTGGGCGTAGGCGCGGGCGTCCAGCACGCCCGGCAGCGCGATCGTGAGCGGCTTCGCCAGGATCCTGGAGGAGCGTGAAATGCCGCGGAGCATGCCGTCGCCGGTGGCCGAGACGTCCAGGTCGGTGGCCAGCCGCCGGTATTTTCCGAGGTAGTCGACCAGCCGGGGCCGGCCGCCGCCGTCGTCCTCGACCAGGCTGGTGGTGTCCTGGAACAGCCGGGTGCGCAGCGGGAACATGATTTCCCTGCGCGCTGTCAGGCTGGGGCGGCCGAACGGGTCCAGATGCGCGTGGTTCTCGATCCGGAAGGGCACGTCCTCGCCGTACTCGGGGAAGAACGCTTCCTCCCCGGCGGCGGCGGCCAGCAGCGGCCGAAGCCACGGCTGCGGGCAGCCGGCCACGTCGAAGACGCCGGTGCCCACGCCGAAATAGCCGCTGCCCGGTTCCAGCGAGAAGTACTCCTGGAGTTCGGGCTGCAGCCGGTGGAATTCCCCGGCCATGGCCGCTGCGTAGATTCCGCTCATGCCTCCACCCTACGTCGCCCGCCGGCCCGGATCCGCTCCTGCGGCCGGTCCAGCAGCAGTACAGCCTTCCGACTGTGCCGCCGCTGGGCAGGGCCGCCGGGCATGCCCATTGGCGGAGGTGTCCGGTGGACGGAATGGGATTGTGTCTGTCGCCGCGCGCTGCCGTTGGGCATGTCCGGTGCCGCGGGGGACATCTGACGGACATGCTCAGTGGAACGTGCCGCCGCTGGGCATGCCCATTGGCGGAGGTGTCCGGTGGGCGGAATGGGATTGTGTCCGTCGCCGCGCGCTGCCGTTGGGCATGTCCGGTGCCGCGGGGGACATCTGACGGACATGCTCAGTGGAACGTGCCGCCGCTGGGCATGCCCATTGGCGGAGGTG
>JBIOFK010000061.1:0-12716 GCA_044447065.1 Actinomycetales bacterium | reverse complement strand
CCGCCGTCGCACCTCAAGGGCCGGACCGTAGCGATAGGCGGCAGCCGCCGCGGATGCCGCCAGGACCGCCAGGACCGCCCCGGCCGGGGGGATGACGACCGCCGGGACGAGCACGGCCGGGAGCAGGACCACCAGGGCCAGAAACGAGGTCCAGAACACGGAATCCGCACCGTCCGTGCCGTGGACGTTCCGGGTCCGCAGGGTGTACACGCTCACCGCCGGCACGCCGGCCGAAATGACGGCGCACAGGGCCAGCTGCGCGGATTCCACCAGCACTCCGGCCATTGCGCCACCTCCCTCAGCCACATGTGCCGCGCACGCTCAGACCGCCGTCCGCTGGCTTTGCCGCTATCTCCATTGGAAACCCCGCGGACGGATCGGTCAATGGCTGCGGGTGCGGTGACGGCGGCGAACGCGCCGGGTCCGACGAAGACGCCGGGCACCCGGCGGCCGCGGAGCCGCAGCCGGAGAGCCGCAGCCGCCGGAGCCGGAGCCTACGAGGTCACGGCCAGGGCGTCGATTTCGACCAGCATGACCTCGTGCGGCAGCTCGACGAAAACCGTCGTTCGGCTGGGAAGGGCCCCGCCGGGCACATTGTCCCGCACGAACTCGGCGTAGACCTCGTTCATGGCGGCAAAGTCCTCCCGCGTGGTCAGGTACACCCGGAACATCAGCACGTCTTCCACCGAGGAGCCCCCGGCCAGCAGGATCGCCTTGATGTTCTCCAGCGTCCGCCGGGTCTGCACCCGCACGTCGCCGGCGCCGATGTACCGGTTCGTGGCGGGATCCATCGGTCCCTGGCCGGACACCTGGAAGAAGCCGCCCTTCTTGATGCCCTGCGAGAATACGTGCGCCGGGGCGGGGGCGTTTTCGGTCAGCACAACTGTCTTTTCAGTCATCGGATGGTCCCTTCGGGTTGACCCAGCCGAGGTCCGCGGAAATGGCCCCGGTGGCGGCTTGAAGATCGGGCAGCAGTTCCAGCAGCTTGTCGTAGCTCAGGAGCACCACCGGCACGGAAAACGACGCGGCGGCCAGCACGCGGCCGCCGGCGTCGCGGATGGGGGCGGCGATGCAGTGCACGAACGACTCGTGTTCGGCGTTGTCGTGCGCCCAGCCCTGCCGCCCCACCTCCTCGAGTTCGGCCAGCAGCGCCGCCGGCGTGGTGAGCGTGTTGTCCGTCAGCCTGGTGTAGTCCAGCCCGGCGGCGATGCTTTCCTGCCGCGCCCGTGGCAGGTCCGCGAGCAGCACCTTGGCGACGGCGGCCGAGTGCAGCGCCGCCGTCAGCCCGACCCTCGAGTACATCCGCACAGGGTGGGAGGATTCAAATTTGTCGATGTAGACGACGTCGTTGCCCTCGAAGGCGGCCAGGTGCACGGTGTGCCCGGTCGTGGCGTTCAGCCCGGCAAGGTGCGGGTGGGCGACGGTGCGGATGTCCCGCTGCTCGAGGGCCTTGGCGGAGAGCTCAAAGAACTTCGAGCCGAGCCGGAAGCGCTGGTCGCCGTCGCGGACCACGAAGCGTTTGTCCTCCATCGCGTGCAGCAGCCGCATAATGGTGGTCTTGTGCACGGTGGCCCCGGCGGCGAGCTCGTCCAAGGTGGCGGGCTTTCCGGCCAGCTCGGCCAGCAGGTCCAGGGCGCGGACCAGGCTCTGGCTCACAATCGCACCGTCCCGCCGGCGGTGAGCGCTCCGGCAGCCATCCGTATGGTGGCCCAGTCCTCGTCACCGCACGCGAGCAGGGCGGCGAGCGCAGCGGCCGGGGGCAGCGGACCCCGGTCGCCGTGCACCGTCAGGGTGGCCGCGGCGCTGATATGGCCGCGCCGCAGGCAGGCCCGCTGGTCCAGGCCGAAGATCAGTCCGCTGAGGTAGCCGGCGGCGAAGGCATCACCGGCACCGACGGGTTCGAGGACCTCGACGGCGAGCGCGGGTACCCGGATGACGCTCCCGTCGCGCAGCCAGGCGGTGGCGCGGACGTCGGCATCCTTGACCACCAGGACGGCGGGGTCCGGCAGCAGGGTGCGCAGTTCCGCCTCGTCGCCGGTGCCGAAGGCAAGTTCCGCCTCGTCGCGTCCGACCAGGACGACGTCGGCGGCGTTCGCCAGTGCTGCCAGCACCGACGGATCCCGGTCCCGCCACAGGGCGGGGCGCCAGTTGATGTCAAAACTGACCACGCGTCCCTCGCGCGGCGCGGACAGGATGCGGCGGGTCAGCTCCGCGCAGCCGTCCGAGAGCGCGGCCGTGATGCCGCTGAGGTGGATCAGCGAGGCGCCGCGCAGCAGTGCCGCCACCTCGGGATTGTCCAAGGTCTCCGGTCCCATGGCGGACGCGGCGGAACCCTGGCGGTAGTAGAGGACCGAGGCGGCGTCCCCCCCGTCCGGCCCGGCGGCGTAGACCAGGGCCGGGACCTTCACATACAACCCCGTGGGCCGCAGCCGGTCCACTTCGACCCCCGAGGTCCCCACCGAATGCGCGCGCAGCTCCTCAAGGATCCGGGCGCCGAACCCGTCGTTGCCCAGCCGCCCGATCCAGTGGCTCTCCAGGCCCATGGCCGCCAGGCCCATCGCAACGTTCGACTCCGCTCCGCCGATGCCCAGCAGCAGTCCGGACGCAGCCCGCAGTCCGACCCCGGGCGGAGGCGTCAGCACCGCCATGGTTTCCCCGACGCACACTGCCGAAAGCGCGGCTGCTGGCATGGCTGCTGGCGTCCTTTCACTCACGGGCGGGCCCGGGTATTCCCGTCCGGGCGGCCGGAGGGCCACCCTTGACGGCGGAACAGGCCCCATGTTAGACATGTTTCGAACAAGTTTGCAACCATCATTGCAACATACGCAATGCGACGGCGATTCGGTCCGGATACCACCGGAACCGGCCCGCAGCCGGCACCGAAACGGCCCAGGGGTTCCCCGCACGGCCGAAGGGACGATTAGGCTTGAACACCTCTTCCACACAATCCGGCTCCGCGGAACCCGGCCCGATGCCGGCGTGCGACGGCGGGCCTGCCGCCATCAGCGCCGACGCGCTTGCCCTGCTGGGCGACACGGTGCTGGGCTGGCAATACAAGGCCTCCCCGGCAGCCGCCGCGGGAACCACCGTGCGGGACTTCCTGTCCGCCCAGCGCACGCTGGGCGACTTCCAGACCCCGCTGCTGACCCTGGACGCCGGCGCGATGGCCGCCAACCTGGACCGGCTTGCCACGTGGTGTCGCGGCCGCGGCATCCTGCTGGCCCCGCACGGCAAGACGACCATGGCCCCGCAGCTTTGGGCCGAGCAGCTCCAGCGCGGCGCGTGGGGCATCTCGCTGGCGAACACCGCCCAGCTGCGGGTGGCCAGGGCGTTCGGTGTCCGCAGGCTCATGCTGGCCAACAGCCTGACCGATCCGCGGTCGATCGCGTGGGTGGCCGGCGAGTCCTCCCCCGCCGCACCCATCCTGTCCTGGCTGGACTCCGTCGAAACGGTCGCCCTGCTGGAGCGTGAGCTCGGCGCCCGGCAGGATTCAGCCGTGCTCGACGTCCTGGTGGAGGTGGGCGGACTCGGCGGCCGCACCGGTGCGCGCGGATTCGACGAAGCGCTCCGCGTGGCCCGCGCGGCCGCGGCCTCCCCCGTTCTGCGCCTGGTGGGCGTCAGCGGTTACGAGGGTTCACTGGCGCACACCGCGGAGCCGGAGGCCCTGGCGGCGGTGCGGAACTTCCTGTTGGAGATGAAGGCCGTGCACACCGAACTGCTCGCCTCCGACCTGTACGCGCCGGGGGCGGACATCGTGCTCACCGCCGGCGGGAGCGCCTACTTTGACATCGTCGCCGACGTGCTGGGCGGTTGCGTGGCGGCTCCGGGGCCCGGGACCGGCGGCCGCCCGGTGGACCTGGTGATCCGCAGCGGCGCCTACATGATCCACGACGACGGTTTCTACCGCGGCATTTCCCCGTTTTCCCGGCACGGCGACTCACCGTTCCGGTCCGGGATGCACGGCTGGGCGCGCGTGGTCTCCACCCCGGAGCCGGGACTGGCCATCTTGGACGCCGGCAAGCGGGATTTGCCGGTGGACGAGGGACTGCCCGTCCCGCAGGCCATCGGCCGCACGCTCGGTGGCGTGATGGTCCCGCTGGCGGGGGCGAGCATCACGGCCGTGAACGACCAGCACTGTTTCCTGCGGTTCGATCCTGCGCTGGTCGCCGCCGCGCCGGGAGATGTCGTGCGGCTGGGCCTGTCCCACCCGTGCACCGCGCTGGACAAATGGCGGCTCATCCCCGTCCTGGCGGACACCGAAGGTGACCAGTCCGTCGTCGACCTCGTCCAGACGTTCTTCTAGGCACCCCGGATGAACGACGCACGCCAGCCCGGACGGATCCTGATCCGCAATGCCACGGTGGTGGACGGAAGCGGCGCGCCCGCGTTTTCCGCCGACGTGGCGCTGGAGCACGGCAGGATCGCCGCCGTCGAACCCGCCGGCACGCTCTCCGGCGCGGGCGCCGGCACCATCGACGCGGCCGCGCACGTGCTCAGTCCGGGATTTATCGATATGCACGCCCACTCGGACCTCCAGCTGCTGCTTAATCCCGCCCATTACGCCAAGCTCAGCCAGGGTGTGACCACCGAGCTGCTGGGCCAGGACGGGCTCTCCTACGCCCCGGCGGACGATGCCGTGCTGGCCGGAATCAGGGAGCAGATTGCCGGCTGGAACGACAACCCCGCGGGCTTCGATTTCTCCTGGCGCACCGTCGCCGGCTACCTGGACCGGTTGGACCAGGGAATCGCCACCAACGCGGCGTACCTGGTCCCGCAGGGCACGGTCCGGGCGATGGTCATGGGCTTCGGGCCGGACCGGCCGGATGCTGCCCGGCTCGCCCGGATGCAGTCGCTCGTCAGCGAGGGCATCCGGCAGGGAGCGGTGGGCATGTCCTCCGGGCTGACCTACACGCCCGGAATGTATGCCGATAACGCCGAGCTGGCTGCCTTGTGCCGCACCGTGGCCGCCGCTGGCGGCTTCTACGCCCCGCACCACCGCTCCTACGGCAACGGCGCGCTGGAGGCGTACCAGGAAATGATCGAGCTGGGACGCAGTACCGGCTGCGCCATCCACCTCACCCACGCCACCATGAACTTCGCCCCGAACCAGGGCCGCGCCGCCGCCCTGCTGGCCCGGATCGACGCGGCGCTCGACGACGGCGCCGACATCACCCTTGACAGCTACCCGTACCTGCCCGGCGCTACCACGCTCGCCGCGATCCTGCCGAGCTGGTCCTCCGCCGGCGGCACCCGGGCGACCCTGCTCCGGCTGGCGGATCCGGCCGCGCTGGAACGTATCCGAGCCGACGTGGAAGTCCGAGGCTCCGACGGCTGCCACGGCGTGCCGGCGGACTGGGACACCATCGAAATCAGCGGCGTCGGCAATGCCGCACTGGATTCGCTGGTGGGACACACCGTGGCCGGCATTGCCCGCGGCAGCGCCCGCGAACCGTTCGACGTCTTCATCGACACCCTGCTCCGGGACCGCCTGGCCACCGGCATCCTGCAGCATGTGGGAAACGAGGAGAACGTGCGCGCCATCATGAAGCACCGTGTCCACACCGGCGGCAGCGACGGGATCCTGGTCGGCGCGAAGCCGCATCCGCGGTCCTGGGGAACCTTTCCGCGCTATCTGGGCCACTATTGCCGGGAACTGGGCCTGCTCAGCCTCGAAGAGACCGTCCACCATCTCACCGGCCGTCCCGCGGCGCGGCTGAAACTCCACCGCCGCGGGCTGGTCCGCACCGGCTACGCGGCCGACCTGGTGCTCTTCGACCCGCAGACCATCACGGACACCGCCACCTTCGACAATCCCCGGCAGCCCGCCGCCGGAATCTCGCACGTATTTGTTAACGGCACCGCCGCGATCGAGTCCGGCGCACCCACGGGCGCGCTGGCCGGACGTGCCCTGCGGCGCAGCCCCGACGGAAAGACACGAATCCATGACTGACAATGAACTCGTCCGCCGCCTCCGGGCCGAGCGGACCCTGGCGGTGGTGCGGGCCCCCTCGATTCCGGATCCCGCCGGGCTGTGCCGGGCCCTCGCCGGGGGCGGAATCCGCACCGTTGAACTGACCTTCACCACCCCGGGCGTGCTGTCCGCCATCACGGCGGCCGCGGACTCCGCGGCGGAGCA
The DNA here is from genome assembly GCA_044447065.1 of Actinomycetales bacterium. Taxonomy (GTDB): domain Bacteria; phylum Actinomycetota; class Actinomycetes; order Actinomycetales; family Micrococcaceae; genus JBIOFK01. The sequence continues at coordinate 6,580 of JBIOFK010000061.1, read as the reverse complement.
CGGCGCCCTCGTGGGCGTCGGCACTGTCCTGACGGCGGACCAGGCCCGCGCGGCCATCGACGCCGGCGCCAGGTTCCTGGTCACGCCGGGACTCCGGCCCGAGGTGGCCCGCGTCGCCACCGAGGCCGGCATTCCGGTCTGCCTGGGCGCCATGACGCCGACGGAGGTGGCGCAGGCGCTGGACCTCGGGTCCGCGGTGGTGAAGATTTTCCCGGCCCGGCAGTTCGGGCCCGGCTATCTCAAAGACCTGCAGGGCCCCTATCCTGGGGTCGGATTACTGCCGTCGGGGGGAATCAACGCGGAGAACGCAGCCGACTACCTCCGCGCCGGCGCCGTGGCGGTGTGCTGCGGGACGTCAGTCGTCCCGCCGGCCACGGTGGCGGCAGGTAATTGGGTCGAGATTACGGCCAGGGCCGCCGCCTTTACGGCGGCCCTGGGCACAGCAGAACAACCAGCAGAAGGAGAAATGCGTTGAGTATCCTTGACCAGCTCAAACCCGCCATGACCGGCGTGGTCCAGGCGGACGACACCATCAAACAGATCCATGAACCCTGGACCGGGCACGACAGCCAGGTGCTCATCATCACGGCCATCGGCATCGGCATCGTGGTGCTGCTGATCGTCTGGCTGAAGATGCACCCGTTCCTGTCACTGACCATCGGCTCGCTGTTCGTGGGCATCGGCTCCGGGATCGCCCTGGGCAAGGTGGCGCTGTCTTTCGAAGCGGGGGTCGGTGCTGTCCTGGGCAATGTCGGCGTGCTGATTGTCCTTGGCGCCATGCTCGGCAAACTGCTGGCGGACTCCGGGGGCGCCGACGAAATTGTCGACACGCTGCTCAAGGGCAGCCCGCGGGTCCTGCCGTGGAAAATGGCCCTGATCGCCTTCATCATCGGCATCCCGATGTTCTTCGAAATCGGCCTCGTCCTGCTGATCCCGGTGATCATGCTGGCCGTCCGCCGTTCGGGCAGGCCCGCCATGCTGCTGGCCATCCCCGCCCTGGCCGGCCTGTCCGTGCTGCACGGGTTCATCCCGCCGCACCCCGGCCCGCTGGCGGCCATCGCCAATCTGCACGCCAACGTCGGCATCACCTTGGCCATCGGCCTGCTCGTCGCCATTCCGACGATCATCATCGCCGGTCCGCTGTTCTCCCGGCTCGCCGCCAAATGGGTGCCGATCGGCGTTGCCGGCGCGGGCCTCGGCTTTGCCGGCGGCGCAACGGCCGACGACGGCCGCACCTCGGGCGGGCGCGGTACCCCCAGCGGCGCCGGCAGCGCGGCCGAGGCCAGCGCCGCCGCCGGTCCGACCACGATGACGGCTCCCAAGGGCAACGACGAGATCGGCCGCAGCCGGGACCCGGAGGCCAAGCGCAGTCCGACGTTCACCTGGACGCTGATCACCGTCCTCTCGCCGGTCGTGCTGATGCTCATCCGGGCCGGATCGGACCTGTGGATGAGCCCTAACGCGGGGATCTACCCCCTGCTGCAGTTCCTCGGCGAGCCGGTGGTGGCACTGCTGATCGCCGTGCTGCTGGCCATGGTGACCTTCGGAACGTCCGTGGGCTTCTCCGGACCCGTCCTGACCACCAAGCTGAGCCAGAGCCTGATGCCGATCGTCAGCGCCACCATGATCGTTGGCGCCGGCGGCGGATTCAAGCAGGTCCTGGTGGACGGCGGCACGGGTATCGCTATCGGCAAGGTGGCCGTGGCGGCCAGCCTGTCGGCGCTGCTGCTCGGCTGGATGGTCGCCGTCCTGATCCGCCTCGCCACCGGCTCGGCCACCGTGGCCACGGTCACCGCGTCAGGCATCGTGGCGCCGCTGGCGTCCTCCCTGCCGCCCACCCAGCTGGCGCTGGTGGTGCTGGCCGTCGGAGCGGGATCGCTGTTCTTCTCGCACGTCAACGACGCCGGCTTCTGGCTGGTCAAGGAGTACTTCGGCATGACCGTCGGACAGACAATCAAGACCTGGTCGGTCATGGAGACCATCATCTCCGTCGTCGGACTGATCCTGGTCACGCTGCTGTCGCTGGTGTTGTAGCGCCCTGGTGCCGCGGCCCCGCCGTCGGGCCGCGGAACCACCGGGCCGGATACCGGCGCGGTGCAGGCGAAGACTCCCCGGTCCGAAAGGTCCGGGGAGTCTTCGCCTGTGACGGCAAGACCGGGGTCCCGGGAGCGATGCCGTGCTCCTTCGGATTCCGGCCGTCAGGATCCGTAGTGATAGCGGCATCCCGCTATCCGGACCTCGTCATCTTCCACCTTGTAGACCAACCGGTGTTCGTCCGAGATCCGGCGGGACCAGTAGCCACGGAACCCATGCTTCAACGGCTCAGGCTTTCCTATCCCCTCGTTGCCGTTGCGGGCGATGTCGTGCAGCAACGTGTTGATCCGCTTGAGGATCTTTCTGTCCTGGGCCTGCCACCATTCGTAGTCTTCCCAGGCGGCCTCATCCCAGACGAACTTCACTCGCGGAGTTCTCGTTCGATGCCTTCGCCGGATTCCAACCGTTGAATCGAACCCAGCAGTCTGGCGGCGTTCGTAGGGCTTTTCAGGAGGTAGGCAGCCTCTTTAAGGGACTCGTACTCATCAAGGGACACCATGACCACCGGTTCGTGGCCCGCGCGGGTGATGACAACCTCTTCGCGGTCATCCACCACGGCAGATAGCGTCTCCGCATACCTTTTGCGGGATTCCGAATAGGTCATGGTTCGCATGACAAAACCTCCAAACTCGTACAATAAAGTGTACAAGTAATCCGTGGTGGAGTCCACAGGCCATCGCATTCCTCCAGGACGATTCCCCGCGGTGTCGCTAGGAACCCCGTCCCGCCAAAGCGTGAGACCGTCGCGAACGCGCCAAGATGGACCGGAGCTCCCCGCCCGGTCACAGCCGGCACGCGTCCCTGCGGTGCACGGTATTGCGGAAGGCCACCCGCCAAGACCGCCGTTGGTGTTGGACGTTGAGACCGTCTGCCGTTTTCCGGGATATTCCTGCGGCGATGAGATATTCTTCGGGAATTCGAAGTAATGCCGAAGCCTCCAGGGGGACTGATGAGCGGTTCAAACGAACTTCACAACGGTGCGGTGGCGGCACCGGATGGCCAGCTGGACGCGTTCGCGGCACCGGACGACCGGCTGGACCCCGGGGCGGCGGCCTTCCAACATCATCGTGGTCGGAATTACCGGCGTGCGTCCATCATTGTCGGCATCATCGGGCTGGTCGTGTTCGGCTTCGGCGCGGGTCTTGCCGCCTTCATGATGGCCCGCCGGGCCGAATCCTTCGGCGTCAAGGCCACCGCTGGGAAGGTGCTTGCCGTGTTGGACATCATCGGCGGCATCATCGTCATTGCGGTCTTTTCCGCCCACAGGTAGCAGCCGGGCTGGCCAGCCGGAGGGATGACTGACGATGTCGGAACTCAAGCTACGACGGTGGTGCGCCCTGTGGGGCTCGAACCCACGACCCACGGATTAAAAGTCCGATGCTCTACCAACTGAGCTAAAGGCGCCGACCAGTCCGCCGCAATCCTTCCGGCGGACGCTACCTAGGATAGCGCAAGCCGCTGCGGCCATCCGAATCCGTACTCGGGCGCCGGATCTCGACCGGATAATGGCCTGAGGAGTACTGTCAGGACATGAGCGATTCAGCCGGATTCAACGTTCCCAGGCCGCACAAGCCGAAGCCCTTCGCGCCCATTGATTTCGAACCCTTTGCCGGCGGCCCGGACCCCGCCAGGGTCTCCGAGGCGGCCCATCTGGCGGCCCATGCCCTGGTCCATCACGGCCGGGCCAACGAGGACCCGGCCGTGACGAAGCGGCTGGTGAAGCTGGCCGACCAGCAGGGGCTGGAGTCGATCGCGGAGATGTGGGCCGCCAGTCCGGCCCGCTCCCTCCCCGGCGCGCTCTGGCGGCTCTATGCCCTCCGCGCCGCCACCAAGGCGGATCCGGAGCGGATCGCCGTCTACTTCAAGGCCGGCAAGGACACCGCCCAGGTGAGCCACGCCGTCGCCGGTGTGGCCGAGCCGCCCGGTGCTGACGAGCTGAACACCATGGCGGATGCCATCCTCTCCGGCGCCTTCAACGGCGAGTTCGACGTGGCGCTGGAACGGTCCGCCGCCTTCTGCCGGGTCGTCGCCCTGGGCCAGTCCAAGGTGGCCGATGCCCGCGAGGCGGGCAGCGCCGAGCACGCCACCAAGCTGACGCGCAACGCCCACCAGCTGGTCAAGACGGCCGAGGATCTTGAGCATGCCGCGGCCGCCTGGCGGCGCGGCGAACTCGACTAAACGGTCCGCGCAGGGCCCCGAAAGATTGACACCGCAGCGCCGAAGAGGAACACTGAAGTTGGTGTCGGACTGCGGAACCCCCGGGCTCCATCTTGTAGCCGCCTTGAGCGGCCTAACGCCGTGAGGCGCTCCCAGTCCGACACCATTTTTGTGTCCGCCGACGCGCGGAACGGTAGGAAAAACACCATGCGCCGGGAGGGGACCAGTGAAATTTCGCCTGTTCGCGCAGGAAAGGGCGGGGCTGGAAATCCTCAGCACCATGGCCCGCGGCCTGGGCCCGGCGGTGCTCACCCTCTCCGAAATGCTGGCCGCCCCCGCCGCCGACCACGCGGCCCTGGCCGAACGGCTGCACACGCACGAAGCGGAAACGGCATCCCTGCAGGTATCCCTGATGACGCAGATGCGCTCCAGTTTCATCAACCCCCTGCCCCGGGAAGATCTGTTCACCCTCTCCCGCTACCTCACCGATGCGATGGAGAAACTGGACGGCGCGGGCGAGCTGATCCTGATCTACCGGCTGGAACGCACCTCGCGCCGGGCGTCCGAGCTGCTGGATATCATCGCGCGGCAGACCGAGATCACCGCCGAGGTGGTCCGCACCCTCGATGACCTCGACGAGGCGGAGGACTACTGGATCGAAACGCTCAGGCTGGCCAAGCGTGCGGACCACACCCACCGGGTCTACGTCGGCGAACTGCTGGCCGACCACAAACCGGCCAGCTACGCCAAGCACCGGGACCTGGCCGATGCGCTCAAGGGTGTCACCACCGACATGCGCCGCCTGGCCACCACGGTGGGCAGCATCATCGTCAAGGAAGCGTAGCGGGTGCAGTCCGCCCTGCTGGCGCTCGTGCTTGTTGCGACCGCCGCCTTCGCCTTCCTCAACGGGCTCCGCGACGCCTCCGCCGCCGTCGCGCTTCCGGTCCGCACCCGCTCCCTCACCCCCAGCGTCGCCGTCGTCCTGGCCGCCGTCTTCAATTTCATCGGGGTGATGCTGAGCCTGGGGCTGTCCGTGGCGATCGCCGACCGTGTCTTTGCCGTTCCCGCCGGCACCGCGGGCCTGGGGCTGCTGGCCGCAGGCACCGCCGCCGCCTGCGGCTGGGGTGTGTACCAGTGGTGGCGCGGCTACCCGTCGTCGTCAACGCACGCGCTGATCGGCGGCATTGCCGGGGCGGCGCTGGGTTCGGCGTTGAAGGGCCACGCGCCGCCGGACGGGGCCGCGCCCTCGCTGCTGCCGCTGCTGGTGCTGCCGCTGCTCATCTCGCCCGTGGCGGCCCTGCTGCTGGCCTACGGGGCGGTGTTCCCAGCCATGTGGGCCGCCCGGTACAGCCAGCCGAGCCGGGTACACCGGCGGATCCGCTATGCCCAGTCCGTGGCGGCGGCCGCCGTCGCACTGGGCCACGGCCTGCAGGACGGGCCGCGCACTACGGTGGTCGTCGTGCTCGCGCTGGGTGCCGCGGGATTGAACAACGACGGCGGTGTGCCGCCTTGGGTGCTGCTGTTCTCCGCCGTGCTCCTCACCTCCGGGACCCTGGCGGGCGGCTGGCGGATTTCGCACACCCTGGGGACCCGGCTGGTGCGCCTGGATCCGATGCGCGGGATCGTCGCCCAGCTGACCAGCGGGGTGTTGCTGTTCATCGGAGCCATCGGCCTGCAGTTGCCGTTTTCCACCACGCACACCATGACCAGTGCCATCGTGGGGGCAGGTTTCAACCAGCGCAGCAGCCGGATCAACCCGCGACTGTGGATCACGATTCTTGGGGCCTGGATCGCCACTCCGGTGGCCTCGGCCGTACTGGGCCTGCTGCTCTATCTGGCGATCTCCCCGCTGCTCTGACCGCGTCCCGGCGCCGGCGTGCGGCCCTCACGCCATCGCAGCGGATCCGGCGTTCCGGACTGGTAGGCCGTTCCGTCCTGCGCACGACTGGCCCCCAACTTTGCGCACGACACCGTCCTGCGCCCGATCCGCACCGATCCCCGCGCAGAAAGGAACGAAACCGGGTCCCGCCGGACGGCGGTCCTCACGCCATCGCAGCGGATCCGGCGTTCCGGACTGGTAGGCCGTTCCGTCCTGCGCACGACCGGCCCCCAACTTCGCGCACGACACTGTCCTGCGCCCGATCCGCACCGATCCCCGCGCAGAAGGGAACGAAACCGGGTCCCGCGGGGGCGAGACTCGGGCGGACCCGCGCCCGGCCGGCGCTGCGGTTTACCCGAAGCGGCCGGAAACGTAGTCCTCGGTGGACCGCTCCGCCGGGTTGTTGAAGATCGTGGTGGTTTCCGCGTATTCGATCAGCTTGCCCGGTTT
>JBIOFK010000060.1:0-12888 GCA_044447065.1 Actinomycetales bacterium | reverse complement strand
AGGTTCACCGGCTGGTCCGGATCGTGCCGCTCGGGAGTCTGCTGCGAGGAGAACCCGGTCTTGGCCAGGTACCGGTCCAGCAGCCCGGGCGCGATGGCGTTGGCCAGCAGGGTGCCCATGGTGCTGCCGCCGACCCAGTATTCCCGCCGTCCCGGATGAGCGGCCGCGTACAGGACGCCCTTCGCCGCGACTTCGGGCTGGTAGATGGGCGGGACCGGCTGGGCCTTGTGCGGCAACCGGTTCAGGACCCAGCCGAACTGCGGCGTGTTTACCGCCGGCATCTGGACCATGGTGTTGCGGATGGCGCTGCGTTCGTGCAGCAGCTCGCAGCGCAGCGCCTCGTTGAAGCCCTGGATGGCGTGTTTGGCGCCGCAGTAGGCCGTCTGCAGCGGAATCCCGCGGTAGGCCAGGGCGGATCCGACCTGGACAATGGTGCCCCGGCGCCGGGCCTTCATCCGCGACAACGCAATCATGGTGCCGTAGACAAAGCCAAGGTAGGACACTTCCGTGACCCGCTTGTACTCTTCCGGCCGGATTTCGGTGAACGGGGCGAAAACCGAGGTGAACGCCACATTGACCCAGATGTCGATCGGGCCGAGCTCGTCCTCCACCCGGGTGGCCGCCGCATCGAGTGCGTCGTAGTCAGAGGTGTCGACGGAGATCGTGAGAGCAGTCCCGCCGGCCTTCTCCACCTCGCGGGCGGCGCCGGCCAGTCCGGCCTCGCCGCGGGCAAGCAGGGCAACCTTCGCCCCGTCCCGTCCGAAAGCGATGGCGCTGGCCCTGCCGATTCCCCCGCTCGAACCGGTGACGACGATGACCTTGTTAGCAAAGTTGGTTTTCAACGTTGACTTCCTCCTCAGGGGTGAGCCGTGGCGGCACAGGGGTGCCTCGAAACCATACCGGCGGCATGCTTCCGGATTCCTAAGTATGCTTCGAGTCTAGGGGTAATGATTGCGTGAGCGCAATGAATCAGCTGGGAATTTCCTGCACGGTGCCGAAACGGCCGACGGCGGCACGAACGTCGGGCCGGCGGCGCGAAAGTCGGATCGAAGGGGCACCAGGGGAGCGTGGTGGGACCTGGGCGCGACTAGCCACGCGTTGCCGCGGTCACTAGCGTGGAGGAAGCAACAACGGCATGGCCGCAACCGAAGGAGCACCCAGTGGACGAGCACGAAATTCACCAGCACATCCAGGACCTCGTCGAGCGCGAACATACGCTCCGCGACGGCGCGGCGTCCGCGGGAGATTCCGCGGACCGGCGTGCCGAACTGCGTTCGCTGGAGGTCCAGCTGGACAGATGGTGGGACCTGCTTCGCCAGCGCCAGGCCAAGGCCGATGCGCGGAAGGATCCCAACGAGGCCAGCCTGCGGTCAGCCGACGAGGTTGAGGGCTACCGGCAGTAGACCAAACGGGTCCGGCATCCCGGACGGTCGGTCGAACGCACGTGGCCGGTGACTCTGTGCCCCGCGCAGAGGGCGATGCCGGCCCGCTTGGGCTACGTTGGCCCGCTTGGGCGATGTTGGCCAACATCGCCCAAGCGGGTAAGCGTCGCCCAGGCGGGTAAGCGTCACCGGGGCTGGTGAGCGCCGCCGGGGCGGTGAAAGCGCCGCGGCAAAGCCGTCGCTATCCCGGCCTCCGTGGCATAAAATTGAGGCCTCTATTCCCGCACCCAAGGGTGGCTCCATGTCCCTCTCGTCCAGCCCCGCAACTACCATTCTTCCGATCGCGGACGGGGACCGCGCACGGAAATTCTACGAGGAAAACCTCGGCCTGCCGTTCGAAGGCACCGCAGCGGACGGCAATCTCATCTTCACTCTCGACGGCAGCGCCACCCTGGCCCTGCTGCACGACCCGCAGGCGACGCCGTCGGCCCACACGGCGGTCAGCTTCGAGGTCAGCGACATCAGTGCTGTGATCCGCGAACTCAGCGCCGCCGGCGTCGCCTTCCAGGACTACGACCTACCGGACCTGAAGACGACGGACCACGTCTGCGTACTCGGTTCCGAGAAAGCCGCCTGGTTCCTGGATCCGGACGGCAACATTCTCTGCCTGCACGAAAACGTGCCCGCCGGATAGGCCGCCGTCGGGCGCAGAGTGGGACGGCGGCCGCGCTGCCGGCGCGTGGACGGCCGGCAAACACCGGCTAGACTTTTGGAGACCGTAACCGGCCCAATCAACTAAAGGATCTCGGGTGGATCTCACCTTCATGGTCGTCCTTGTCATCGGACTGGCGTTGTTTTTCGATTTCACCAACGGCTTTCATGACACAGCCAACGCGATGGCGACCCCCATCGCGACCGGGGCGATCAAGGCAAAGACCGCCGTAGCCCTGGCCGCCGTCCTGAACCTGGTGGGCGCCTTCCTGTCCACGGAAGTGGCCAGGACCATTTCGGGCGGCCTGATCCGCGAAGGCAGCCCGGGGGTGCACATCACCCCCGAGATGATCTTCGCCGGATTGCTGGGTGCCGTCCTCTGGAACCTGGTCACCTGGCTGTTCGGCCTGCCGTCTAGCTCCTCGCACGCCCTGTTCGGCGGACTCATCGGAGCCGCCATCGTCGGCATCGGGTTCGACGCCGTGGACCTGTCGGTACTGCTGTCCAAGGTGATCCTTCCGGCCGTCCTGGCGCCGCTGATCGCCGGCCTGTCGGCGTTCCTGTGCACCCGGATCGCGTACGCGATCACCCGCCGCACGGACCCCGACTCGGGGGACAAACTCAAGCAGCGGCGTGGCGGCTTCCGCTACGCCCAGGTCTTCTCCTCTTCCCTCGTGGCTCTTGCGCACGGCACCAACGACGCGCAGAAAACGATGGGAGTGATCACCCTGGTGCTGATCTCCGCAGGGCTGCAGAGCGCGGGCACCGGTCCGGAGGTGTGGGTCGTGGCTGCCTGCGCCCTCGCCATCGCGCTGGGCACCTACGCGGGCGGCTGGCGGATCATCCGCACCCTCGGCAGCGGGCTGACCGATGTCAGGCCGGCCCAGGGCTTCGCCGCGGAAACCAGCACGGCCGCCGCCATCCTAGCCTCCTCGCACCTGGGCTTCGCCCTCTCCACCACGCACGTCGCATCGGGTTCGGTGGTCGGCTCCGGACTCGGTCGCAAGGGTTCCACGGTGCGCTGGGGCGTCATCGGCCGGATCGCCCTGGGCTGGCTGTTCACGCTCCCGGCAGCCGCCGTCGTCGGCGCCCTGGCGGCGTTCATCGGCAAGGCGGGCACGCCGGGAGTCCTGGTTGACGCCATCGTCGGCCTCGGCGCCGTGCTGGCCATCTTCATCATGTCCCAGCGCAGGAAGGTCGACCACACCTCCGCCGCGTCCGACGTCGAGGTCGCTGGCGAAGCGGTCAACATCCCCACCAAGAAGCAACGCCAGCAGGCGGCCAAGCGCGCCGCCAAGCTGACCGCGGCACGGAAGGCGGCCACCGCCAAGGCCGCCGCCGCCCGGGCGGCAAACCAGAAGGAAAACGTCTCATGATCGACTGGCAAGCGTTCATCTCGGTCGCCATCACGACCCTCGTCGCGTCGATGCTGGTCGTGACCCTCTATTCCGCGGGGGTCCGGCTCTACGCCGTCAGCGCGGACAAGCAGTCCCCGCGGCCCGGGACAGCCCGGAGCGCCGCCTACGCCTGTTTCGTGGTGTGCGGCGCGGCCGTGCTCTTCGGCATCTACCTGATCATTCCGTTCTTCCACCACTGAGCCGGTCATGGGATCCACCCGCTATTTTGTAGCCGCCTCGATCGACGGGTTCATCGCGGACCCGGACGGTAACCTCGACTGGCTCCTGCAGTTCGACGGGATGGACGGCGCCGCCGAATCCTACGAGGAGTTCCTGGCCGGTATCGGAGCCCTGGTGATGGGCGCCGACACGTACCGGTTCCTGCTTGCCCAAAAGCTGCCGCAGTGGCCCTATGCCGGGCTGCCCACCTGGGTCTTCACCACCTCCGATCTGCCGCTGATCGACGGGGCCGACATCCGCTTTGCCAGCGGTGCCGTGGCTCCCGTACACACGCAGGCCAGGGAGGCAGCCCGCGGCAAGAATATCTGGATGGTCGGCGGGGGAGCGCTGGCCGCGCAGTTCCTGGCCGCGGGACTGTTGGATGAGCTGATCCTGACGGTGATTCCGGTCGTTCTGGGCTCGGGCCGGCAGCTCCTTCCCGTCTCCGGCCCCACCCCGGCGCTGGAGCTGATGGCGCGCAAGGACCTCGGACGGGGCGCGGTAGAGCTGAGCTACCGGTTCGGGTCAGGGCCCGCCTGAAGGGTGCGGCGGGCCTGCGGTGCTGCTGGCGCGGCGCGTTAGCCGGCCGGGCGATCCCTGCGGCACGCCCGACGGCGCTGCTGGCAAGGCCCGGCATCCTCGCGGACGGCACGTCCTACAGCCGGCGCGGCACTCTCACGAACGGCGGATCAGGTTGGTGATCCGTGCGGTGGAAAGCCTGCGGCCCTCCTCGTCGGCCATCACCACCTCATGCGTGGCGAGCGTGCGTCCGAGGTGGATGGCCCGGCAGGTTCCCGTCACGGTGCCGGAGGAGATGCTGCGGTGATGCGTGGCACCGATCTCGATGCCCAGCGCCTGGCCGCCGGGGCCGGCGTGGATACCCGCGGAGAAGGACCCCAGGGTCTCCGCCAGCACCAGGTGGGCTCCGCCATGCAGGATTCCCGCGACCTGGGTGTTGCCCTCCACCGGCATCGTCGCCACCATCAGCTCCGCGCTCATCTGCAGGAAACGGATCCCCATTTTGGCCACCAGGGTCCCGACGCCGTGGGCGGAGAGCCATTCGTGCATCTCGGCCGGAACCCCCGCCGCGACGAGCTCGGCGGTGTGGTCGCTCGGTGTGAAAATCTCGTTCATGGACACTAGGCTGGCACCTGTGAGTGAATCTACCAAAACAGCCGTGCCCGGTCCGGATACCCCCACTGAGCGCAAGCGGCTGCTGGTGATCGACGGCCACTCCATGGCGTTCCGCGCCTTCTACGCCCTCCCCGCGGAGAATTTCTCCACCGACACCGGCCAGCACACCAACGCGGTGCACGGCTTCGTCGCAATGCTGATCGCCATGATCCGCGAGCAGAAGCCCACCCACGTCGCCGTCGCCTTCGACCTGGACACGCCCACCTTCCGGTCGCTGGAATACAGCGAATACAAGGGCGGCCGGAACAAGACTCCGGAGGAATTCTTCGGCCAGATCGACCTGATCATCAAGGTGATGGAGGCCATGCGGATCCCGACGATTTCCATGGACGGCTTCGAGGCCGACGACGTGATCGCCACCCTGGCGGCGCAGGGCGAGGAGGCCGGCTGGGACGTCCTGGTGGTCTCCGGCGACCGGGACGCGTTCCAGCTGATCACCGAACGGGTGCTGGTGCTCTACCCGAAAAAGGGGATCTCAGACATTCCGCCGATGGACGCCGCGGCGGTCGAGGCGAAATACTTCGTCCGGCCGGAGCTCTACTCGGACCTCGCCGCGCTCGTCGGTGAGACGGCCGACAACCTTCCCGGCGTGCCCGGCGTCGGACCCAAGACCGCGGCAAAATGGATCAACCAGTACGGCGGCCTGGACGCCATCTTGGACAACCTCGACGCGATCGGCGGGAAGGTGGGGGAGTCCCTGCGCGCCAACGTGGACCAGGTGCGGCGCAACCGGCGGCTAAACCATCTGCTGCGCGATCTGGAACTGCCGGTGGCCCTGGACGCGATGGTGCTCCAGCACCCGGACCGGGAGCACATCGAGGACCTCTTCGACTCGCTCCAGTTCACCACGCTGCGCAAGCGGCTTTTCGACCTCTTCGGCGAGGCCGACGGCAGCGCAGCGGCGGATGCGGGGGACAGCCACACCATCCCGGCCCACACCTCGATCACGACGGCGGCGGATTTCGCCGCCTGGGTGCGGACCGGTAACCAGGCACTGACAGGGGTCCAGCTGGTGACCGTCCCCGCCGGCCTAGCCGACGAGGCCGTCGCCCTCGCCATCGCGCGCCGGGATTCCGCCGTCTTTGTCGACCTGACGACGGCGGACGCTGACCTGGAGCGCGGCCTCGCCGCGTGGCTGGCCAGCGAGGACGACCGCAAGGTGGTGCACGGCTACAAGGCCGCCATCAAGGCCCTGGCCGGACGCGGGCTGAGCCTGGGCGGCGTCGTGGACGACACGTCGATCTCCGGCTACCTGATCCAGCCGGACCGGCGCAGCTACGACCTGGCCGACCTGAGCCAGGTCCACCTGAAGCTGTCCCTGAACGCCGGCGGGCCGGAGGCCGGCGGCCAGCTGGACCTGGGCCTGGACGACAGCCGCGCGGCCGACGCCGCGGCGAAGGCGTTCGTGGCCCTGCTGCTGAGCGAACACTTCGAAGCGCAGATCCTGGACCGCGGGGCCAACCGGCTGCTCGGTGAACTGGAACTGCCACTGGCACGGGTACTGGCGCAGATGGAACTGACAGGCGTCGCGGTTTCCGCCGAACGGCTGGACACCCTGACGGCGGACTTCACCCGCACGATGGAAGCGGCCCAGGCGGCCGCGTTCGCGGCCATCGGGCACGAGGTGAACCTCGGCTCGCCCAAACAGCTGCAGCAGGTGCTCTTCGAGGAGCTGCAGCTGCCGAAAACGAAGAAGATCAAGACCGGTTTCTCCACCGACGCCGCCGCATTGAAGACCCTGCTGGAAAAGACCGGCCACGAATTCCTCGCCCAGCTGATGGCGCACCGCGAAGCGTCGAAGCTGCGCCAGATGGTGGAGTCGCTGACGAAGGCCGTGGGCGACGACGGCCGGATCCACACCACCTATGCGCAGAACGTGGCGGCGACCGGCCGGATTTCCTCGAACAATCCGAACCTGCAGAACATCCCCATCCGCAGCGAAGAGGGGCGCCGTGTGCGCGATATTTTCGTCGTCGGGCAGGGCTACGAATGCCTGCTCTCGGCGGACTATTCGCAGATTGAGATGCGCATCATGGCGCACCTCTCCGGTGATGCCGGGCTGATCAAGGCCTACGCCGAGGGCGAGGACCTGCACCGCTACGTCGGCTCGCACGTCTTCCACGTCGCCCCCGCCGAGGTCACCAGCGCCATGCGCTCCAAGGTGAAGGCCATGTCCTACGGACTCGCCTACGGGCTGAGCAGCTTCGGCCTGTCCAAGCAGCTGGAAATCTCCGTCGACGAGGCGCGGACGCTGATGAAGGACTACTTCGACAGGTTCGGGGCGGTCCGCGACTACCTGCGGACCGTGGTGGACCAGGCCCGGGTGGACGGTTTCACCTCCACCATCGAGGGGCGCCGCCGGTACCTGCCGGATCTGTCCAGCACCGACAGGCAGCTGCGCGAAATCGCTGAGCGGGTGGCCCTGAACTCACCGATCCAGGGCTCTGCGGCGGACATCATCAAGCGGGCCATGCTGGGTGTCGCCGGTGAGCTGTCGGCGCGCGGGCTGAAGTCCCGGATGCTGCTGCAGGTCCACGACGAACTGGTGATCGAAGTGGCCGGCGGCGAACGCGCCGAGGTGGAGCAGCTGGTGACGGAACAGATGGCCGCGGCCGCGGCGCTTACCGTGCCCCTGGAAGTCCAGATCGGAATCGGGTCAAGCTGGAACGAAGCCGGCCACTAGACCGGCCTCCCTGCCCGGGACCGGCGTGGACGCTGTCCGCAGGGCGGCCCCCGGCGCGGTGCCAGCCGCCCCGGGTGCTGATGGTCAGCGAAACCCAGGCGGCGCTGGCATTGACGGCCAGCAAGGACACCAGCACCAGCAGTTGGACCAGGCCCGCGGCGACCGGGGATGCCCCGCCCAGGATCATGCCCACGAAGGCGCCCGGCAGGGTCACCAGTCCCGCCGTGCGGGTCTGGTCCAGGCCCGGCAGCACCGCATCCCCCGCCACGGGGCCGGCCACCATCCGCCGGGCCACCGGCCAGGTGAAGCCAAGGGCGACGGCGGCCTCCACCTCGCCGCGCCGGGAGATCAGTTCCGCCTCAATCCGCCGCCCGGCCAGGGTGGTGGTGGCCATGGCGCCGCCGATCTGCTGACCCAGCACCGCCACCAGCGCCAGCGGCAGCCACGGCAGCACGCCGGCGAGGATCATCAGGGCCGCCGCCGGAAAGACCGACACGCCGATCGGCGCCGCCGCCAGCCACCAGCGGCCCCGGGCCGCCACCCGGTGGCCGGATGTCCACACGGCGACGGCGAACATGAGGGCGATAAACACCAGTGCCAGGACCGGGTACGGCGCGAGCTCGGCGATCACCAGCGCAACCACCGCGAGCTGCAGCAGGGCCCGGAGTCCGGCCACTATCACTTCGGAAAACCGGCGCTGCAGGGCCAGTGACCAGATCATTGCGGCCGCGAGGAGCAGCACAGCCATCAGGATCCAGGCTGCGGGGCCGGTATTGAGCAGGGTTGACTGGTCCACCGTCCCATCCTGCCATCCCTGCCACCGGCGCTCGACGGGCAGCGCGGCGCGTCCTAGGCTAGATCGGGTGACTACTACGCTGCCCGGCCACGCCGGATCTCCCGCCGCCGATTCCCGCTACGACGTCCGCAGCTTCCCTGCCGCCACCGAAGGCCAGCCGGGGTATGAGCAGTCGGCCGGGTGGCTGCGCGCCGTCGGCCTGGGCTTCTACGACCCGGAGCGCACCGACGAGATGGTCAGCGGCATTCTGGCGCGGTACGCCGTCGACGGCCGCGAACTCACCGGCGCGTACCAGCGCGGGCCCGTGGCCGGGCATTCACCAGGCACGGAGGTTCCTGTCGCCACCTTCGGCACGTTCCGCAAGAACCTCAACGTCGGCTACGGCCGGCAGCTGGAGGCGCACCTCGTCACCGCCGTGACCGTGCGCACCGGCCACCGCCGCAGGGGACTGCTGCGCAGCATCATGGAGGCTGACCTCGCCCGCGCGAAGGCCGACGGGGCCGCCGTCGCCGCCCTGATGGCGAGCGAAGCGGTGATCTACGGCCGTTACGGATTCGGCCCCGCCACCATCGAGCGCAGCATCACGGTAGATACCGGCAGCAGGTTCCGGCTCCGCTGCCGGCCGGCCGGCACCGTGGAGGCCGTCGACCGGAAGGTGCTCATCGACGTCGCGCCCCGGGTCTTCGCGGCGTTCCAGGACCGCACGCCGGGATCGGTGGACCGGCAGGAATCCTACCGCAACGCCGTCTCCGGGACGCCGGGCCGGGACGGGACGGAGGACCTCGCGCTGCGGGCGGCCCTGCACTACGGACCTGACGGCGGCGTGGACGGCTATGTCGCCTACAGGTTCCTCGGCTGGGACAAGGAACCCGCCACCATGGAGGTCGTGGACCTGGTGGCCGCCACACCGGACGCCTACCTCGGGCTGTGGGACTACCTCGGCTCGCTGGACCTGGTGGGCTGCGTGACCTGGACCGGCGCACCGCCGGCCGACCCGCTGCCGTGGGCGCTGGAGGATGCCCGCTGCGTCACCGTCACGGCGGAGCGGGACGCGCTCTGGCTGCGGATCCTGGACCTCCCGGCGGCACTGTCCGCCCGGCGCTACGGCGCGGACGGCACCCTGGTGTTGGAGGTCACGGACCCGCTGGGGCACGCCGCCGGACGGTTCCGGCTCTCGGTCGAGGCCTGCCAGGGGACGGTGACCGACGCCGGCGCGGCGGAACCGGACCTCGGCCTCGACGTGACGGCGCTGGCCTCGATGTACCTGGGCGCGGTCCCGCCCTCGGCGCTGCTGGAGGCCGGACGCCTGACGGAGCACCTCGGCGGTGCCGCCGGCACAGCGGCGGCCCTGTTCGCCGTCGAACGTCCCGCTTTCTGCGCCACGCACTTCTAGGCGCGTGCTGGGCCGCGGGTTTTGGCCGGGTTGGAAGCTACCGATACCATCGACAGTGGCTGGCTGTGGCCACCGTACGCCACAAGCTATGAAGCCGTACCTAAGGAGACGCCCATGTCAGATGCCCCGGAAATAACCCTCACCGTTGACGGCGGGGAGACCACGGTGGCTACCGGCACCACGGGCGCGGAGCTGTACTACGAACGCCGCGACGTCGTCGTCGTCCGCGTCAATGGCGAGCTCAAGGACCTGGACCAGCCCCTGCTGGCCGGCGACGCCGTCGAGGGGGTCACCATCGATTCGCCCGACGGGCTCGACGTGCTGCGCCACTCCACCGCGCATGTCATGGCCCAGGCCGTCCAGCAGCTGCGTCCGGACGCCAAGCTCGGCATCGGCCCGTACATCACCGACGGCTTCTACTTCGACTTCGACGTGGCCGAGCCGTTCACCCCCGAGGACCTGAAAACCCTCGAGAAGATGATGCTCAAGATCGTCAACCAGAACCAGAAGTTCGTCCGCCGGGTGGTCTCCGAGGAGGAGGCCCGCGAGGCCATGAAGAACGAGCCGTACAAGCTGGAGCTGATCGGGCTCAAGGGCGCGGGCTCCGGCGCGGATGCGGTCACGGCCGACGACGGCGCCAACGTCGAGGTCGGCGGCGCGGAACTGAGAATCTACGACAATGTGGACCGCAAGGACGGCGGCACGCTCTGGTGCGACCTGTGCCGCGGCCCGCACCTGCCCAACACGAAGCTGATCTCCAACGCCTTCGCCCTGACCCGGTCCTCGGCGGCCTACTGGCGCGGCAACCAGAACAACGCCGCGCTGCAGCGGATCTACGGCACCGCCTGGCCGACCAAGGAGGCGCTGAAGGCGTACCAGGAGCGCATCGCCGAGGCCGAACGCCGCGACCACCGCAAGCTTGGCGTGGAACTGGACCTGTTCTCCTTTCCGGACGAGCTGGGCTCCGGCCTGCCGGTCTTCCACCCCAAGGGCGGCATCATCCGCAAGGAGATGGAGGACTACTCGCGCCAGCGGCACGTCGAGGCGGGCTACGAGTTCGTCTACACCCCGCACATCACCAAGGGCCATCTGTACGAAATTTCCGGCCACCTGGACTGGTTCCGGGACGGAATGTTTCCGCCGATGCACGTGGACGAGGAACTGAACGAGGACGGCACGGTCCGCAAGCCCGGCGTGGATTACTACCTCAAACCGATGAACTGCCCGATGCACAACCTGATCTACCGCGCCCGCGGCAGGTCATACCGGGAGCTCCCGCTGCGACTCTTCGAGTTCGGCTCGGTGTACCGCTACGAGAAGTCCGGTGTGATCCACGGGCTGACGAGGGTGCGCGGCATGACCCAGGACGACGCGCACATCTACTGCACCCGCGGGCAGATGAAAGAGGAGCTGACCGGCACACTGAACTTCGTGCTGGGCCTGCTGAAGGACTACGGGCTGAGCGACTTCTACCTGGAGCTGTCCACCAAGAACGAGGACAAGTTCGTCGGCGACGACGATGCGTGGGAGGAAGCCACCCGCACGCTGGCGGAGGTGGCGGAGGCGTCGGGGCTGAGCCTGGTCCCGGATCCGGGTGGAGCGGCGTTCTACGGCCCGAAGATCTCCGTCCAGGCCAGGGACGCGATCGGGCGGACCTGGCAGATGTCCACCATCCAGCTGGACTTTAACTTGCCGGAGCGCTTCGAGCTGGAGTACCAGGCGGCCGACGGCACCCGGCAACGGCCGGTGATGATCCACCGGGCGCTGTTCGGCACGGTGGAGCGGTTCATCGGCGTGCTGACCGAGCACTACGCCGGAGCCTTCCCGGCGTGGCTTTCGCCGGTCCAGGTGGTGGGTATCCCGGTGGCCGAGGCGTTCAACGACTACATGTACGACGTCGTCGCCAAGCTCAAGGCCCAGGGTATCCGCGCCGAGGTGGACACTTCCTCCGACCGGTTCCCGAAGAAGATCCGCACGGCCAGCAAGGACAAGGTTCCGTTCGTGCTGATTGCCGGCGGCGACGACGCGGAGGCGGGGGCGGTGTCATTCAGGTTCCGCGACGGCAGCCAGGACAACGGCGTGGCCGTCGACGACGCCGTCAAGCGCATCGTGGATGCCGTGAAGAACAGGACGGCCTAGGCCGTGCCGGAGTCGGACGACGGCGGGACCGCGCCGGTGGGCGCCGGGCAGGACGATTTCGTGCTGCCCGGCGTCCCGGACGCGTTCCAGCGACTGTGGACGCCGCACCGGATGGCCTACATCAAGGGCGGCCAGGACCAGTTCAAGCACCAGGATGACTGCCCGTTCTGTGCGGCCCCGGCCCGTTCCGATGAGGAATCACTCATTGTGCACCGCGGCGCCCTCGTCTACGTGGTGCTGAACCTGTTTCCGTACAACCCCGGCCACCTGCTCGTCTGCCCGTACCGGCACATTCCTGACTACCCTGACCTGACGGTCGAGGAAACGGCGGAGTTTTCCGCGGTGACCCAGCAGGCCATGCGGGTGCTCCGCCAGGTCTCCAACGCCAGCGGATTCAACCTGGGCATGAACCAGGGCGTCACCGGCGGCGCCGGAATTTCCGCGCACCTGCACCAGCACATCGTGCCGCGCTGGGGCGGGGACGGAAACTTCCTGCCGATCATTGCCCAGACCAAGGCCATCACGCAGACCCTGGACGACGTTCGTTCGCAGGTGTCCGCCGCCTGGTCCAGCGTTCCGGCGGACGTGGGATAGGACAGAGCCGTGCTCAATAAATACGCCCGCGCGCTCTTCGCCGCGATCTTCGCCCCGGTGGCCCGCCTGCTGCTCAAACTCAAGGTGTCCCCGGACGCCGTAACCATCGTGGGCACGCTCGGCGTGGCCGCCGGCGCGCTGGTCGGCTACCCGCTGGGTCAGCTCTTCTGGGGCACCGTCGTGATCACCGTCTTCGTCTTCTCTGACATTATTGACGGTCTGATGGCGCGCGCCCTGGGCCGCTCCGGCCGTTGGGGCGCCTTCCTGGATTCCACGCTCGACCGGGTCGGGGACAGTTCCGTGTTCGCCGGTCTGGTGATCTGGTTCTACACCGGCGGAAACAACCACCTCATCGCGGTGATGGCGCTCGTGTGCCTGGT
>JBIOFK010000059.1:0-13113 GCA_044447065.1 Actinomycetales bacterium | reverse complement strand
CGAGCGGCGGCGCTGAAACTGCTCGGCCGGGCATCCGCGGCCAGGTTCCGGATCACTGTCTGGGGCACCGACGAGGGGTCCGCGAAGAACGGCGCCATCAGCAGGTCCAGGCCCCGCGTGCGTCCCACCGCCGCCACGAGCCAGCGGCCGGTGCGTCCCATCGCCGCCAGCGAGCGCATGACCAGGAACATTCCGGTGAAGGCAGGGAACTCTAGCATGCCGCGTACCGGGTGGCGCGCGGCCCGCGCCGCGGCGAACGTCGTGCCGGACAAGACGGCCACCGACATGGTGTGCTGCGGTCTCGTCGCGGCCAGGTGTAGTGCCAGGAATCCGCCCATCGAATGACCCACCAGCCCCCAAAGCTGGTGGCCCATTCCGAGCAGGACCTCGGTGACGGCGTCTGCCATCGTGGAGATGTCCACCCGGTCCCAACCGGGGGCCGCGGTCGTCTCGCCCCAGCCCGGCAGGTCGATCAGCACGACTGCCCGGCCTCCCGCCGGGTCCTGTTCCAGCAGCGGAGCGAACGTGGTCCACGACCCGGCCGCGCCGTGCAGGTACACATCCGTGGCCTGCCCCGGCGCCTGGCCGGGTCCGGCATCGCGGTAGTGCACGACGACGGGCCCCAGGGAGCTGGGGACGGTCGCCCGCCGCAACGGTGCGCTTCGGACTGCGGCGTGCATTTCGTACTCCCAACCGGGCCTCCGGGGGTGAAGGCGCCCGAGAGCTATTCGGAGCCGGCACGCCTCCGGATGGCTTGTAGACTCCGGAGATGACTGCGCTGCCGGGCGATCGCCCGCCCACGAAGCCCTTCCGCCGCGGTGGTTCGGCCGCCGGTGATGCGCCCGTCGGTGGCGCGTCCCTCGGTGGTCCGGACGCCGACGTCGTCAGTGCCGAGGTCCGCAACTCCGCCGCCGAGCACCTGGCGGCCCTGATCCGCTGCGAAACCGTTTCCCTCCCGGGTCCGTCCGCTGATTCGCGCTCCGATTCGCCGCCGGAGGACGGGACCGGGCAGGCGGACCAGTTCCGGGCCCTGCGCGGACTCCTGCCCCGGCTGTATCCGCTGGTTTTCGGCGCGCTGGAGGCCCAGGACGTGGCCGGACATGCCCTGCTGCTGCGCTGGCCGGGCAGCCACGGCACGGGCCGGCCGGTGGTGCTGATGGCCCACCTGGATGTGGTCCCGGCCCCGCCGGAGGGCTGGACCCATGCTCCGTTCAGCGGACACCGGGCGGACGGCTTCATCTGGGGCCGGGGTGCGCTGGATGACAAGGGATCCGCGGTTGCGATCCTGGAGGCCGTGGAGCTGCTGCTGGCCGAAGGCTTTGCCCCGTCGGGGGATGTCTACCTGTCCTTTGGCGACAACGAGGAGACCGCCGGGCACAGCGCCGCGGCCGCGGCGGCCCTGCTGGCGTCCCGGGCCGTGTCACCGTGGCTCGTCCTGGATGAGGGCGGAGCCGTGGCGAGCGGCGCCTTCCCCGGTGTCCGCCGGCCGGCCGCCGTCGTCGGCGTGGCGGAAAAAGGGATCCTGGACCTCCAGCTGCGCACCACCGACCCCGGCGGACACGCGTCCACGCCGGGGCGGATGGGCGCCCCGGCGCGGCTGGCGCGGGCCATTCTGCGCCTGGAACGGCACCCGTTTCCGCAAACCCTGCCGGCACCCGTGCGGGACATGCTGGCCGCATTCGCACCGCACGCAACCTGGCCGCTGCGGCCCGTCCTGGCACACCTGCGCCCGCTGCGCTGGCCGTTGCTGAAGGCGTTCGCACGGTTCGGCGGGGAAACCAACGCGATGACCCGCACCACCGTGGCGATCACCACGCTCCAGGGCAGCCCCGGAGCCAACGTGCTGGCGGCCACCGCAACGGCGAACGCCAACATCCGGATCATGGTCGGCGAATCCGTGGCGGGTACGCTCAAGCGCGTGCGCCGGATCATCCGGGACCCGAGGGTCGAATTGACGCTCGTGCAGGGCAGCGAGCCGTCGCCTGTCTCGCCCACGGACAACGAGCAGTTCGCGCTGCTCGAATCCGTCATCGGGACGGTTTTTCCTGATGCCTTCACCGCCCCGTACCTGATGATGGGCGGCACGGACTCGCGGCGGTTCACCTCGATTGCCACCGCCGTGTGCAGGTTTTCCCCGTTTCGGATGAGCGCCGCGGACCGCGCCTCCATCCACGGGGTGGACGAGAAGATCTCCCTCGATACCCTGGCCGAGGGGATCCGGTTCTACCGGCTGCTGGTCCGCTCGCTGTCCTGAACCCGCTTGGCCGTGGCTCCCCGTCACAGCGCCGCGACACCGGCCGTGCTGCCGCCGGACTGCCGCCGGAGCGGGCCGGGTCGGGTATAGGCTCCGAAGCAGACCCGGGGTCGTGCCCGGGCGTCCACGCGCACGGGAAGCCGGGGGTTGGCATGAGCCGGACATATCATTGGACCGTTCTGGCCGCGGCCGCCGCGCTGCTGCTGGCCGGCTGCAGCGCCGGCACCGGGACGGCGGAAAGCAGCGGTGCAGGCGCCGCCAGCGCCGGAACCGGCACCTCGGGCGGCTCCAGCGCGTCGGCGCCGGCATCCTCCGCCGGCTCCGCGGCGCCGGCATCCTCCGCCGGCCCCGGCGGCACCGCACCGTCCGGCGGACCCGGCGCCCCGTCGTCGTCCGCCGCGCCCACGGCCGCCGAATGGAAGACCTTCACCGATACGGGCCACCGGCTCAGCTTCGAACTGCCCAAGGACTGGACAGCACAACAGGCAGCCTCCCCGCCCGGTTCGGCCGCCGGTGCCCTGCGGATCGAAGTCCGCGACGGCGGCGGGACGGTCCTGGCGGCCCTGCAGAGCGGGATCAGTGGCCTCGGGGGCGCGTGCCCGGCGGGAACCGGGCGCCCTTACACCGTGCTGGCCAGCGTTCCGCTGGACTTCGATACGGCGGCCACGGACGCGGCAGCGATCAAGCCGCACTTCGTCTACCGCGTGATCCAGGGCCAGACGCACTTCTACGGCTCGTTCGGCATCGCCGACCACCCGGGCGGCACGGACGGCACCGCCTGCATGCTGGTCAACGCGGCGACGGTCAAGGGACTGGGGCTGACAGCCTTCGGCGACGCGGTCACGCTGGCCGCCAGCGGGGATACCGGCGGTCCGGCGGCTCAGGGCGGGGCGCCGAAGGCGTTCAGCACGCTTGCCGAGGCGCAGACCTACCTGGCCGGCAGCGAATTCGCCAACCTGGCGCGGATGGTCACTTCGCTGAAGTTCAGTTGAACGGCACGCCGGGGAGCGGCACGCTGCACTAATTGGCAGCTGCCGGGCTTCGGGCGGGCTCAGTCCGGCAGCGGCGGCAGGCCGGGGTAGCTCACGCCGGTAAGTTCCTCGCTGACGGTCCACAGCCGCCGGGCCACCGCCAGATCCGCGACCCGGGCGGCGGGGGCCACCTGGGTTACGTCCCCGTGCCTTTCGCCGGGACCGTTGGGGCCGAAGAAGTCCCCGCCGTGCACGTCCGGCGCAGTGGCGGCGTACAGCGCCGGGAGGGCGCCGGCGATGTCCGACTGGGCGGCGAAGCGCATGAACACCCCGGTCAGCGCCGCCATCGGATCGCGGCCCATGCTGGCCGGCAGGTTGGTCCGGGCCAGTCCGGGATGCGCCGCGGCGACCACGATGTTCTCGCCGGTGCCCTCCAGCCGGCGTGCGAATTCCATGGCGTAGTAGAGGTTGGCGATCTTGCTCTGGCTGTAGGCGCTCCAGCGCCGGTAGCGGCTGGCGCTCATCAGGTCACCGAAATCGATGGTGCCGCGCTTGTGGGCGATGCTGGAGAGCACCACCACCCGGGCCGCGGGAGCCAGCCGCAGGGCCGGCAGCAGCAGGCCGGCAAGCGCAAAGTGGCCGAGATGGTTGATGCCGAGCTGCTGTTCGAAACCGTCCCGCGTGGTGGCCCTGGCCGTGGCCATGATGCCGGCGTTATTCACCAGCAGATCCAGGGGTCCCTCCCAGGCGGCCGCGAAGGCGGAGATGCTGGCCAGGCTTGCCAGGTCCAGCATCACCAGCCGGACGGACGCGCCGGGATGGCTTTCGCGGATTCGTTCGACGGCGGCCGCGCCCCGGTCGGCGCTGCGGCAGGCCAGCGTCACCTCGGCGCCCTTGGCCGCCAGGGCCTCGGCGATCCGCAGGCCGAGCCCCGAGTTGGCGCCCGTCACCACGACCCGCCGGCCGCTCTGGTCGGCCATCGTCTCGGTCCGGAAATTCGGCATGGAAATCCTTTCAGTCCGCGGGGCGCGCTTCGACAGCAGCGCGCAGCTTGTCCGTGAGCGCCTTGAGCTGGACGAGCTCCTCCGGTTCCAGTGCGGAGCCGACCACCCGGTCAATGTCCTTGGCATGCTCCCTGCCGATGTCGCGCTGCATCCGCCGGCCGGCCTCGGTCAGTCCGATCTGGACGCCGCGCCGGTCCTCCTGCACGATGCGGCGCTGAATCAGCCCGGCACGCTCCAGCCGCTCCACCATGCGGCTGATGCTGGGCTGGCTGAGCAGCACATTGCCGCTGAGTTCGTTCAGCCGCAGCCAGCCGCTCGGGCAGCGGGAGAGATTGAACAGCACGTCGTACTCCCGCAGGGTGAGCCGTTTGAAGACCGGGTCCGTCTGCAGCCGGCGGATCACCGAGACCTGGGCGCGAAAGAGCGACTCCCAAGCCTCGGCGGCCTGCCGCCGCCTGTCAGGATGGGGCATGGCCGGATCCGGTCTCCACTGCGGTCCCGGATGCTGCGGTCCCGGATGCGGCGGTCTTTGACGCGGCGGTCTCCGACGCCGCGGCCGCGGCCGCTAGCTTGGCAGCCTTGCGGTTCTCGAACGTCGGGGCCGGGGAAATGGTGGCGGCCCTGCGGGCCGCGAACTCCTTCTTCAGCACCGGCAGCACGTCGGACCCGAACAGATCCAGTTGCTCCAGGACGGTCTTCAGGGGCAGGCCTGCGTGATCCACCAGGAACAGCTGGCGCTGGTAGTCGCCGAAGTAGTCGGCGAAGCTGAGCGTCTTCTCGATCATTTCCGCAGGGCTGCCGACGGTCAGCGGGGTCTGGGCGGTGAAGTCCTCCATCGAGGGACCGTGGCCGTAGACCGGCGCATTGTCGAAAAAGGGCCGGAACTCCCGGACGGCGTCCTGCGAATTGCGGCGGATGAAGAACTGCCCGCCCAAGCCGACGATGGCCTGCTCCGGTGTGCCGTGCCCGTAGTGCGCATAACGCTCGCGGTACAGGCTGACCAGCTGCTGGTAGTGCTCCTTGGGCCAGAAGATGTTGTTGGCGAAGAAACCGTCGCCGTAGTACGCGGCGATTTCGGCCACTTGGGGCGTGCGGATGGAGCCGTGCCAGACGAAGGGGGCTACGCCGTCGAGCGGGCGCGGCGTTGAGGTGAAGCCGCGCAGCGGCGTGCGGTACTTGCCCTCCCAGTTGACCACCTCTTCATCCCAGAGCCGGCGCAGCAGGGCGTAGTTTTCCACGGTCAGTTCGACCGAATCCTGGTTATTCTTGCCGAACCAGGGGTAGACGGCGCCCATGTTGCCGCGGCCCAGCACGAGGTCCACCCTGCCGTCGGCCAGGTGCTGCAAGGTGGCAAAATCCTCGGCGATCTTGACCGGATCATTCGTGGTGATCAGCGTCGTGGCCGTGGAGAGGATGATGCGCTCGGTCTGCGCGGCCACGTAGCCGAGGATGGTGGTGGGCGAGCTGGGATAGAAGGGCGGGTTGTGGTGCTCCCCGGTGGCGAAGACGTCCATGCCCACCTCCTCTGCGTGCTTGGCGATGGTCGTGATGGCCTTGATCCGCTCATGCTCCGTGGGCGTGGCGCCGGTGGTCGGATCGGTGGTGATATCGCCGACGCTGAAAATTCCGAACTGCATGAGGACTCCTCCCGCGGCAGCCGCCGGGCCGCCAAGATATATGCGT
The DNA here is from genome assembly GCA_044447065.1 of Actinomycetales bacterium. Classification (GTDB taxonomy): domain Bacteria; phylum Actinomycetota; class Actinomycetes; order Actinomycetales; family Micrococcaceae; genus JBIOFK01. Next base: position 7,201 of record JBIOFK010000059.1, on the reverse strand, counting down.
TTGCATCTAATATACAGCTAACGCGGCGCCGCGGGGTCTTTGTTCCCCGTATGGATGTGAGCCGGGGCTCGGGGCCTTAGGATGCAGGAATGAATCATCTTCGCCCCGCTCCACGGACCCGCGGCGGCCGCCCGTGAACCGCCGGCCGCTCGGGCCCGCCGGCGCCGTCGTCGGCTTCCTTTTTGCGGTGGAATTCACCAGCGGAATCCTGCAGGGATACTACACCCCGCTGCTGACGGACATTGCCCGGCACCTGAACATCCGGGACGCCGATGTGAACTGGTTCGAAGCGGCGCAGCTGATGATCAGCGCGCTGGTGGTGCCGGTGCTGGCAAAGCTAGGGGACATGGTCGGGCACAAGAAGGTGCTGCTGGTCTCCACGGCGCTGACGGCGCTGGCCTCCTGGGGCGTTGCCCTCGCGCCGAACTTCGGCAGCTACCTGGTGGCCTGGGCGCTGCAGGGCTTCTATGTGGTCTGGCTGCCACTGGAAATCGCGCTCGTGTTCAACCGTTGCCATGCCCTGCCCGACGGGGCGGCCCTGACCCGAAAGGCCGCCGGACTGCTGGTGGCCGGGCTGGAATTCGGCGTGATCGCCGGAGCCCTGGCCGGCGGGTTCCTGGGCGGGGTGCTGGCCGGCCAGCTCTGGCTGGTGCTGACGATCCCGGCCGTGTGCGTCAGCGGCTGCTTCCTGGTGATCTGGCTGGGCGTGCCGGAGTCGTTGAACCGCGCCGGCGGGAGGATCGACACCGGAGGCCTGGCGATGCTGGGACTGTCCCTGGTGCTGGTCACCGCCGGACTGACGCTGATGAGGCTCGACGGCGTGGCGGCCTGGCAGGGCTGGGCCGCCGTCGCGCTCGGGCTGGCGGTCCTGGTGCCCTTCGTGCGCTACGAACTCGGCAGGGACGACCCGCTGGTGGACATCCGCATGCTCCGGGCCCCAGGGATGTGGCCGGTCCAGCTGACGGCGTTCCTGTTCGGCGTCTCGGTCCTCGGTGCGCAGGCGCCGCTGTCCACGTTTGCCCGGACGGATCCGCACGCCGTCGGCTACGGGCTGGGCGCGACGTCCGCACTGGTCTCCGTGCTGATCGGTGTGTACGTGGTGTCCCTGCTCGCCGGCGCCCTGGTGTTCCCGCGGGCCGCCGCGCGGACCACGCCGCGGATCACGCTGATAGCCGCCGCCGCCCTGGTCGGCGTCGGATACCTGCTGTTCCTGCCGTTCCACGACACGCTGCCGGAGGTGCTGGTCAACATGGGCGTGGCCGGTTTCGGCTCCGGGGCGCTGGTGGCGGCACTGCCGTCAGCGGCCGCCGCGGCCGCGCCGCTGAACCGGACGGGCATGGCCACCGGGCTGACCAACGCCACCAAGACGATGGGCGGGGCCTTCGCATCGTGCATCTTCGGCATCGCCCTGGCCGGGGCGGCACTCTCCGCCGGGAGCGCCGGCGGATCGACGGCCGGGTCCTTCGCCGGGTACCTGACCGTGTGGACCATCTGCGGCGTCACCGGGCTCGTGGCCGCCGTCGCCCTGTACTTCGTCCCCAAGCTCGCCTTCGGTCCCACTCTCCCCGCCGCGGCCGTCCAACCCCTCCCGCCAACCCAACTGGGTCGCAGATAATGCACTCATGGGGCCCTCATAACTGCGTTACCTGCGACCCAGTTCGGCGCCAGCCGCGGGACCCGAGCGCCGCCGCGATCTTGCGCACGGCGGCGCGGGCGTCGTCGGCCATGTGCCGGTGCGAGATCCGGACCTGGATCCACGAGGCGCGCCCGTAGTCCTCCTCCCGGCCGATGTCCCTGTCCACCTGCGGGGCCTCGGAGTGTCCTGACCCCTCGTATTCCACGGCGACCCGGTATTCGGGGAACGACAGATCCGGCTGACGGGTGACGCCGGGCAGCAGTTCCGTCTTCAGGTTCACCGCGGGTTCGGGCAGGCCCGCGCGTCCGACGGCGAGCCGCAGTTTGGTCTCCGGTGCCGAGTCCGCGCCGACCCGGGCAAGGTCCAGCGCAAGCCGCGCCTTCCTGATCCCGGGGGTGCCCCAGTGCCGCTCCAACATCCTGTCCAGGTCAGCCTTGCTGGCGAAAGGAGCGCTTCGGCCCTCGAACTCCGGCCGCGGCATTCTCAGCAGGAAGTCCGCGGCGGCTGTGAGCTCGTCGACAGGCATGAGCCGGGCGACATCGAGCCAGGTGCGCACCCGGGTGGTGATGAGCACGCCGTGGAGTTCGGTGATCTCGTCCGGGAAGAACTGCCCCCGGTGGCCTGTCACGCCGCGGCGGCGGGGAATCGCCATGCCGTCCGGCCTGCTCAGGTGGATGCCGCCGTCGTCGGCCCCCGGAAGGAAGCCCGGAAAGCCCCAGAGCCGGAACGCCGTCGCATGGCTCGCCGCCGAAAACGCCGACACGCGCGAGAGCGGGCCAGCCAATGCAGCCAGGTCCGGCTCCGGACCATCCGGCACGGAGTGGTCCCGGATTCCGCGGCTGGGGACCAGCAGGTCCCTGCCCCGTAGGCGCCCCCGCGGAATCCCGCGGAGCTGTGCCTCGGAGAGCAGAAAGGGGGCCGAGGCAAGGGGTTCGGGAAGCTGCCGGGGATTGCGCATGAACCCATCGTGCCCAACCCTGTCCCGGCGCACAGAAGTTATCCACAGACGCGCTCCCCTGCGACCCAGTTGGGCTGCCGGGAGCGGGAGCCGACCCGCCCGGGAGGCTGCCGGTTATGTGGTGGGCGCGGCCCGGCGGCCGCGGACCTTCGGGATCGCGCCCGTCGTCCAGTCCTGTAGCGAAGGATCGCCCTGATCGTGGACGGGATCATCGTCGCGCCGCGGTGCAGGCCGGTGGACTTCCTGCAGAGACCGCAGCAGCGCCCTGCGTTCGCGCCCGCCCTCGATCAGGCGGTAGAGCACCGGCACCAGCAGCAGGGTCAGCGCCGTGGAGGACACCAGGCCGCCGACCACCACCACGGCCAACGGCTGCGATATGAACCCGCCGCCGCCGGTGACGCCCAGGGCCATCGGGGTGAGCGCAAAGATCGTGGCCAGGGCCGTCATTAGGATGGGGCGCAGCCGCTGCCGGGCTCCGTGTTCGATCGCGTCGGCCACCGTCATGGCGGGCCTGTCCCCGGCCGGCCTGCGGTACTGGTTGATCAGGTCGATCAGCACGATCGCGTTCGTCACCACAATGCCGACCAGCATCAGCATCCCGATCAGCGAGGGCAGGCCCAGCGGGATCCCGGTCGCCAGCAGCAGCAGGATGGCGCCGGTGGCCGCGAACGGCACGGAGACCAGCAGAATCAGCGGCTGGATCAGGGACTTGAACGCCGCGACCATGATCACGTACACGATGGCGATGGCGGCCAGAAGAGCCAGCCCCAGCTGCGAGAAGGTGTCCGCCTGCTGCGTCGTGGCGCCCCCGATCGCCGCCGTGGCCCCGGCCGGCAGGTCCACGGTCGCCAGGCGCTTCGCCACGTCCGAGCTGAGCGCGTTGAGGTTATTGCCTGACGGCGTGATGGAGACTCGTGCGTTGCGCTGGCCGTTGGCGCTGGTGATGCTCAGCGGCACATCCACCTGCGCCACCGTCGCGATGGACGCGAGCGGAATCTGGCCGGCGGCGGTGGGGATGGTGGCCTTCTTCAGCGCGTCCACCGACGCGAACTGCGTGCCCTGGCCGATCTGAACCTGGTAGTCGGTGGTGTCGATCCGCACGGTGCCGGCCGGGACGGGGCTGATGGTGGCGGCCAGCAGCGCGGAGACCTGGTCCTCGCTCAATCCTGCGGCCACGGCCTTGGCCCGGTCGACGCTCACCTGGACCACCGGCTGGGACCCGGCAAGGTTGCTGGTGATTTCCGCCGCACCGGGCGTGCCCTGCATCGCTTTTGTGACGGCGTCGGCGGCAGTCTTCAGGTCCGCTGACGTTGAGGCGTTAACGGAAATCTCCACCGTGCTCGATATCCCGAATCCGCCGGAGGAGGAAGCGACACTCAGGACGCCGGCGCCGTCGATCCCCGACAGCCTGCCGCGCACGGTGTCCTGCAGCTTCGACTGGTCCGCCTTTTCGTCGGTGACGACCTGGAACGCGGCGCTGGACGCCCCGGCGGAAAACAGCGCGGAGAAGCCGCCCGTCGCGCTGCCCACGGTGACCTGGACGTCCCTGACCCCGGCCACGCCCCTGAGCGCCGATTCCACCTTGGCCGCAGCGTCCGCGGTTGCCTGCAGGGAAGTTCCGGCCGGCATTTTCTCGGTCACGGACATGCTGTTCTGGCCGGAATTGCCCAGCAGGTTCGTCGGCAGCAGCGGGGTCAGCGCCAGCGTGATGCCCAGGATCAGCACGCCCGCGGCCAGGCTGAGCACCGGGTGCCGCTGCGTTCCGCGCAGGATCGGCAGGTAGCCGCGCTGCAGCCAGGAACCGCGCTCCTTTTCCTCCACCGCGGCCAGCAGTGCCCGCCCGCTGAGCGCGGAGCTCAGCGTGGACGGCTGCCGGGCGGACCGGCCAAGGAACCAGTACGCCAGCACCGGCACGATCGTCAGCGCCACGAACAGCGAGGACAGCAGGGCGATCGTGACGGTCAGGGCGAACGGGCGGAACAGCTCCCCGGCGATGTTGCCCACGAACGCGATCGGCAGGAACACGGCCACCGTGGTCAGGGTGGACGCGGTCACGGCGCCGGCGACTTCCCGGATCGCGTTCTGGATGGCGTGCAGCTTGTCCTCGCCGTAGCTCATGTGCCGCTTGATGTTTTCGATCACCACAATCGAGTCATCCACCACCCGCCCGATCGCGATGGTCAGCGCGCCGAGGGTCAGGATGTTCAGCGAGTACTTGGTGGCCCAGAGGCCGATGAACGTGATCAGCAGGGACAGCGGAATGGAAATGGCAGTCACCAGCGTGGCCCGCACCGAGAGCAGGAACAGCAGGATCACGACGACGGCGAAGCCCAGTCCCAGCAGCCCCTCGGTGGTCAGGTCGCTGATGGAGCGTTCGATGAACGGCGCCTGGTCCAGCACCGTCGTGAATTTCGCGTTCCCGCCCAGCGAGGCGGCGAGCTGGGGCAGCTGCGCTTTGATGGTGTGCGAGAGCGTGACGGTGTCCGCGTCGGGCTTTTTCGTGATGGACAGGGCCAGCGTGGGCTGGCCGTTGGTGCGCGTGATGGAGGTGGGCGTGTCGTCGGCAAGGGCGACGGCGGCCACGGCACCGATGGTGGTGGGAGTCTTGGTTCCGGCCAGCGGCAGGGCCCGGATCGTGTCCAGCGAATCCACCGGGCTGCCGACCTGCACGGACAGGGTCGTACCGGCGTCCCCGAGCGTACCGGCCGGAACCAGGTTGCCGTTGTTCTTCAGGGCCGTGCCGATCGAAGCGACACTTGCGCCGGTCGCCGCCAGCTTGGCCGGATCCGGCAGGATGGAAATGTGCTGGCTGTTGGCCCCGGTCACGTCGGCGCCGCGTACGCCGTCGATCTTCTGGAGCTTAGGGACCACGAGCCGCGCCAGGTCGGCATTGAGCTCGCTGAGCGGCTTATCCGAGGACACCGCGAGGAACAGGATGGGGAAATCGCTGATGGATCCGGCAATCGCCTGCGGCTGCACGCCGTCCGGCAGCTGCGGGCGGGCGTTGGAGATGGCCCTGTCGATCTGGTTCCGCGCGCGGTCCAGGTTGGTCCCGTAGGCGAACGACAGGTTGATGGTGGACGTGCCCGTGCGGGACGTGGCGGTGTTGGATTCCAGACCTTCGACGGCGTTCAGCGCGGTCTCGAGCGGCGCGCTGACCTGCTTGTCGATCACCTCGGGGGATGCCCCGGCCATGGAGCTCACCACGGTGACCTGCGGGAACTCGATCGACGGGATGAGCTCCTGCTTCAGCGAGCCCATGGTGATCACCCCGAAGACCACCGCGACGATGGTGATCAGCGCGATCAGCGCCCTGTTCGCCAGCGAGAGTTTGGCCAAGCGGAACATCGTTGCTTCTTTCCGTCAATCCCGCGGGTGCGGGTGCCCCGGCGGCGCCGATCAGGGCCGGGGAGTGTCCAGCTGCAGCGAGCGGGCGGTGGCGGCCAGCGTCGCCGCGAAGAGCGCGGGATCGTCGTTCAGCTTGGTGCCCAGCGTCGGGATCATCTCGTGCAGGCTGTCCTGCCACTCAAGCTTGAACTTGCGGGGGAAGCAGCGCCGGAGCAGATCCAGCATGATCGGGACAGCGGTGGAGGCGCCCGGGGAGGCGCCGAGCAGGGCGCTGATCGAGCCGTCCGCCGAGGTGATGACCTCGGTGCCGAACTGCAGCACGCCGCCCTGCTTCGGGTCCTTCTTCATGATCTGCACCCGTTGGCCGGCCGTGATCATCTCCCAGTCGTCCGGGTTGGCCTCCGGGAGGTAATCCCGGAGGTAGTCCAGTTTGGCGCTGCGGCTCTTGAAGACCTCGGTCATGAGGTATTTCGTCAGGCCCAGGTTGGCCAGGCCGGCCCGGATCATCGGGTAGATGTTCGACGGCCGGATGGACATCGGAAGGTCCAGGTAGCTGCCGGTCTTCAGGAACTTGGTGGAGAAGCCCGCATACGGGCCGAAAAGCAGGGAGCGCTTGCCGTCCACGTAGCGGGTGTCCAGGTGCGGCACGGACATGGGCGGCGCACCCACCGAGGCCTGGCCGTAGACCTTGGCGCTGTGTGCGGCGGCCAGTTCCTCGTTGGTGCAGCGCAGGAACTGGCCGGACACGGGGAAGCCGCCGAAGCCCTTGCCCTCGCGGATGCCGGAACGCTGCAGCAGCTGCAGGGCCCCGCCGCCGCTGCCCACGAAGACAAACCGGGCGTTGATGCTGCCGTGCTCACCGGAGGCGAGGTGCTTGAGCGCAAGGTTCCAGCCGCCGTCGTGCGACCGTCCGATGTCGGTGACCTCGGTGCCGTAGTTGATCTCGGCGCCGTTGGACTTAAGATAGCCGCCGAGTTCACGGGTCAGGGCGCCGAAATCCACGTCCGTGCCCTCCGGGGCGTAGGTCGCGGCCACGCGGTCCGTGGCGGGACGCCCCTTCATGATCAGCGGGGCCCAGCCGGCGATCCGGGAGTGGTCCTCGGAGTACTCCATCGAGGCGAACAGCGGATTGGCGGACAGCGAGGCGTGCCGGGCCTTGAGGAACCTGATGTGCTCCTCGCCCAGCACGAAGCTCATGTGCGGGACGGTGTTGATGAAACCCTTGGGGGAGCCGATCAGTTTCCGGTCGACCAGATGGG
>JBIOFK010000058.1:0-13219 GCA_044447065.1 Actinomycetales bacterium | reverse complement strand
GCGGGCGGGACGGACGACGGCGGCGCCCGCCTTAAGCTTGGGGGGTGCAATTTTCCCTGTGGCTGGCCCTGGCGGGCGCCGGCGCGATGATCAGCCTCACTCCCGGCGCCGGAGCCATCAATACGATGAGCAACGCGATCAATACCAGCGTCCGCCGGTCCATCTGGGGAATCCTGGGCCAACAGGCAGCGCTGGTCATCCACATCATCATCGTCGCGGCCGGCGTGGGACTGCTGGTGGCCAGTTCGCCGCTGGCCTTCCACATCATCCGCTTCGCCGGTGCCGCATACCTGATCTACCTGGGCGGGATGAAACTCCTGGCCAAGGCGGACACCAGCCCGGAGGCTGCGCTGACCCGCGCCAACGAGCCGGGCCATTCGATGTTCCTGCGCGGATTCTGGGTCAATCTGCTCAACCCCAAGGCCATCGTCTTCTTCCTTGCCTTCATGCCGCAGTTCATCCGCGCGGACTCCCCCCTGCTGCCGCAATACGCTGTCCTCACCGCCACCGTCGTGGGCATTGACATCGTGGTGATGTGGTTCGTGTTCGCCGCCCTGGCCAAACAACTGCGCCGGCTCACCTCCAGCTCCGGCGGGGCGCTGGTGCTGAACCGGATCTTCGGCACCCTGTTCATCGGAGTCGGCGTTCTGCTGGCCGTCGTCTGAAGCCGAACCCGTCTCGCTAGACTGGGCGGATGACCCAGCCCTACAGGATCATTACCGTCTGCACCGGCAACATCTGCCGCTCCCCCATGGCGGAGCTGATGCTCGCCGTCGCCTTTGACGAGGCGGGCCTGGCGGTGGAGGTGGATTCCGCCGGAACCACCGGCTGGGAGGAGGGCAACCCCATCGATCCGCGCGCCGCCGCCACCCTGGCACGGCACGGCATCGGCTCCGACCGCCACGGCATCAGCGCGTCTGGGCACGCCGCCCGAAAGTTCCGCCCCGCCTGGTACGCCGAACGGGAGCTGATCCTGGCCCTGGATACCGACCATTTGGAGCCGCTGCACCGCGGCGCCCCGGATGCCGCCTCCCGCGACCGGGTGCGGATGCTGCGCTCCTTTGACCCCGCCGCGGCGGGCCGGCCCGATACGGAACTCGGGATCCCCGATCCCTGGTACGGCGGCTGGGCGGAATTCGAGCAGACCTGGGAGCTGATCCACGCCGCGGTCCCCGGCATTGTGGCCTTCGTCCGCGCCGAACTGGACGCCGGCGCCGGAAGCGAGGACACCCTCCGTGCAGGCCGCTAAACCGCAGCCCGGCGCACGGCCGGTGATCATCGCCGTCGACGGCCGGTCCGGTGCCGGCAAGACCACCCTCGCCCTGGAACTGGCCGCCCTGCTGCGCGAGCACCGGAAGGTATCCGTGTTCCACCTGGAGGACATCTACCCCGGCTGGAACGGTCTGGGCGCCGGCATCGAACGCTATGTGAGCACAGTCCTGGCTCCCCTCGATGCCGGAGCCGATGCGCAGTGGTCCAGCTGGGACTGGGCCAACCACTACGACGGCGAGCAGCGCACCACCGCCGCGGCCGACGTCGTGCTGGTCGAAGGCGTCGGGGCCGCCCACGCCACCGCCCGGCCCTTCCTGGACGCCGTGATCTGGATGGACGCCCCGGCCGAGGTCCGGATGGCCCGCGCCCTGGACCGCGACGGGGACAGCTATGCCCCCTTCTGGGACCAGTGGGCGCAGCAGGAGGACGAATTGCTGGCCCAGGACGACCCCGCGGGGCTCGCGGACCTGCTGGTGGAGGCCCGGGCCGACGGCGCCGCGCCCGCCGTGCTGCGCGGGCTCAGCTTCCTGCCGGCCCTGGAACCGCTGCTGGCACCGGAGCGCGGCGGCCGCGCCGGAGCGGAACTGCGGGTGGTGACGGTGGCCGGCTGTCCGGACGGCGGGGACCTCTTCGGGACCCTCTATGCCGACTCGCCGCGCGCCGTCTGGCTGGACAGCTCCAACGCCGGATCCGAGGGGCTCAGCGGGCGCAACCGGTTCAGCATCATGGCCGACGACGGCGGCCCGCACGGGCTGCTGGCCCGCCACCGGGGCGGTAGCACGCAGCTGCGCGGAGCCGGTGTGACGGCACGGCTCCGCGGACCGTTCTTCCGCTGGCTCGAGTCGGAGTGGGGCCAGCCGGCGGTGACCGTGCCGGACGGCTACGAGTGCGGGTTCGCGCTGGGCTGGCTTGGATACCTGGGGTACGAGCTCAAACGCGAGACCGGGGGCGCGGATGTCGAATCCCCGCACGACGATGCGGCCCTCATTTTCGCCGGCCGGGCGGCTGTGCTGGACCATGAGCGCCGGTGCGTCCACCTGCTCACCCTGGAGGGACCGGACGATGCCTGGCTGGAGACGGCCCGCCGCCGGGTGCTGGCGCTTTCGGCCGCCGGGCACGCGCCGGCCGGCCTTTCGGCCGCCGGGCTCCCGGGCCCGGTCGGGCACGCGCCGGGCGGCAGCCAGGAGGCGGACGGACGCCCCGGCACGGCGGTATCCGGGGCAGGCCCGGAATTCACCGGCCGGGACGGCGAGGCGGACTACGCGGCCAAGATCGGCCGGGCGATGGCAGCCATCACCGAGGGGGACAGCTATGAGGTCTGCCTGACCACGGTGCTGACCGGGCAGCTGCCGGACGCCGCCCCGGACGCGCCGCTGTGGGAAACCTATCGGCGGCTGCGTGCGGCCTCGCCCGCACCGTTCGCCTCGTACCTGCGGCTGGATTCGCTGCATATCGCCTCATCGTCCCCGGAACGGTTCCTGCGGATCACCGCCGACGGCGGCCTGCGGGCCGAGCCGATCAAGGGAACCCGGCCGCGGGACACGGCCGATCCGCAGCGGGACTCCCGGATGGTGGAGGAACTGCGGCACAGCGCCAAGGACCGCGCCGAGAACATCATGATCGTGGACCTGCTGCGCAACGATCTGTCACGGTTCGCCGCGCCCGAATCCCTGACCGTTCCGCGCCTGTGTGCGATCGAAAGCTACGCCACCGTGCACCAGATGGTCAGCACCATTGATGCGGTCCTGCGGCCGGGAGCCTCCCGCGCCGAGGCTGTCGCCGCCGCCTTCCCTGCCGGTTCCATGACGGGCGCGCCGAAGATCAGCACCATGGCGATCCTGGACGAACTCGAAGGCGGGCCGCGTGGCGTCTACTCCGGCGCCATCGGCTATTTCTCCCTCGACGGCGCGGCCGATCTTTCGGTCACCATCAGGGCCGTGGTGGCCGTGCACGGGGAGGATTCGACGGCGCTGAGCCTCGGCGTCGGCGGTGCCATCACCGCGGATTCGGCTCCCCGGGAAGAATGGCTGGAAGTCCGCGCGAAGGCAGCCGGCGTCCTGGCCGCCCTCGGCTCGGACTTCCCCGCAGACCGGCGCCCGAATCTGGACCCGGATCCGCACCCGGCCCCGGTCCCGCGCCCGGCCTGACCCGCACACCGGCATCCGGTCGGATCCGCACCCGGCGGACCCGGCCTGACAGGGACCGGACTCGGCAGTCCCGGCCCGGCCCGGACCCGGCAGTCCCGGCCCTAGACCCTGGCCCGCACCCTACTGAAGCGTCGCCGTCAGCCGTGCCACGTTATCGACATAACGGGCCAGGATCGGCCTGTTCTGCCACTCCTCCAGCAGCAGCTCGGTCGACTTCTCCCGGTAGTGATCCTGGACCTTTGCCAGCCTCTGCACCATGTCGGGGCCCAGGAACATGACGGACACCTCCAGGTTCAGGGAAAAGCTGCGCATGTCCATGTTGGAGGAGCCCACCACACTGACGTCGTCGTCGACGGTGAAGTGCTTGGCGTGCAGCACCAGGGGCGCCTCGTACAGGAAAATCCGCACACCGGCAGTCAGCAGCGCGTCGTAGTAGCTGCGCTGGGCATGGTCCACCAGGAACTGGTCGCCCTTTTTGGAGACGAAGAGCTCCACCTCCACCCCGCGCTGGGCCGCCGTCGTGATGGCGTACAGCAGGGAATCGTCCGGCACGAAGTACGGGCTGGAGATCGTGATCTTGTGCTGCGCGGAGTACAGCAGGGTGTTGAACAGGCGCAGGTTGTTCTCCGTGGTGAAGCCGGGGCCGCTGGGCACTACCTGGCACATGGTGCCGTCCTTCGGTGACTCCCAATGGTGGCTGGCGAGCTGTCCGGCCAGGGACTCCTCCGTTTCGGAGGACCAGTCGGTGGCGAACATGATGTTCAAGGTGCCCACGATCGGTCCCTCGAGCCGGACCATGAGTTCGACCCAGCGCCGGCCGATCTTGTGGTTGTGCGGCTTCCGGTAGCCCGGCTCGATGACATTCTGCGAGCCGGTGAACGCGACGCGCCCGTCCACCACCAGGATCTTGCGGTGATTGCGCAGGTCCGGCCGGCGCCACATGCCCCTGAACGGCTGCATCGGCAGCATCGGCCTCCACTGCACGCCCGCGGCGCTCAACCGCTTCTTGAGTTTGCGGTAACCCTTGATCCGCAGGGAGCCGAGGTGGTCGTAGAGCACCCGGACCCGGACACCGCGGTCCGCGGCCGCCTCGAGCTCACGGAACAGACCCTCCGTGGCCGGATCCGCGCTCATGATGTAAAACTCCGCGTTCACGTAGTCCTTAGCCTCGCCGACCGCCGCAGCCATGGCGTCCAGCGACCCCTGGTAGTCCTCGAACAGCTCGACGGCGTTGCCGTCCAGGCTGGGAAAGGAGCCGAGCCGGCGGTTCATCCCGATGACGGAGTTGACCCATTCGGGGCCGTCGTAGCGCGGAACCGCGTCGGCGATCGCCTTGGTGGACACGGCCACCTTGTGGTTGACCTCGGCCTGGTATTCGCGGCGCCGCCGGGAGAGCCGGAAGTTACCGAACAGCAGGAACAGCGCAAGTCCCGGGAGCGGCAGGAAGAAGATGCACAGGAGCCAGGCCATCGCCGTCGTCGGCCGCCGGTTTCCGGGGATCACGCCCAGCATCACCACCCGGATTACCAGGTCCGCGAGCGAGGACAGCACGGTCACCCATGCGGGGGCGGCGGCAAGACCCGCGAACGGCCACAGCACTCAAGAACCTCCGAAGCGCATAGTCTGCTGCAGGAAACGCAGCACTGGAACCCTCAGCCTAGCCGCCCCGACACGCCCGGCCACGCTGCGCCGCCCGGTCGGTCCGGCGCGGGCCGAACACTCCGGCGCGGGCCGAACACTAAACTGGCTCCATGACCGTCCTCGTCTTCCTTGACCCCGACCATCCCGCCGGACGAGTGGCCGACGCCGCGGTACCGCAGCTGCTGGCCACGGATCAGGGAGCCACCCGCGGGGACGGCATTTTCGATTCCATGCTGGCGGTGGACGGCGCCGTCCGCAAGCTCTCCTCGCACCTGTCCCGGCTGGTCTCCTCGGCCGGGCTGCTGGAGCTCGAAATTCCCGCCCCGGACGCATGGAAGGCGGCGATTGCGACGGCGTTGGCCGAGTACCGGGGACCGTCGCCGGAGCCCGGCGACGAGGCCGTGGTCAAGCTGCTGGCGACCCGCGGGCCGGAGGGGTCCGGCACGCCGACCGCCTGGGTGCAGGTGTCCGCGCCGCCGGCCGCGGGGCGGGAACAGCGAGAGCGCGGCGTCGATGTGCTGCTGCTGGACCGCGGCTACGACAGCTCGGTGGGACAGCGCGCTCCCTGGCTGCTGCTGGGGGCGAAGACCCTGTCCTACGCGGTCAACATGGCGGCGCTGCGGTATGCGCACGACAACGGCGCCGACGACGTGATTTTCACCAGCAGCGACGGCATGGTCCTGGAGGGGCCCACTTCGTCCGTGCTTGTGGCGCACTACGAGGTCGAGGGGGACACGGTCACCAAACGGCTGATCACCCCCCAGCTGGACAGCGGAATCCTGCCCGGAACCACGCAGGGCGCGCTATTCAGGGCTGCCACCGACGCCGGTTGGGAACTCGGCTACGGGCCGCTGGTGCCGGAGGATCTCTTTGACGCCGATGCGGTGTGGCTGATTTCCAGCATCCGGCTGCTGGCACCGGTGAACCGGATCGACGCCCGGGACGTCGGATCCGCCGAGGTCCGGGCGATGCTCACCGCGGAACTGAACCTCCTGCTCGATTCGGTTCGCTAGCTCCGCGCCCCCTTGGGTGGCGGCGCGGCACTGAAACCGGCGCGCGCCCCCGAAACCGGCAGGCGCCACCGAAACCGGCCAGCGCCACGGACCTTTCCCGGGCGCGCGAGCGTTTCGATGGCGCACCGCGGCTTCTATGGCGCACTAAGACGCTCCGGACCGGGCGGCGGGCGCGGCTGTGTTATTTTTCTAGTGAGTAACGAGCGCCAGCGCCAAGCCCTGACTTGCTGGCCGGCAACCCTCTTTCCGGCGGGGTGCCTCAGGTGAATACTTGGCATGATCCAGGCAGTCGCTGCCGGACTGCAAGCGTGAACCCCTCCATCCCGGGGCACCCGCGGGAACCAGGAATCCGGCCCACGCCAGCAGCCGGGCGGCGCGCCCCACCCGCGCACGAAGGAGAGCCCCATGTCCGCCGAAGAAACCCCCGGGGAAAGACTGGCCTACCGGCTGATTACCGGCCCCGATGACCGCTCATTCTGCGAGCGCATCTCCGCCGCCCTGGCCGACGGCTACGTCCTGCACGGCGGCCCGGTCCTGACCGCCAACGGAGGCTCCGTGGTCGCCGCCCAGGCCGTGATCCTGCCGCGCGCCATCGCCGCCTCGGATGCCGCCGTCGCCCATGCCGTGACCAACCTCGACTACGCCGGGGAGGGCCACGCATGAACTACGCCGGTGATCTGAGTCCGGAGCACGCGTGGGAGAAGGTTGCGGCCGGCGCCCTGCTGGTGGATGTCCGTACGGCGCCCGAGTGGACGCATATCGGCATCCCGGACACGTCCGCCGTGGGCGCCGAACCGGCGTTCGTGCAGTGGAACCTGGCGGGCGGAGCGGCCAATCCGCAGTTCCTGGAGCAGCTGCGCAACGCCGTGGCGGAAGCCAAGACGGGCGACGGCGTCGAACTCGTTTTCCTGTGCCGTTCCGGTGCGCGGTCGGTCGCCGCGGCCGAGGCGGCGACGGCCGCGGGCTTCACCGCGTTCAACGTGCTGGAGGGTTTTGAGGGCGCCGCCGACGCTTACGGTGACCGCGTCATCAACGGCTGGAAGAACCGGCACCTGCCGTGGAAGCGGGCCGGGGCATGAGCCCGTTCAACCCATCGGCAGCGCACTGGGCGGCGGACACCCAGGCGGTGCGCGGCGGCGTGGACAGGACCAATTTCCAGGAGACGTCCGAGGCCGTTTTCCTGAACTCAGGCTTCGTCTACGAGTCCGCCGAGGCCGCGGAACGGGCCTTCACGGGCGAGGACGAGAGGTTCGTCTACTCCCGTTACGGCAATCCGTCCGTGGCAACGTTCCAGGAACGGCTGCGCCTGCTGGAGGGCACCGAGGCCTGCTTCGCCACGGCATCAGGCATGTCCGCCGTATTTACCGCACTGGGCGCGCTCCTTGGCGCCGGTGACCGCGTCGTGGCCGCCCGGTCCCTGTTCGGCTCGTGCTTTGTAATCCTCAACGAAATCCTTCCACGCTGGGGGGTGGAGACCGTCTTCGTGGACGGGCCGGACCTGGATCAGTGGCGCGAGGCGCTCTCCGTCCCGACCGCCGCGGTGTTCTTCGAATCCCCGTCCAACCCGATGCAGGAGATTGTGGATATCGGGGCCGTCTGTGCGCTCGCACACGCCGCCGGCGCAAAGGTGGTGGCGGACAATGTCTTCGCCACACCCCTGCTGCAGCGCTGCGGCGACCTTGGTGCCGACGTGATCGTGTATTCGGGCACGAAGCACATCGACGGCCAGGGCCGCGTGCTGGGTGGGGCGATCCTGGGCACAAAGGAGTTCATCGACGGGCCCGTTAAGAACCTGATGCGGCACACCGGGCCCGCGCTTTCCGCGTTCAACGCCTGGGTGCTCACGAAGGGCCTGGAAACCATGGGGCTGCGGGTCAGCCACTCCTCCGCCAACGCGCTGGTCCTGGCGGAGTTCCTTGACGCGCACCCCGCGGTCGGCTGGGTCAAGTACCCGCTGCTGCTGTCCCACCCGCAGTACGACCTGGCCAGGGCGCAAATGAAGGCCGGCGGTACCGTGCTGACCTTTGAGCTGCGTGCCCCCGCCGGCAAGACAGCCAAGGATGCGGCCTTCTCGCTGCTCAATGCGCTGAAGATCATCGACATCTCCAACAACCTGGGCGATTCGAAATCATTGATCACCCACCCTGCCACCACGACCCACCGCGCCATGGGCCCGGCGGGCCGGGCGGCCATCGGCCTGTCCGACGGCGTGGTCCGGCTGTCCGTGGGGCTGGAGGACGTGGTTGATCTGCAGGCGGATCTGGCCGGGGCGCTGGCCGCGGTCTAGCCCCGGGGACTGGTCTAGCTGCCCGGGCGGCGGGCCTAGCCGCCCGCCCGCGGAGGCAGGCCGCGGGAGCCGGCCGCGACCGCAGGCTCAGTCCTGGAAGTACTCGATTTCAGCGCCGATGGTGTTCAGCCGCTCGGCCAGATCCTCGTAGCCGCGTTCGATCACATAGATGTTGCGCAGTTCCGAGGTGCCCTTCGCCGCCAGCATGGCCAGCAGGATGCAGGCGGCCGGCCGGAGCGCGGGCGGGCAGCCGATTTCCGCGGCCCGCCAGCGGGTGGGACCCGACACGTCGATACGGTGCGGGTCCAGGAGCCGGACGCGGGCGCCGAGCCGGTTCAGCTCCGTCAGGTAGATCGCCCGGTTCTCGTAGACCCAGTCGTGGATCAGGGTCGACCCCTCGGCGCACGCGGCGATCACGGCGAAGAAGGGCAGGTTGTCGATGTTGAGCCCCGGGAACGGCATCGGATGGATCTTGTCCTGGGAGGCCACTAGGTCCGAGCGGAGGGTGGTCACGTCCACCAGCCGGGTGCGGCCGTTACGGGCCGTGTATTCAGCCGACTTCAGGTACCGGAAGCCCATCTGCTCCAGGACGCTGAGTTCGATTTCCATGAATTCGATGGGCACCCGCTTGATGGTCACCTCGGAGCCGGTCACGATGCCGGCGGTGATCAGGCTCATCGCTTCGATGGGGTCTTCGGAGGGGAAATATTCGATGTCCGTTTCGATGCGGTCGCGTCCGCGGATGGTCAGCGTGGTGCTGCCGATTCCTTCGACGTCCACGCCGAGACCCTGGAGGTAGAAGCACAGGTCCTGGACCATGTAGTTGGGGCTGGCGTTGCGGATCACCGTGGTGCCGGTGCGGTGCGCGGCGGCCATGACAGCGTTTTCCGTGACCGTGTCCCCCCGTTCGGTCAGGATGAAGGTCCTGTCCCGGGTATCGGCTTCCGGCGCCTGGACCCGGTAGAAGCCGTTGTGGGCTGTGACGTCCAGGCCGAACTGCCGCAGCGCCTGCATGTGCGGCTCCACCGTCCGGGTGCCCAGGTCGCAGCCGCCGGCGTACGGAAGCCTGTAGCTGTCCTCCTCGTCCAGCAGCGGGCCGAGCAGCATGATGACGCTGCGGGTGCGGCGCGCGGCCTCCGCGTCCATCGAGTCCAGATCCAGCACGGCGGGACGGCGGATCTGCAGGTCGCTGGCGTTGAGCCAGGTGCATTCGACGCCGATGCTCACCAGCAGTTCGACAATCCGGTTAACCTCCTCGATCCTGGCCAGTCGGCGAAGGGTGGTGGTGCCGCGGTTGAGCAGGCTCGCGCACAGCAGTGCGACGCCGGCGTTCTTGCTGGAGTTGACCTCAACGCTGCCGGAGAGCTGATGGCCCCCCACGACGCGCAGGTGGGTGATTTTGGCTTTGGGCGCACCGCCGAGACTGAGGATGCTGCGGCCGAAGATGGTTTCCATCCGCTGGATCATCTTGAGGCTGAGGTTCTGCTTGCCTTGTTCCATCCTGGCGACGGCGCTCTGGCTGGTGCCCAGTTCGGCGGCCAGCCGGCCCTGGGTCCAGCCCTTCTCAGACCTCGCGTCCCGGACCAGGACCCCCACGGAGATGCCGACGTCGTTGGATTCGGGGGCGGCAGCGTGCGTCAGAACGTTCGAAGTCATGGCTTAATCAATATCATGAACCGCATAAAATTCACGAAATGACGCGACTACGACAGGTAGAAGTCCGCGTTGTCGAATGAATATCCAGTCCGTGCGATATTCAGCCGAACACCGGGTTCCAGGTGCCGAGCACGACGGCGGTCCCCACCGCCGCTGCCGATGCCAGGATCCCGGCGGCCAGCACCCGCGCGTCAAGCGAGCTGAAGCGGGATTCCCTGGCCCAGGTCCGCCGCCCGGCGCCGAAGCCCTTGGCCTCCATGGTGACGGCGAGCCGGGAGGCCCTGCGGATGGCTTGGACCAGCAGCGCCATCGCCTGGCCCAGCGAGGCCTTGAGCCTGCCCGCCGCCCCGGCGCCGCTGCCCACGCCGCGGGCCCGGCGCGCCAGCGCGAGAGTCTGCCATTCTTCGACCAGCAGCCCGACGAGCCGCATGGCGGCGAGAGCCCCAAGCACGAAACGGGCCGGAAGCCGCAGTTTCTGGGCCAGCGCATCGGCCAGGTCGCTCGGGTCGGTGCAGGCGAGCAGCATGATCCCGGGCAGGGCTATGGCAATACCGCGTACGGCAATGGCGACTCCCGCGGCCAATGAGCCCTCGGTGAAAACCACGGGCGGCAGGTCAAACAGCACCGCACCTGTCTTGGGCGCCAGCAGAGCTGTCCCATAGGCCCCCACCACGGCCGCGGCGAGAATGGGCCATCCGCGCCGCAGGAGCATGCCCGGCCGGACCCCGGCCAGCGGCAGCGCCAGGACTTCAAGCACGAGCGCCACCGCGGCGGACGCGATGTCCACGCTCAGCAGCAGGCACACGGTCAGCAGCAGGCCAACGGCGACCTTTGAGAGCGGGTTGGCCCGGGCCAGCAGGGCGCCGGACCGGGGCGGCGCCATCACATCCGCGCTCATGCCAGCGCCTCCGCCGGTGTTCCCAGGGCCAGCGTCCGGGCGCCCAGCACTGCCGTGAATTCCGCGTCATGGGTGACCGACACCACGGCGGTGCCGGCATCGAGCTGCTCCGTGAGCAGGGATGCCAGTTCGGCCCAGGTGTTGGCGTCCTGGCCGAAAGTGGGTTCGTCCAGCACCAGAATCAGCGGGCTGGCGGCCAGGACCGTGGCCACGGACAGCCGGCGCTTCTCGCCGCCGGAGAGGGTGTAAGGATTCGCATCCGCCAGGGCTTCCAGGCGAAGCCGGACCAGAAGTTCCTCCACCCGGTCCTCTCCGGTTCCCAGCAGCCGGGGGCCGAACAGGAGTTCATCCACCACCCGGCCCGTGACGAACTGGTGTTCCGGTTCCTGGAACACGGTACCGATCCGGGTGATCAGCTCCCGGCCCTTCCAGCGTGCGGGTTCCGCGCCGGCCCCGGCGGCGAGGGCGGGCAGCGCGCGGAGGGAGCCGTCCAGCGGCGCGAGCAGTCCGCCCAGGGTCAGCGCAAGCGTGGACTTGCCCGCACCGTTGGCTCCGGTGATACTCAGGGCGGTCCCGGCGTCGACGGTCAGGCTGATTCCGCTGGCCGCCGGGACAGGCTTGACCCGGCGCTTGGCCGCTACCCGTGACACCGCCAGGGACTGCGCCGCCAGCAACGCGGCGGGTTCGGCGGCGCCGCCGATGCGGGGACGGGTGGCCGGAACGTATCCCGGCACCCAGACGCCGGCCGCCGCAAGGGCGTCATGGGCCGCGGCGAGGACCTGCCGCGGTGTCCCGTCGATCAGCACCCCGCCTCCCGCTGCGAGGACAACAACTCTGTCCACCACGTCCAGCCAGACGGCCACCCGGTGTTCCACCACCACCAGCGTGGCTCCCGTGGCAGCGACCGTGCGGGCGACGGCGTCGCGCACCTCCAGCACCCCCGCGGGGTCCAGATTCGCAGTCGGCTCGTCCAGCAGCAGCATCCCGGGCTCCATGGCCAGGATTCCGGCCAGGCCAAGGCGTTGTTTTTGGCCGCCGGACAGGGACGATGTGGCGTGGTCCAGGGGAAGGTCCAGGCCGACGTCGGCCAGCGCCCGGCCCACCCGGCGCCAGATTTCATCCCTGGGGACCGACAGGTTTTCCGCGCCGAAGGCCACATCGTCGCCGACCCGGGAGAGCACCACCTGGGCCTCCGGGTCCTGCTGCATCAGGCCACTCCGGCCGCGCCGGGCAGCGGGATGGACACCGTCGACCAGCAAGCTGCCGGATTCCTGCGCCTCCTCATCGGAGCCCAGCACCCCGGCCAGGGCATGCAGCAGCGTGGACTTCCCGGCCCCGGAGGGCCCCAGCAGCAGGACACGTTCGCCGGCCGCGATGTCCAGGTCAAGATCGTGCACGGCCTTGCGGCTGCGGCCGGCATGCTGCCAGCCCCAGCCGCGGGCCCGCACCGCAGCCGGGCGGCACGCGGAGGTGCCGGGGGCGCGGGCCGCCGCCCCGCCGTCGAACGCTCCCACGGCTACAGCACAGGTTCCGTCGCGGCCCGGCGGGAGGGAAGCTGCGACAGCGCCCCGGTGCGGCCCAGTCCGCGCACCGCCAGCCAGGACAGCAGGCCGGCAATAACGGTCCCGGAGATGACGGCGAAGACTAGATAAAGGACCTTGGCGCCCAGTTCCCACTCGGCGTTGTAGTTGACGTTGTCGTTCAGGGCCATGCCCACACCGGCCAGCGCTCCGGCGAGCAACGCCACCGGCAGGGTGAATCGGCGGTAGCGGAACGCGGCGAAAGCCACCTCGGCGCCCAGCCCCTGGATCAGGCCTGAGAGCAGCACGGTGAACCCGAAACTGGAGCCGAGCAGGGCCTCCACCACGGCCGCGAGCAGCTCGCAGTACAGCGCCGCCCCCGGCTTGCGGATGATCAGCCCGCCGATCACCCCGGCAATGAGCCAGCCGCCGCCGTAGAGTCCAGCCAGCGGAGGCACGGCCGCGGTCAGCAGGGCGATTCCGGCATAGCCGGCGGACCACGCCCAGAAGATGACGCCGACGGCGACGCCGACGACGGAGGCGACCACGATGTCCACCACCCGCCACGCGGATTTACTGGTCCGGGGTGCGGATTTGGCCGCGGAAAGGTTGTTCATGGAATCCTCCTTCTCAGGAGGGGCGGTGCGCGGCGGAATACCGCACGCCGAAGAGAACTCGACTCCCTTCGCCGGTACTAGCCGGATCAGGTTCGAGGGTCTGCGGTTGCCCGCACTCTCAGCGCCCGCCATGGTCGGCGGCGCTCCCCTGTCGTTATTTTCAGCATC